>DATFFZ010000024.1:0-28868 GCA_035249845.1 Gemmatimonadaceae bacterium
ACACGTCGTGGGGCCGCGCGCGCAGAATCACGCCGGCAGCGCCGCCCCCATCGCCCCGGGGGAGACGCGCGATATCCTTCCTCGCACCGGAGCCGATGTGGCAGCTGCGGCAGCTCGGTTGCGCGTGACAGTTCGCGCAGCTCGAGATCGACGCGCGGGCGGCCACGCCATGCGCGTACGGAAAATCGGGATCGCGGTGGCTGGCCGGCGTCGGGTACTCGCCGGGGCGTGCCGCCACCAGCCGCGCGACGCGCGCATCGCGCGGTATCGCGGCGATCGTCCGTTCCGTCGTGGCGTTCGGGTGACAGCGCTCACAGCTCTCACGCGCGTGACAGTAGGCGCAGCTCGCGTCGCCTGACGATGGCGCGTGCGCGGTCAGAAAGTCGGGGCGGTCGTGCGAGGGGGGCTCGGGGAAGCGCTCGATCTCACGCGCCAGCAGGTCGGTGGCCTCCGCCAGCCGCAGGTGGCAGGTGGCGCACGACGACTCCTCCGCGTAGTGGGACGGCGAGCGATGCGCGTGGCACTCCAGGCAGAGCGCCGGCCGGGCTTCGCTCACCGCCATGAATGCCTCGGCTTCGCTTCGTGGCCCGGCATCGGCGTGGCACGTTTGACAGGAGAGAGCGGCGGAGTCGCGGCTCATGCCCATCTCGCGGATGTGCTCCAGGTGCGAGAACCGCAGGTTGGTCGGCTCCCGCGGCGGCGGCGTCCAGCTCACGCGCTCTTCCTGCGTGCCGTCGTGACATCCCTGGCACTGCGCCTGCTCCGGAAAGCGCGGCGCGCTGTCGCCCGCGATCGCCGCCGCGTGGCAGCCGATGCACGTTGGGAAGAGCCCGGCGTGCTTGCGGTGCGGAAAGCGAGTCTCGTCGCTCGCCAGGGCGACGAGCGCGGAGCCCACCAGCGACGCGATCGCCGCCACGAGCGCCACCTTGGCTCTCACGGCGCACGCTCCGGCGAAAGACCGGGGTCGTTGCCGAGCGTCCACTCCAGCCGCAGCGAGCTCCGCACCTGCGACCAGTCGGTGGCCGGCGCGTCGTCGCCGAACGTCTGCCTGTAGACGGCGAGATCGCCGGCGAGGCGCACATCGCGGAAGAGTCGCACGCCGCCGTCGAGCCCGGCGCCCAGCACTCGCCCCGTGCCCACGCGCAGCTCGTACGCCGTCTGAAAAGCGGTTCCCCGCGCGCCGAGCCAGACGCGCTCGTTCGGCTCCCACCGCACGCCGGCGTCCGCGTCGGAGCGCGCCGCTCCGAAGCCGATGTCGGTGGAGAGACCGGCGTGGGCGACGATCGTCGGCGTCGCCCGCCAGGCCACGTCCCCGCTCAGACGCCAGCCGTCGTCGCGCAGCGGATCGAAGTTCAATCCGGCGCCGGTGTCTCCATACCTCCGGAACGCGGCCCGCCCCTGGAGTGACAGGCGTCCGTCGAAGCGCGTGAGGAGCGCCCCGAGGCTGGCCTCGGAGTACCCGACCGGCGCGAACGCGCCCCAGATCGTCCACAGCTCGAAGAAGGGCTGATAACGGCGAAGCTCCGCGTCGAGCGCCAGCCCCGAATACCATGGAAAGGGCACCCGGCCGCGAAGCCGCGCGTCGTTCACGTTGCCGCTGGCCAGGTCGAGCTGCGCCGTACCGCTCACGAGTGCCTGGCGGCCGAGCCGATGCTCGGCGTCCACGGCGATGCGCTCGGAGTACAGCGCGCCGCGATCGGTCCGGATCTCGCGCTGATACTGGAGCGACGCCGAGGTGCGAGGCGTCGGCCGCGCTCGGACGATCCCGCCCACTACCAGCGCCCGCTTGTCAGGCGCCAGATCCTCGATCGCCGCTATGGCGTCGCTGGTGTGCGGCTCGTTGACGGCGCGGGCCAGACTCCACCCGCCGTACACGTCCAGATCGAGCCAGGGGCGTGCCCTCCAGAGCACGGCGCCGCCGTCGAAGTTGTAGAAGCCGAGTCCGGCGGTGATCCATTGCCGTCCCGCGCGCACCCGACCGATCTCGCGGTCCACCTCCACGTACGCCGCCAGCGCCTGAAGCTCCTGTTCCGCCAGCGGCCAGAGCTCGGTCGCGTCGCCCATCGCGGTGCGGCCTCGAAGCTGCGCGTAGAGCTGGATCCCCTCGCCGAAGCCCCAGGCGCTGATCTCGAGATCCTGGATCACCGGCACCGTCGAGACCGGCTCGGTGGTGCGACGATAGCGGCAGAAGAGCTCGCCGGGCACGCACCGCACCACGATCCCCTCACTCGTCAGGCGCAGCGAGCCCTCGCCTTCGATCGTGTCCTCCACGCGCACGCTGTCGGTGATCATCGGCCGCAGCTCGACGTAGCGGACTACGGTGGTGCCGGTCACCCGCACGCCCTGGGCGCGGCCGTCGGACGCCAGCGCGAGCGCCAGGGCGCCGTGCAGCGCGACCGCCGTCACCACACGCCTCACGTGCCGCTCCGCGCGGTCAGCCATTGCACCTGATGGCAGTTGGCGCACACGCGACCCGGCCGATGATTCACCAGCTCCTGATGACAGGTGAGACACACGCTGCGCGTGGCGCGGAGCGAGACAGTCCCCGCCATGGTGTGACACCCCGAGCCCGCGCAGCCGAGATGCGCGGTCCGCTCGTGCACCGGTTTCCCCGACTCGTGGCAGAGCCGGCATTCGCGCTGCGCCTGGTGGTGCTCGGTGTGGCAGGACGCGCAGTCGGCCGCCGACGCCAGCGTCACCGGCGTGGTATGGCAGGTGGCGCACTCCACCGAGCGATGCCACTGATGGCGGAAGGGCAGCCCCCGCTCCCGCGGCTGGCGCCAGACGGAGAGCTCCACCCGCGTGGGCACCCTGGTCTCACCCGACAGCTCCGACGTCTGATGGCAGGTGGCGCACCGCGTGGCGTTCTCCGCCGCGTGGTGACACGACTGACAGTCGCGAATGGTGCGCACCGACAGCGCGCCGTGCTCCTCGCCGGTGGCGTGGCAGGAGGTACACTGCACCTGGCGATGACGCGCGTGCGAGAACGGACGGGGTCCTTCGTAGCCTAACGAGCGCGGATCGGTCCCCGCGCCTTGCTGCTGAAACGCGGCCAGACGCGCCGGCGTCTGGTGCTCGCGCGAGACGGGAGCGCCTACCGGCCGGCTGCCGATGCGACGAGCGTCGCGCTCGGCCCGCGAAGGCGACGCTCGCCGCGGACGATCGCGGAAGATGTCGGAATGACAGTCGAGGCACTTGTCTCCCTGCACGCTCCAGGTGTGTGCCTCGTGGCAGGAGGCGCAATCGGCGAGCTTGGTTGCCGTGATGCCTCGATGGAACGGAGTCAGCTCCTCGGCCTGAGCGTGACACCCGGCATTGGTGCAGGTGGCGAAGGCATCCTGGGGCGTCTCCTGCTCGTGCGGGTTGTGACAGGTGCCGCACACCGCCTCGTGCGGCTCGCGTTGCGGATCGAACGAGGCCAGCGCGCTTCGCATCTCGTGGCAGGAGAAGCACTGGCTCTCGCCGGGAACGAGTACCGCGCGGGCCGAGTCGACCGCCAGCGCCTCCGACGCCGGCGCCGTGAACTGATGGCAGGTCACGCAGTGCAGCGTCGTCTGCTGCCGCATCTTGCCGAGCCGGATCTCGGTCTTGGTATGGCACTCCGACTGGCCGCAGGTGGAGTCCACCGGCGCGAAGCGATGGACCTCCAGGCCGTGACAGGTGACGCACTGCACATCGGCCAGCGTGCTGGAGTCGGATTCCAGGTGCACCCGGTGGCCGGCGGTGGCCGAGATGCGCTGCCAGACGCTGTCGGGCTGCTCCCGGATGTGGCACTCGGCGCAGATGGTGGTGGGCACCTTGGCGTGCGGTGGTATCTCCTCGGGTCGCTCCGCAACCCACATCACGAGCTGCCGCGCGCTGGCGAAGATCGACTGCCGATGGCAGTCGTGGCACTGGAGCTTGCTGTGCTCGCTCCGCGCGAATCGGTCCACGGCCGTGGTCATGACGTGACAGCCGCTACAGAAATCGTTGTCGTGCTGGATGTAGTTCCAGCTCGCCAGGCCGAAGCCGGTGAGCAGGAGCACGACGAACGCCGCGCCCCCGGCCAGCGCCAGCTTCACCCCGCGCGATCTGGTGGTGAGCCACTCACGGATCGCCGCGCGCCGCCGCCAGAGGAGGACCAGGAGCACGACGAGAACGACGAGCGCGGCCAGCGCGCCGGCGATCTGAAGCCACTGCGGCACGTTGAACAGGAAGCGAACGACGGCCGCGACGGGATCCGGGAGGGGTGACTCCACCACGGTGGAATCGAGGAGCGCGCCGCCGTGTGCCACCGACGCCGTGCTGTCGGCGATGGAGTCCGTGCGTTGGAGGATCCAGCGAAGCTCCATCGAGACCCTCATGTCACCGTGCGCGGATGATACGAGAACCGGGAGGACGTGCCTCCCGGTTCTCGAGCTTCACCAGGCCGCCACCCGCGTGACCGTATCAGTCCGCGCCCAGCATGTAGGAGAGGCTGAGGCCCTCTGGAACCGAGAGACCGTACGTGTCCCGCATGGCCTGGATGCTCACGATCATGAGCGCTTCCATCAGGAACGGGTTGTGTACCGTCGATCCCCGCTTCTGCGTAAGGAGGTAGTTGAAATTCGCTCCCTCCGCAACCGTCCACCGGCCATCGGTGGAGCTGATCTCGGTGGCGCGCTTCTGGTCGATGAGCACGAGCAGTTGAGCCGCGAGCGTGTTGATCCGCTGGTCGGCCAGCGTCTTCGCCGATCGCGCCGCGTCCTCCGAGCCGTGGCATCCGCTGGTGGTGCAGCTACGGAAGGTCCGCGCGCTCACGGCGCAGCTGTTCGATACGGTGGGACGACCGTTCGCGTCCACGCAGGGTATGGCGCGGAACTGGTGGCCGGTCACCTGGAACTGGAAGTCTCCCGTCACCTGATCGACGACGGTGAAGCGATCGATGTGACAGGTGGCACAGAGTCGCGGATTGCCCGTGGAGCCGTGCGTGCCGACGATCTTCTGATTGTCGTACGGCAGCTCGCCGAACCAGAAGCCGACATCTTCGCCGAGGAGCAGTGGACCCTCGGGTGAGTGCGGGCCGCGCGAGTCCAGCGTCACCGGGTCGATGTCGGGCTGCGACCGCTTGTGGTGGCACTTGATGCAGAGATTCTGCTCCTGCGACGGCACGCCAACGCTGAAGCGAAGCTGCTTTTCGATCGGAGCCTGACCCGGTCTGCGCCCGTGCGGGTCGTGACAGACGGCGCAGACGATCGGCTCGTAGTCCGCCAGCGCATCGTCCCGCTCGAGATACTCGGCGTCGATCCCCCACGCCTCCAGCGCTCCCTGCGCCGTGTGACACGCCAGGCATTCCACGGCGTGCGCCGGATCGCTGGCAATGCTGCTGAGCACTCTCGACGTCACGCGGCCATGCCGTGATTGCGACCACTCCTCCACGAAGGGGTGGTGCGTACCATTGTGACACTCGCCGCAACCGCTGGTGAGCGACACGCCGACGGTGATCGGAGCGAGCGGCTGCGAGGCGTCGGGGTTCTCGACGTGCGTGAGCCCCGGTCCGTGGCAGCTCTCGCACTGCACGTCGTGATAGCGCTCGTCACCGGTCCCGACGTATCCGCCATCCGGTCCCGGCTCCACGTTTCCGCGCGGGTTGACGGTGTGACATCCTTCGCACACGGCCTGGCTGCTACCGCTGTTGGCGAGCGTCGCCCAGGCGTCGGCGTGCGCGGTCGTCTCCCATCGGGCCTGCTGGCCGACGTGGCAGTTGCCGCACACGGTGAGCTTCGTGGCCTGGTCGTCGTAGCCGAGGAATCCCGCCGCCGCCGTCGGTGGCTCGTCGAAGATCGGGCCGTCGCGGAAGACGGTCTTGTCGACGCAAGCGGCGACGCTGGCCGCGATGAGCATCGCGATGAGGACGATCGATCGCGGTCGGCTCCGACGGATCACGTGGCCATCCTCCAGCGAGCGCGCGGCGGGCGATGTCGCCCGTGCACCGAGCACCCTTCGTGAGAGTTGCGGCACGCGCTGGACAACACCGCGCGTCGTTCCGAGCGCTCCTGCGTACCGCGGCTCCAAGCTACCGCGCCACCAGGCGCGCGCAGTCCGGAGTTCCCCTACACTCGTACGGGTAATCGGGGCCGGAGGGCATCTCACGAAGCGAGTGCGTGGCCGCTAGTTAGGTTCGCTCCCGAATTGACGTGCCGGCGCCGACGCTGTCAACCCACCCCGGCGCTATTCGGATTTTCGCATGTCGAGGTGCGAATCCACTTTCTCACGGCCAGCGCGATGATGGCGCCCCCGCCGAGGATGACGACGAAGGGCGCGACATACACCACGAGGTTGATTCCGCGCAGCCGGGGCTTGAGCAGGATCCACTCGCCGTACTTGCTCACGAAGTACGCCTTCACCTCGTCCGGCGTTCGCCCGGCGGCAAGTTGATCGCGAACCAGCGCCCTCATCTCCTGCGCCAGCGCCGATGGAGAATCCTGAATCGACTCCCCCTGGCACACCGGGCACCGGAGCTGCGATGCCACCTCCGAGGTTCGCGCCTCCAGCACGGAGTCGGCGGCCGGAGCGGTCGCGCGTCCGATCGTGGGCTCCTGCGCTCGTCCCTCGGTCACATCGCCCGCCAGCACGAGCGAGAGGCCGAGCACGAGCGGCAGCAGGGCGTGCCGGGCGCACGAGATCGTCATTCGGCGCCGCCGGGCTCGGCCGGCTCGGCCAGCAGCTCGTCGAGTCGCGTCGAGAGCAGCGTCTCCGTGACCGGCCCCACGTGCTTGTAGGCGACGCGTCCATCGCGCGCGATGAAGAACGTCTCCGGCACGCCGTACAGCCCGAAGCTGATCGCGGTGCGCGAGCGCGGATCGAGCAGCGACGGGTACGACTGCCCCCCCATCTCCATCACCCAGGCGCGGGCATTGGCCGGTGTATCCTGGTAGAGCACGCCGTAGAAGCGAACGCCGCGGCCGGCGTAGCGCGTGGCCACGCGCGACAAGGCGCTGTGCTCGTCGCGACAGGCGAGACACCACGACGCCCAGAAATTGAGCACCACCACCTGGCCGCGATGGTCCGCCAGCCGCACCGTGTCGCCTAACGAGAGCGCGCTGCCGTTGTCCCCGGGGCGCATTACCTCCAGCGTGAACGGCGGAGCGGGACGACCCGGCAGCGGCGACGGGATCTCGCGCGGGTCGCGCGTGAGCCCGAATCCCAGCAGGGCGATCACCGGGATGGCGAGCATCATGCCGAAGAGTGCCCTTCGCCAGTTCACGTGGCCGCCTCGTTGCGCAACACCGACGCGACCCCCGCCGGCACCGGCTCGGCTTCGATCGGCTCCTCGGCCGCCGGATGCGCCGGCGCCGCCACCGCCGAGCGCGACGTCCGGCGACGCGCCGGCCACAGCGAGATCAGCGCGCCCATCACGATCACGTATCCGCCGAACCAGATCCACGGCACCAGCGGCTCGACGATCATCCGAATGGTGCCTGACGAGCCGTCGGGCTGGAAGGCCATGAGGTTGAGATACAGATCACCCGAGGCACGGCTCCGCACCGCCGGCGTGGCGATCGGCTGGTCGGACATCCTGTAGAAGTTGAGTCGCGGCGACATCCGCCCCGACTCCTTCTCGCCGCGCAGCACGGTCACGTCCGCGCCGACCACGAACCGCTGCGGCTCCTCGCGTCCCCACAGCTCGTCGAGCCGGATGGTGAACGCCCCGAGCGACATCGTCTCGCCCTTGCGCAGCGTCGCCTCTCGCTCGGAGCGGAACGCCGAAGACGCCGCCACCGCCACGGTGAGCACGATGGCGCCGATGTGCGCCGTGTAGCCGCCGTACCGTCGCCGATTGGCACCCACGGCGCGGCCGAGCGCGACCACTGGGTTCTCTCCGTGCGCCCGCACCCGCGCCTGCGCCGCGATCACGAACTGCCTGACGTTGGTGGCCAGCGCGAAGGCCGCGAAGCCGAAGGAGAGAAGGGCGTACGGATCGCGCGTGCCGAGCGCGAACGACAACACCACCACCAGCAGCAGCGCCGCCACCGGCACCGTCATCGCCTGCTTGATCTCTTCCCGCGACGCCGCCTTCCACGGAAGCGCCGGCCCGACCCCCATGAGGAAGATGAGCGCCATGCAGAGCGGCATCGTCATGCCGTTGAAGAAGGGCGCGCCCACGCTCACCTTCGCCCCGGTGAACGCCTCGGCGGCCAGGGGGAAGAGCGTTCCCAGGAGCACCGTCACCGTGAACGCGGTGAGGAGCAGGTTGTTGAACAGGAACACCGTCTCCCGCGACGCCACCGCGTCGAGCTGTCCCCTGCTCTTCAGCTCGCTGCTCCGGCCGGCCACCAGCACCAGCGAGAACACCAGCGCCACGGCGATGAACGCCAGGAAGTAGTAGCCGATCGGGCCTTCGGCGAAGGCGTGCACGGACGACAGCACGCCGCTTCTGGTGAGGAAGGTGCCCAGCACGGTGAGGAGGAACGTGGCCACGATCAGGCTCACGTTCCACACGCGCAGCATCCCGCGCCGCTCCTCGACCATCACCGAATGCAGGAAGGCGGTGGCGGTGAGCCAGGGGAGGAAGGACGCGTTCTCCACCGGGTCCCAGGCCCAGTAGCCACCCCAACCGAGCACCTCGTACGACCACCACATCCCGGCCACGATCGCCGCGGTGAGGAACATCCACGCCGCGATGGTCCATCGATGCGTGAGCCTGATCCAGTCGGACCCCCGCTCGCCGGCCAGCAGCGCACCGATGGCGAAGGCGAACGGCACCGACAGCCCGACATAGCCGAGATAGAGGAGCGGCGGATGCACGCCCATCAGCGGATGGTTCTGGAGCAGCGGGTTCGGCCCCGGACCATCGTTAGGCACCGGTGACACGAGCCCGAACGGGTTGGCTGGACCGATCAGGAGCAGGTAGAAGAACGAGCCGATCCCGAGCAGCGTCGCCGCGGCGTACGGCACCAGATTCCCTTCGCGGCGGCGGTGCAGCCAGACGACGAGCGCGCTGTATCCGGCGAGCACGAATCCCCAGAAGAGGATGGAGCCCTCCAGCGCACCCCACAGCGAGATCACGGTATAGAACGTCGGCGTGGCGCGGCTCCCCACCTGGGCCACGTAGCCGACGCTGAAATCGTGGGTGACGAGGGCGTACACCATCGCCAGCGTCGAGATCGCCAGCAGGGCGAAAATCGAGTACACCGCGGCGTACCCCGCCCGGACCAGCTCGTGGCGGCGCAGGCGCGCGCCCACGGCGGTGATCACCAGCCCCAGGATCGAGATCCCGAATGCGACGAGCAGCGCGCTCGATCCGATGAGTCGCGTCACGCGCCGGGCTCGCGGATGAGGCTCTTGTACATCTCCTCCGGCTTGTGTCCGGCCGCCGGCGCCCGATACTCGTTGGAGTGCTTCACCATGAGACTGGTGGACTCGAACACCCCGGCGCGCCGGAAGCGGCCCTCCACCACCACGCCGATCCCGTCCCGGAACATCTGCGGTGGCGCTCCGCGCGACTGCACCGACACCTCCTTCGTCCCGTCGGTCAACCGGAAGCGAAGATCGAGCGCGTCGGCGTTCCACTGCACCGAGCCGGGCACCACCTGCCCACCCAACCGCACGGGCGCGTCGTACATTCGGTCCCCTTTCGCCAGCAGCTCCTGCGGCGTGAGGAAGTAGACGAGGTTCTCGCCAATGCCACCCCACAGCAGGAGCCCGAAGGCGCCGAGGATGGCGACCAGTCCGAGGACGATCCCGAGACGCCGGCCACCGAGCCGCGCGCTCATGACGCGCTCCCCTGCCGCGCGGATTCGGCGGAGCGCTCGGCGTGCGCCACCCGCCTGACGAGTCGCACGGTGTAGGTCAGGATCACGACCCAGGTGAGGGCGTAGGCGGCAACGATGTACGAGGAGTTGGACATGACGCTCTCCTAGAGCGAGCGCGACTCGAGCTCGAGCTCGGCGTACCGCTCGAGCCGCGCGGCGCGATACCGCAGATTGATGAAGTAGATCATGATCAGGAGAAACGCGATCGCGTTGAGCCGGAGCCCCCACGCGTACGCCGGATCCACCGTGCTGGGACTCGACTGAAGCTGGTGCAGCGTGCGCCACCAGCGTACGGACATGTACACGATCGGCACGTTGACGGCGGCCAGGATCCCCACCGCCGCGCTCCACCGCGCGCGCCGCTCCGGATCATCGGTGAGCGAGCGCAACGCCAGATACCCCACGATGATCAGAAAGAGCACCGCCGTCGAGGTCAGCCGCGCGTCCCACGTCCACCACACGCCCCAGGTCGGACGCCCCCAGATGGAGCCGAGCGCGATGGTGAGCCCGGTGAGCACCGCCGCCACCTCGGCCGCCGACGCCGCCAGGAGATCGAAACGCTCCTCCCGCTTCCATAGATAGAGCACGCTGCATGCGAACAGCACGAAGAAGGCGATGAACGCCGTCCAGGCGGCGGGTACGTGCACGTACATGATCTTCTGCAGGTGCCCCATGTCGCGGTCGGGCGGCGACGTCAGGAACCCGAACAGCTGCGCCCCGCCGATCGCCAACAACGCCAGCCAGCCGAAACGCGAGATGGCCGACCGCGCCGGAATCACGCCCTCCGTCAGTCGCAGCGAGGAGCTGGTCATCTCATCCCTCGAGTACGTGTTCCACCACGAGCAACGAAGCCACCAGCACCACGATGTCGAATACCACCAGGAGCGTGATCCACGCGCGCGCGTCTCCCATCGGATCGCCCACCAGGATCGCGCTCGTCGCGCCGACCGCCGCCACCAGAAGCGGGACCATCATCGGGAAGAGGAGGAGCGGTAGCAGCACTTCCCGCGCTCGAAGGCGGCTCGCCATCGCCGCGTAGAACGTGCCCAGCGTCACGAACCCCACCGTGCCGAGCAGGAGCACGCCGAAGAGTCCCGGCATCGGCGTCACCAACGGAAGATGGTAGAGGACCGCCGCCACCGGTACCATCACCGCCTCGACCAGCAGCACGAACGCCAGGTTCGCCAGCAGCTTGCCCACGAAGATGGGCACCCGCGAGCCGGGATACAGGAGGAGCGTGTCAAAGGCGCCGCTCTCCAATTCGAGCTGGTACGAGCGGTTGAAGGCGAGGACGCCGCTCAGCAACACCGTGAGCCAGAGCACCGCCGCCGCCGCCGTGCGCACGGCCTCGGTCTCGGGACCGAAGGCGAAGCCGAACAGCATCAGGATCACCACCGCCAGCACGGAGAGCGACACGAAGTTCGCCAGCACGCGACGCTCCGCCGTGAGGTCCTTCCAGGCAACCGCCCGCGCGCGGCCGAGCTCGTGCTGCCAGCTCACGCGACCTTCCCGTCCACCAGCCGGGCCACGCGATCCACCACGGTGCTGCCCCGCGTCAGGTCGTGCGTCACGAGAATCGCGGCACCTCCCGCCGCGCGCGTGTCCGTCAGCAGGCGGTTGACCAGAGCCGTCCCCTCCTCATCCACCGTGTTGTACGGCTCGTCGAGGAGGAGCAGGCGCGGCGCGCGAAGGCGAAGGCGCGCCAGCGCGAGCCGTCGCTGCATACCGGCGGAGAAGCCTCGCACGCGATCGGATCGCTCGCGCTCCAATCCCACCTCCGCCAGCAGCGCGGTGAGCGTCGAGCGATCGTGCGCCATGCCGGTCATTCGAGCGGCGAAGCGCAGATTCTCTTCGGCGGTGAGGTCCTCGTACAACCCCGTCGCGTGTCCGAGCATGGCGACGTGGCGCCGTACCCCCGCCGCGTCGCGCAGGAGATCGCTGCCGAACACCGACCCGGCGCCGCGTCTCGGGCGAAGCAGCGTCGACACGATGCGGAGCAGCGTCGTCTTCCCACTCCCGTTCTTCCCCACGAGCGCCACCACCTCCCCGGGTGCCACCTGGAGGGTCACGCCGCGAAGCACGAAGCGGCCGCCATAACTCTGCGCGATCCCGTCGAGCTGGACCGCCAGCGGCGCCGCGCCTTTCGCGGTGCCCTGGCCGCGACGCGCGCGCTCCTGCTCGAGCACCTCGAGGCTCGTCACGCCGTCACCAGCTCGAACGAGCTGACCGGACGCGAGCACCTTCGGCTCGCGCCCCGGAGATGGTACGCGCGGCTATGTTGAGACGGCATCGGCCAAATGGAAGTGGGACTGGTACAGGTTAACGCATGGATGATGCGTCGCACCACATCGCGCCGAACGGGGCTCCTCTGTGCGAGGTCACCCCGTTCTTGCATCCTCGTGAGCGCCAATAGCTTGCCGCTTCCGCACGGCGCCGAATCTCACCCGCGCCAGGCGTGTGGAATCTCGCTGCCGGACACGCTATAGGCTATTCACCGTTCCCGGCTTTCTCAAGCAGCCGCCACCACTCGGACGAGTGACTGACAGCCACCACGCCCTCTCCGCGGATGACACGCTCCGCCGCCTCGACAGCTCGCCCGATGGCCTCGGCCAGGGCGAAGCACGGCTCCGCCTCCAGCGCTTCGGCCCCAACCTCCTCCACGTCGCCAGGCCACGCCCGGCGTGGAAGATCCTCCTCGACCAGCTCCGCAGCGTGGTGGTGCTCCTGCTGGTGGCCGCGGTGGCGGTGTCCCTCCTCTTCCACGATCCGCTCGACGCGGCCGCGATCGGCGTCGTGCTGCTCCTCAACACCCTCCTCGGCTTCTTCACCGAGCTGCGGGCGCGCCGCGCCATGCATGCCCTCCTGCGCCTCGAGGTGCCGCGCGCCGTCGTCCTCCGCGATGGGATCACACGCGAGATCGACGCGCGCGAGCTGGTGCCGGGCGACGTCATCCGCATCGAGGCCGGCCGGTCGGTTCCCGCCGACGCTCGAGTGCTCGACGCCACCGACCTGCTGGCCGACGAAGCGGCGCTCACCGGAGAGTCCCTCCCGGTCGCAAAGACACCGGAGCCGGTGTCCGAAGACGCGCCACTCCCGGAACGAAGCAACCTGCTCTACAAGGGGACGAGCGTCGTCGCCGGCGCGAGCCGCGCGGTGGTGGTCGCCACCGGGATGGACACCGAGCTTGGGCGCATCGGTGGGCTCGTTGGCGGCATCGGCGAGGAGCGGACGCCGCTCGAGCGCCGCCTGGACGCGCTCGGCCGCCGCCTGGTGTGGCTGGCGCTGGCCGTCGGCGCACTCGTGGTCGGACTGGGAGCGCTCCAGCAATTCCCCATCGAGCGGCTGATCCAGACGGGCATCGCGCTGGCCATCGCCGCCGTCCCCGAGGGACTCCCCGTCGTCTCCACCATCGCGCTGGCCGTCGGCGTCCACCGCATGGCGCGTCGCAACGCACTCGTCAGGCGGCTGCCATCGGTGGAGACGCTCGGCTCGGTGACGACGATCTGCACCGACAAGACGGGCACGCTCACCGCCGGCGAGATGACCGTCACCATTCTCTGGGTGGCCGGACGAGAGATCCAGGTGACCGGCGCCGGCTACGAGCCTGCCGGCACCTTCATCGAGGACGGACAGACAATCGCGCCGCCCGACGATGCCAATCTCCAGCTCGCGCTGCGCATCGCCGTGCTCGCCAACCGCGCGGACATCGAGAAGCTCGATGCCGGGTGGATCGTTCACGGAGATCCCACCGAAGGCGCGCTCCTGGCCGCCGGCCTCAAGGCCGGCATCGACCGCGCGCGGCTCCGCGTCCAGTGGCCGGAGGTGGGCGAGGTCCCCTTCTCCAGCGAGCGGATGCTCATGGCCACCTTTCATCGGCTACCGGACCGGGGCCTGGTGGCGATGGTGAAGGGCGCGCCGCGACGCGTGCTCGAGCTGTGCGCGCGCGCGCTCACCGCGGACGGCGAGCGCGCCCTCGACGAATCGGCGCGACAGGAGCTGCTCGAGCGCAACCGCCAGCTCGCCGCGCGCGGTCTCCGCGTGCTGGCGCTCGCCTCGGCTTCGGTGCCGGACACCGGCGCGCGAGCACTGCACGACCTCACCTTCGTCGGCTACGCCGGCATGATGGACCCCGCCGCGCCCGGCGTGCGCGAGACGATCCGCACCTTTCGCGACGCGGGAATCCGCACCGTGATGCTGACCGGCGACCAGCAGTTGACGGCGGAGGCGATCGCGCGCGATCTGGGGATCCTGCGACCCGGCGACGAAGTGCTCGACGGGCGCTCGCTCGCGCACCTGTCCGAGACCGATCTCGCCGAGCGTGCCGGACGCATCGGCGCTTTCAGTCGCGTGAGTCCGGAGCAGAAGCTCACCATCGTCACCGCGTATCAGGATCACGGCGAGATCGTGGCCATGCTCGGCGACGGCGTGAACGACGCCGCCGCGCTCAAGAAGGCGGACGTGGGCGTGGCGATGGGGCGACGCGGCACGGACGTGGCGAAGGAGGCGGCGGTGGTCGTGCTCCAGGACGACCGCTTTCAGACCATCGGCGCGGCGGTCGAGGAAGGGCGGGTCATCTTCGACAACATCCGCAAGTTCGTCTTCTACCTGTTCAGCTGCAATCTGGCGGAGATTCTGGTGCTTCTCGGCGCCGGGGCGGTCGGATCGCCGCTCCCGCTGCTCCCGCTTCAGATCCTCTGGCTCAATCTCGTCACCGACACGTTCCCGGCGTTCGCGCTGGCGCTCGATCCGGCGGAGCCGGACATCATGCGCCGTCCGCCGCGGGACCCACGCGAGGCGATCCTCTCCCCCCGATTCCTGCGCTCCGTTTCGTTCTACGCGGCGCTGATCGCGGTGCCGACGCTCGCCGCCTTCGCCTGGGGTCTCTCGGCGCCGGACGCCGACCCGCGCCGGGCGGTGACGCTGAGCTTCGTGACACTGGCCCTGGCCCAGACCTTCCATCTCGGCAACGCGCGGCGACGCGGGCCGGTGCTCACCCCGCGACGCGTCACCGAGAACCGCTTCGCCATCGGCGCGGTGGTGCTGGTGGTGCTTCTCCAGCTGGTGGCGTTGTACTTCGCGCCACTCGCACGCGTGCTTGGCACGCACCCCCTGGCGCCGCGTGACTGGCTGGTGGTGGTTTCGTTGGCGATGGTGCCGGCCGTGGTCGGGCAGGCACTCAAGCTCATCGCCGAGCGACGGAAGAACGCTGCGCGGCGCGCGCGGTCAACCACCTGACGAGGGCCTATCCCCTGCCACGCTGGTTGGCACTCACCGTTCGTTCCGCGTTCGTCATCTCGCTCTTCGTGCCCTATCCGGGACCTCCTGCTCGCTCGGCATCTCCGGCGGCAGATGGCTGACCTTCTGTACCGCCGGCGCGATGTCCGTCCCCATCTTCGCCACGTAGCCCAGGTAGATGTTGAGCATCCCGACGGGCTCGAGATATCTCGCGTTGCTCAACGGGCCGGCGTCGAGCGGCTCGAAGCCCATGCTCTCGATGAGCGACCGCACGGCCGCCTTCGCCGCCTCCTCATCCCCCGCGAAGAAAACCTGCACCTTGGTGCCGCCGGTGCTCGCCTCCGCGTCGCCGAGCACCTGCGCGAACACCGTGTTGAACGCTTTCACCACCATCGCGCCGGGAGCCGCCTTCGCCACCTCCTCGGCGGCCGACGTCGTCAGGCCGACGGCCAGTCCGGACATGTCCTCCTTCACCGGGTTCGAGATCTCGATCAGAGGCTTGCCGTCGATCGTTCCGCTCTCGCGGACCGCGTCCACCTGATGCGGATAGGGCGTGGCGGCGATCAGGATGTCGACGCTATCGCCCAGCTCCTCCTGCGGCACCGCGTGCACGCTGCTGCCGATCGAGGTGGCAACCTCTCTCGCGTCCTCGATGTCCCTGCTGGCGATGTAGACGTCATGCCCGGCCGCGCTGAGCCGCCGCGCGAACGCCGAGCCCATGTTCCCGGCTCCGATGATGCCGACCCTCATTTTGTTCGCTCCCAATGAATGATGGGACGACGAGGTGCATATCGCGCACCGTGAGGCCACGTCAGCTCGCGGCCGAGGGCGTGCCGGCAGCGCCGTCGGTTCTCACCGGTGCGTCGGTCCCCCGCAGCGGGATCGTGCGCCGCGCGCCCGCCTCGACGGTCACCGACTGGTCATCGACCACGACCGTGATGGCATCGGCCGGCCCCGGCGCGCTCGCCACCGTGATCGCGGTCGGCGTCACATCCACCGACAGCGAATGCTTCCGATAGCGAAGCTGAAAGGAGAGACGGTTCAGCTCGTCGGGCAGCACGGGTCGGAATCGCAGCTCCTCGCCCTGCAGCTCGAGGCCCGTGTAGCACCGTTGCAGGAGATCCACCGCGCCCGCCATGGCGCCGAGGTGGATGCCCTCGGCGGTCGTCCCGCCCTGAATGTCCTCGATGTCGCTGCGCAGGGTGACCCCGAAAAGCGGCCAGGAGCGCCGCCGGTCGGAGCGCGCCAGCACCCACGCGTGTACCACCCCGCTCAACGTCGAGCCGTGCGACGTCCGCGCCAGATAGTAGTCTATCGAGCGGGTGATCATGCCCGGGTCGAACGCGTACCCCAACCGCTCGAACAGCTTCGCCAGCTCCTCGGCGGAGAACAGGTAGAACAGCATGAGGACGTCGGCCTGCTTCGAGAGCTTGTAGCGATTGGGCGAACTCCCCTCCGCCTCGAGGATCAGGTCGAGGCGCATGATGTTCCCGTACGTTCGCCGGTACGCCGGCCAGTCGAACTCCTCCAGCGCGTCGTAGCCCTCGAACTGACTGGGAACGCCGTCGTGAAAGGGGATGAACATCTTCCGGCTGACGTCGTCCCAGCGCTCCACCTCGTCTCGCTTGAGCCCCAGCGTCTCGCACAGCTCGCGTCGCCGCTCCTCGGGGAGGATGCCGAAGACGTCGAGTGCGCGAGCGAGACACCAGGTGGCCATGACGTTGGTGTAGGCGTTGTTGTTGAGCCCGGGCACGTCGCGTCCGGGGTAGCAATCGTGGAACTCGTCCGGACCGAGAATGCCGTGGATCTCGTAGCGGCCACGCCCTTCGTTCCACTGCGCGATGCTCGCCCAGAAGCGCGCGATCTCGAAGAGCAGCTCGGCGCCGTAGGCGAAGAAGAACTCCGAGTCGCCGGTGGCCTGATAGTACTGCCACACGTTGTAGGCGACGGCGGCCCCCACGTGCCGCTGCAGGTGCGTGTAGTCACGAATCCAGCGTCCGGAGTGCGGATTGAGGAACATGACATCCGTCTCCTCGCGTCCGTTGCTTCCGCTCTGCCAGGGGAACATCGCGCCCCGGTAGCCCGCGGCGCGCGCCGCCCAGCGCGCCTCGGGGAGACGGCGGTAGCGATACAGGAGGAGCGCGCGCGCCAGCACCGGCATGCGCAGCACGAGGAAGGGGAAGACGAACAGCTCATCCCAGAAGACGTGACCGCGGTACCCTTCGCCATGCCAACCGCGCGCCGGAATGCCGACGTCGAGCTCCATCGTGTGCGGCGACGCGGTCTGCAACAGATGGAAGATGTGGAGACGGATGACGAGATGCGTACGGTTCGCCCCGTCGGCGTCGATCTCCACCGTCTTCACGTCGCCGCGCTGCCAGAGATGCTCCCACGCCAGCGTGTGGCTCGCCAGAAGCTCGTCGAAGGAGCCGGCTCGGCTCACCGAGCTCCGCGCTTCCGTCACGCTGTCGGCGCTGGCGCGATCGCGTGAGGTGTGGAGCGCCACGATCTTCTCCACCTCCGCCTGCTCGCCGGCGCCAAGATCCAGCGCGATCTCCTGGCCGATGCCTGACGGCTCCTCCACCAGCTTTCGCTCGATCGTTGCCGCGCGTCCCACGGCGGCGGCGCGGATGCGCGCGACCTCCGCAATGCCGAGCCGCGATTGTGTGGTCTCCGCCTCCAGCAGCACCGTGGCGTCGTCGAGCGCCGCGGTGTCGCGCACGCGAAGGTGCGCCCCGTTGAAGGGGCGGTAGCGCGCCACGCCCGCGTTGGTGACGTCGCCGTCGAGCATCGCGCGGATCGTCAGGCGCCCCGACCAGTTCTCCGAGGTGATCACCACGTGCTGCCCGGCGAGATGCTTCCGCGCCATGTGGACGAAGCGCCGCTCGACGATGCGCGTCTCCCGCCGCGCCCGGTCGCGGACGCGCACCGCGCGCTCGTACAGCCCGCGACGCAGGTCGAGCGTTTGCCGATACTCGAGGATCTCCACCACGCTCAACTCGAACCATTCACCGTCGTCGATGCGGAAGGTGAGCGGGAGCCAATTGGGGAGGTTGACCAGATCCTCGTACTCCACCTCGTGCGAGCGAATCGTGGTCGTCAGCCGATTGTATCCGCCGGCGAGATACGTGCCCGGGTAGTGAACGTCGCCGGCGCGTGCCTCGGCGGCCGCGCCACGGGTGACGAAATAGCCGTTGCCGAGCGCGAGGAGCGTCTCGTGTCTCCTCTCGAACGCCGGCTCGAAGGCATCATAGGCGAGCACCCAGGCATCGCTGTCGCTCGACCACTCGTCAGGCTCGGTGGCCGCCACGTCCACCCAGGCGAGATCGGCGACCACCACGTCGGCGCCGTGCGCGCGCAGGGTCTCGACGTCGCCGGTGTGATCCACGCCGATCACCAGGCCGAATCCGCCGGCGCGCCCGGCCTCCACGCCGGCGGTGGCGTCTTCCACCACGACGGCGCGGGAGGGAGCCACTCCCAGCCGGCGCGCCGCCTCCAGGTAGCTGTCCGGCGCCGGCTTCCCCCGGAGTCCGAGCGCCACCCTGTCGTTGCCGTCTACCGATGCATCGAAGAGCAAGGTGAGCCCGGCGGCACGCACCACCTCGTCGCGGTTCCGACTGGCGGTCACCAGCGCGGTCTTCATCCCGAGCGCGCGAAGACTGCGCGCCAGCGCCACCGCCGATTCATGGACGTCGACGCCGTGCGCGCGGATGTCCTCCAGAAACAAGGCCATCTTCTGCGCGCCGAGGCCGTGCACGCTGTCGGCGTCGGGGCCGTCTTCAGGCGTTCCGTCCGGAAGGGAGATCCCGCGCGCGGCCAGGAAGGTGCGAATGCCGTCGTGGCGCGGGCGGCCGTCGATGTAGGTGCGGTAGTCCTCGGCCGTGAAGGGCTCGAAGGGGCGTCCGTGCGCCCGGGCGCGACGCTCAAGGAAGGCGTCGAACGTTCGCGCCCACGCCGCCGCGTGCACGCGCGCCGTGTCGGTCACCACGCCGTCGAGATCGAAGAGCACCGCCTCGTAGCGCGCGGGTGTCAGCAGCACGCGCCGCGAGACGTCGTGAAGGTGATCACTGGCCATTCGTGTGTCCCGCCTTCGCGTCGCCGACGTGCCGCTCATGTTCCACTCTGGCTTCCACCCTCCGTTCGCTTCGAGATCGCTCAGCGGCGGAATACCACTCTGCCGCGCATGAGCACCAGCGCGATCCGCTGGGTGTTGCCGATGTCCTCGATCGGCGATGCATCGAGCACCACCAGATCGGCCTGATCTCCGCTGCTCACGCCGTACCCGCGGCCGAGGAACTCCCCCGCCGAGGTGGTCGACGCGGCCAGCGCTTCCCAGGGAGAGAGTCCCGCTTCGACGAGCCGGATCAGCTCGCGGTGAACCGAGTAGCCCTGGAAGACGCCCCAGTTCCCCGCGTCCGTTCCGGTGAGCATGCGAACACCCGCTCCGTGAAGCCGACGCACCGACTCGAGCGCGCCCAGCGTCTGCGCCTTCCTTCCCTCCACCAGACGCCGCGCCGGCTCGTTCAACCCGGCCACGCCCCGGCGATAGACCGCGCGCAACGAGTCGCTCGTCACGGCCGCGAGCAAGGGCGATTCCAGCAGCTCCGGGCTCGACAGGAACGTGGGCAGATCCGTATGAACCGTGAGCGTCGGGATGTGCCACACGCGACGTGCCGCCAGGAGCGACACGACGTCCGGGGGCACGGAGTCGCCGTGCGGAACGTGCGTGATGGCCGTGGCGCCGGCGAGCGCGGCGTCTCTGGCGTCCTGCCAGGTGCCGACGTGCACCACCGTCTTCAGCCGCCGCTCGCGCGCGGCGGCGACCAGCGCCTCCATCGTCGCCCTGTCCATCGTCGGCAGCGTTCTCGGGCCGTAGTCGCGATGGTCGTACACCAGCTTGATGACGTCGGGTGCCTTGGGCGCGAGATCGGCGAGCTGCTCGCGCGCGTCGTCAGGCGAATCGACCAGGCGCGTGGGGACGCCGTACTCGCTGCAGTGCCCTCGGGTCGCCGTGAAGCATGGGCCGGCCGCGAACACCTCCGCTCCGCCGGACCCGTTGCCGCGCGCACGCACGCCGAACACGTAGTCCTCGGGACTGAAGAGATCGAGGAATGAGGTGACGCCGGCACGGAGCACGCGCTCGGCGGTGTGCGCGGTACCGTTGCCGTCGTAGACTCTTCCGGGCGCGCCATTCCCGAAGGAGTGCGTGTGCAGATCGTGGAGCGCCGGGATCACCCACTTCCCCTGAAGGTCGATGCGCTCGCCGCGGGCGTCGCGTGGGACGCTCGGACCGACCGAATGGATGCGTCCCGATCGAATCGCGATGGAGCCTTCGACGATCGTCCGTTTGGCGGGATCGACGATGCGGGCGTTGGTGAGGACGACGTCCTGCGCGGAGAGGGCGGTGGCGCAGAGCGTCAGCGTGCACAGCGACAGGAGTCTCATCGCGTCGTCGATCGGCGAGGGTCGGGAGTCTGACAGGCGCGGGCGAGCAAGGGTTGCACGCCGTCGACGGGAAGGCAAGCACCCGAGGCGGGGGCTCGATGCAGAACGCGGCGCGCCACCTCACGCGCCGCGCTCGCACTTCCGTTGCACGGTCGGGCTAGGCCGCGTCTCGCCTGCGCTCGGGGAGGGGCTCGTACTCCAGCCCGCCGCTCCCTGCCGCGCCGAATCGAGGCGCGGTAAACCAGCCCCAGCTGATGGTATAGCGCGTGGAAGTCGGTGACTGCCGGTCGTCCCGCGCCCCGTCCTCTCGCCGCGCCGTTCTGTCCAGTCGTTCGCTCTTCATTGGATCCTCCCCCGGCCCGAAGGCCGGCTTGCGCTGCGCGCCGGCGAGTGCTTGGCGCCGGCGCGCTACTCATCAGAAAAACGTTGGAGCATGGAGGCTTGTTCCGGCGCTCCGTCGAAGTCGGTCGCCGTGTTCCCAGCTCCGCTTCACGCGGGCGCGAGCTCCCGCTTCCCCGGCTCGCTCCTCAAGCGCCTGAGCGTGAGCAGGTGCAGCAGAATCGAGATCGGTACGAGCACGGTCGGAACGAGTACGAGCGGGAACGTGGCGACCAGGGCATTCGGTCTGTCGAAGGCGAGTCGCTGGAGATCGCCCGGCGCCGTCAACACGCCCATGGTGACGGCCACCACCAGGTCGGCGAGTCCGAAGAGACTCCAGAAGACGGCGAGGCCGTGCCACCTTGCCGCGTCGCGGTAGTAGAGCGCCGCCACGATGGGCGCGCTGGCGCCGACGACAACATCGCCCCACCCCGCCGGATTGGCGAACTCGGCGGGAATGCGCTCCTGCGCGAGGAGCACCAGGAAGACGACGCCGAGGAGGCGGTAGAGCTGCACGCCGATCAGGAGGTGCGGCGGTGTGACGGCCAGGATGTCGCGCACGGTCCTGGATGCGGCTGCCAGCGTCAGGCCGATGACGATCGGCAGCACGACGGCGAGCCCGAGAAGCAGTCCTGGGAGCATCGACCCGCTGGCGCCCTGGTAGACGCCCCTGGCGCCGAGCCAGAAGGCGAGCACAAGCCAGCCGCCGAGTAGCGCGCCGGTGGCGCGCAGGAGCGTGGCGCGACGCTCGGGCGCGAGGTGCAGCTCGCGGGCGCCGCGCCGTACTCCGGCCCAGAGCATGACCAGGAGGAGCAGGGCACCCGGAATGGCGAGTGCCGTCACGGAAGTGAGATCGTCGAGCATGTTGACCTCCTCGCCCGGACGGTGCGCCGGGCGTTCTGTGTAGATACACCTACTCTGCGAAAAAAACCCGGCGCGGTCACGAGGGACTCTTCGTCGTCGCGTGCGTCACGGCGGACAGCTCGGCGAGGAGCCGTGTCAGTCCGTCGCGGCCCAACCCGCGCGTCAGTGACGCCTGCGCCTGCTCCCACAGCGGGAAGGCGGCGTCCACCGCATCTTCCCCCTTTTCGGTCAGCTCGACGGCACGCACGCGGGCGTCCTCGCCCGGGCGGACGCGGACGAGCCTGGCCTGCCGCAGCACCGCGAGGTTTCGCGTGAGCGTGGTGCGATCGGTCATGGCCCGGTCGGCGAGGTCGCTCATGCGCAGGGCGCCGTGCCCTCGCAGGAGCATGAGCAGCGTGAATTGCGTCGTCCGCAGGCCGGATGGACGGAGGATCTCGTCGTAGAGCTGCGTCACGGCTCGCGCGGCCTTACGGACGTTGAAGCAGGCGCACGTCGCATTCATTTTCGCGGCTCGCGCTCGCCGAAGGGCTCGTACATCGGGCGTCATGGAAATGAGTGTAGCTACACGTATCACGCCGGTCAAGGCCCCCGGCGGCCGTCGTCGCGAGATCCATCGTGAACAGATGAAACCCCGGCTCCGCCGCGCGCGCGCTATCGCACGGCCCGCGGCAGTGATGGCCGTCTGATCTCCCGGATGCCGAGATCGACCTTGCGCCGGAGCAGCGCCCGCAAGGTCGCGCCGTCGCCGTATCCGACGCGTGCCGCCACTTCGTCCACGCTCGCGCTCCCCGTCTTGAGGAGATGCACGGCACGCTCCACCCGCAGGTTCTGAAAGTACGACAACGGCGTCATCCCGAGCACGCTCTGGAGGCGGCGCGCCAGCGTTCGCTTGCTCGCGCCGACGGCTTTCGCCGCGTCGTCGAGCGAGAACCCGCGGGGCAGCCGCGACCGCGCCCAGCTCTCGAAGCGCTGCACCACCGGGTCCGAGTGAACCAGGTGATCGGTCAGTGCGTACGCCGACTGCGACGGACGGCTGTCAACGATGAGATACCTCGCGGTGAGCGACGCCAGCTGCGGACTCACCCCCCGCACCAGCCAGAGCGCGAGATCCACGTGGCTCAGCGCCGCTCCCGCGGTCACGAAGCGCCCGGATCGCACGACCATGTTCGACTCATCCAGCAGCACCCTGGGATACCGCTGCCGGAAGAAGGGCGCCAGCCACCACGTGGTCGTTGCCCGCTGATCGTCGAGCAGCCCCGACTCGGCCATCACGAACGTCCCGATGCACGCGGCGCTCATGGTGGCGCCGCGACGCGCCCACTGGCGGAGGAGGGCCGCGGCATCCGCCACATCGCGTCGGGCCAGAGCGCTCTCGAGCTGTCGAGGCATCTTGTATCCGATCGCCGGGACGACGACACAGTCGGGAACCACCCTGCCGACGGCACGAAGGGGAACCTGCAGACCGTGCGCGGTCCTGACCCTCCTTCGCACTCCCACGGTCCTCACGTCGAACGGTTGCACCGCGAGTCCGGACAGCTGGATCAGCTCGTTCGCCGTCTCGAAGACATCGAGAACGGCGGCGAGCCCCAGGTCGAAGACGCCGTCGAGGGCGAGT
Source organism: Gemmatimonadaceae bacterium (assembly GCA_035249845.1). GTDB lineage: Bacteria > Gemmatimonadota > Gemmatimonadetes > Gemmatimonadales > Gemmatimonadaceae > DATFBY01. Next base: position 23,311 of record DATFFZ010000024.1, read on the forward strand.
ACGTCGATGCGCATGGCAATAATAATACGAAAAATGACGTTCTTGCCTATAGCCCACCGGGCATCGAAAGGCGAGCTTGAGAGGAGATCCACACTTCACGCTCAGGAGATCCGAGACATGCTGACCGTCAGTCTCTTCGTCCGACTCGAGGCAAGACCCGGCAAGGAAGAGGAGGTAGCCGCCTTCCTGAAGCACGGCGTCGAGCTCGCCAACCAGGAAGCCACCACGCCCGTGTGGTTCGCGCTCCGGCTCGGCCCCACGACCTTCGCCATCTTCGACGCCTTCGCCACCGAGGGCGACCGTCAGAAGCATCTCGAGGGGCCGATCGCGGCCGCCCTGATGGCCAACGCTCCGCGGCTGCTCGCCTCACCGCCCGCGATCGAGCGCCTCGACGTGCTCGGCGTCAAGCTTTCCGCCTGACGAGCCGGGCATCATGAAGGCGCTCCGACGCGACATTCTGGGCTGCATCGGCGGAACTTCTCTGGTGCCGCTGCGGAGGGTGGTCCCCCGGAGCGGCGCGCGCGTGCTGCTCAAGCTGGAAGGTGAGAACCCGACCGGTAGCATGAAGGACCGGATGGCGCTCGCCATGATCGACCGGGCGCGCGCCGATGGGCGCCTCCCGCCCGGTGGCGCCGTCGTCGAATACACCGGCGGCAACACCGGTATGTCGTTGGCGCTCGTCTGCGTCGTGAAGGGCCATCCTCTGTACATCGTGTCGTCGGACGCCTTCACCCGGGAGAAGCTGGATCACATGCGGATCCTGGGCGCCGACCTTCGCCTGGTGCCGAGCGAGAGCGGACGCATGACGGAGAAGCTCACGCGCGACATGATCGAGACCGCGCGCGTCATCAGGGAGAAGACCGGGGCCTTCTGGACGGACCAGCTGAACAATCCGGATCAGATGGCCGGCTATCGCCTGATGGGAGAGGAGATCTGGCTCCAGACCGATGGACGGATCGACGCGTTCGTGCAGGGCGTGGGGACCGCGGGGTGCATTCGCGGGAACGCCGAGGTCCTCCGCGCGCATGACGGCCGCATCCGGATCATCGCCGTCGAGCCCGCCGAGTCGGCCGTGCTCTCGGGCGGGCGGTCGGGCGCTCACAAGATCGATGGGATCGGCGCGGGCTTCGTCGTACCGCTCTGGCGGGAGGGGATCGCCGACCAGATCGAGACGGTCTCCACGGAGGAGGCCATGGAGATGACGCTCCGATTGGCGCGGGAAGAGGGTCTGTTCGGCGGAACGTCCACCGGCGCGAACGTGGTCGCCGCCCTGAGAGTGGCCGATGAGATGGGACCGGAGTCGACGGTCGTCACCGTCATGTGCGACACGGGCCTCAAGTATCTCGCCCTGCTCGGCGCGAGAGCGAGCCGAACGGGCTCGATGCCGGAGATGTCCACGATCTAGACGTCGCCGACGCATGACCGACTTCGATCAATCGCGTGCGAACGTTCGATTTGACTCATGTCGGGCGGGACATACCTTGGCGACGCGCCGACAACTCGCCACCGCCACCGGCATGACACATCTCTGGGATTCCTTGCTCCTCGACGGCCGGCACGCCCTGAGGGCGATCCGCCGCCGCCCCGCGTTCACCATTGCCGCCATCGGCGTCCTCGCCGCCGGCATGGGCGCGGCGGCGGCGATCTTCGCCGTCATCAACGCCGCGTTCCTCCGCCCCCTCCCCTACGCGCACCCGGAGCAGCTGGTGTGGCTCGACACCCGCGAGCCCACGGGCGCCGGTGAGCCGACGCAGCAGGCGCTCTCCGCCCTGCACTTCTCGCGGTGGCGCGATGAGCAGCGGGCATTTGCCGCCGTGGAGGCGCTCGGTGCCCGAACGATCTCCCTCGTCGGCACGGGGGAGCCCGAGCCACTGCGTGGCGCGGTGGTGTCGGCCGGCCTCTTCGAGCTGCTGGGCGTGTCGCCCATCGTCGGGCGCAACTTCACGCGCGAGGAGGAGACGAGCGGGAGCGGCGTAGCCATCATTGGATACGGGCTCTGGCAGCGGCGGTTCGGCGGTGATCCGGGAGCCCTCGGGCGGACCATCCTCCTCGACGAAGAGCCCCGGGTGATCGTCGGCATCATGCCGCGCGGCTTTGCGCCGGCAATGCAGCCCGGCGATGTCTGGATTCCCGTCGCGCTCGGACCGCAAGAGATCGCCCCGGGAATGGCGCGCTTGCGACAGCTCATCGCCATCGGTCGCCTGCGCGAGGGCGTCACCCTCGCGCGAGCCACGGAAGCCTCGAGCCTCGTGGTAGCAAACCTGGCGCGCGAGCTTCCGGAGGTGCATGGCCTCACGCGCGCGTCCGTCACGCCGCTCCGCGAGCAGCTCTACGGCGCGCAACGCGCCAGTCTCGTGCTGATCTTCTCGGCGGTCGTCCTTCTCTTCCTGCTCGCGTGCGTGAACCTCGCCAGCGTGACGATGTCGAACGCGCTCGCGCGCTCGGCCGAGACGATGATGCGCCGAGCGCTCGGGGCGACCACCTCGCGTCTCCTGCGCGCGCGACTGATCGAGAGCGTGCTCATCGCGGGGATCGGTGCCCTGGCCGGGCTCGGTGTTTCATCCGTCGTGCTGGCCTGGCTCGGCTCGGAGTTTCCGACGCTCGTGGACAGCTACGGTCATCTCTCCATTGACGCGACGGTCATCGCGTTCGCCGCGGTCCTCACGCTCATCGCCGGCTTCGCCATCGCGCTTCCCGCATCGATCCCGGACATGAGAGCCGCCGTCGGTGGCTTCCGGCTCTCCGGAGGTCGCGTGGCGGGCAGCCGTGCGGAGCAGCGCGTGCGTGCGGTGCTGCTCGGGGCGCAGGTTGCCCTCGCTCTGGTGTTGCTCACCGGAGCGGGGCTTCTGCTCCGTGGCTTTCAGCGACTCATGGAAGAAGGCTCCGGATTCTCCGCCGAGAGCGTGCTGAGCTTCCAGTTCCATCCATCGCGCCGGAGCTACGCGACGCCGCCCGAGCGCGCGGCCTACGTGGGACGCGTGCTCGACGAGCTTTCGACGCTCCCGGGCGTGGTGTCCGTCGGCTCGACGCAGGCCTCCTTCGGCGCCGCCGAGAACATGCAGTCGTCCTTCGAGATCGAAGGGCGTCCGGTCGACGCGGAGGAGCGTCTGGCCACGAACATCCGCCACGTCACGCCGGGGTTCTTCACGACGATGCGCATCCCGATGCGCACCGGTCGGGCGTTCACCGAGGCCGACCGTGAGGGGGCGCCACTCGTCGCCATCGTGAGCGAGTCGTTCGCGCGACGCTTCTGGCCGGGTGAGAGTGCCATCGGCAAGAGGATCCGCCGCGCCGGTCCCGTCGTCCGGTGGATGGACGTGGTGGGCGTGGCCGCCGACGTGCGCGACGCGGGTCTCTCCACGCTGCCCGTTCCGACGTTTTACGTGGCCTACTTGCAGCAGAACACGCCGACCGCCCGGGTCACTGTCCTGGTACGCACGCGCGACGATCCGGCGATGATGGCGGCCAGCGTGCGCCGCGTCGTGCGAAGCGTGGACGCGAATCAGGTGATGGATTTCTTCCTTCCGCTGGAGACAGTGCTCTCGCGATCGGTGGCCATCGAGCGGTTGCGGAGCGCGCTGCTCACGATGTTCGCCGCCGGCGGGCTCACCGTGGCGCTCACCGGTCTGTACGGACTGGCGGCCTTCGGCGTGGCGCGCCGTACGCGGGAGATCGGCATCCGCGCGGCGATGGGGGCGAGGCCCCGCCACGTCCTCGCGCTGGTGCTTGGCGACGCGCTGCGTCCGGTGACGATCGGCGTGGGGATCGGGCTCGTGCTCGCGGTCGGGCTGGCGCTGTACGTGAACCGGCTCTTCCCCGACCTCGCATCGATCGACCCGGCGGTGTTCGGCGCGACCTCGGTGGGGCTGATGCTGGCGGCCGGCGCTGCCGCGCTGCCGCCCTCGGTGCGGGCCCTTCGGATCGATGCCGCGCGGACGATCCGAGAGGACGACTAGAGCCGCTGAAGCGTGGGGAGCATCATCCCGCGGTGGACATCGCTTCCGTCGCCGCGACATCCGCGCGAACGAGGTCGCGGTTGATCATCATGGCGGCCTGCGCACCCGACGCCGCGGCGATCACGATCTGCTGCGCCGGCGTGGTCGCGTCGCCCGCGGCGTAGACGCCCGGGACCGAGGTCTGGTGGTCGGCGCCGACGCGAACGAGCCCCGTCTCGGTGCGCTCGCAGTCGATCTGCCGCGGGAGATCGCTGGCGACTTCCTGCCCCGGTCGCAGGAAGAGTGCACCGCGCGCCTCGGTGTGCCCGTCCGCGAAGACGATTCGAACGCCGTGGCCGTCGCCCTCCAGGCGTTGCACCTGCGTGTCGATGACGCGTACTCCGAGGCGGCTCAGGGTCGCATGCTCGCCGTCCTCGAGCTGGCCACCGCCGCCGGTGCAAAGGAGAAGATCGCGGCTCCACTGGAGGAGCAGGGGCGCCATGTCCATCGCCACCGCCCCTCCCGCGTACAGGGCGAGGGGCTGGTCGCGGACTTCCCAACCGTGGCAGTACGGGCAATGCAACACGCCCTTCCCCCAGAGGGCGCCGAGCCCCTCGATCTCGGGGAGGATGTCTCGCACTCCGACCGCGAGCAGGACGCGGCGAGCCTGGATCTCTCCGCCATCGTCAAGACCGATGGCGAAGCCGTCGACCTCTCGGCCCATCGACGTCACACGTCCTCGTCGTAACTCGACCGAGTCATACGGGCCGAGCTGCTCGCGCGCGATGCGGAGCAGGTCGGCTGGAGGCGTTCCATCGCGTGTGAAGCAGCTGTGCGCCGCGGGCGACGGCGCGTTGCGCGGCATCCCAGCGTCGACCACGACCGTGCGGCGGCGCGATCGGCCGAGAAGGAGCGCGGCGCTCAGGCCGGCGGCGCCTCCGCCGACGACGACGACATCCATCATGACGTGCCTCTCCCGTTCACTTCTGTGGAGCTTCCGATTCGGCCAACTTCCCAACGTGATTCATCAACGAGTCTGGTCCGGGGCGCGTTCCGATTTATCGAGAACCAGGTCGCGGGTGGTGGACGAAAAATAGCGGCGGAGCCGGAGCCCCGCCGCCATCATGCGTTCGGCTTTCCGGTAGCCGGACGCGATGCGCGAATCTTCCTCCTCTCTTTTTACGTAGTGAATTCTGTTCGTACTCATGTCATGCGTTGGAGGAGTATCATGAAAGGGCTCTGGACGCTTGTGAAGGTCGTGTTGGCGCTGGTGGTCGCGATTCCCCTCTCGATCATTGTGCTCGCGACCGCGCTCGGGATCCTCGGCGCCCTGGTCGGCGTCGCCGTGCTCGCGCTCAAGCTCGTCGTAGTTGGCTTCATTGGTTGGGCAGCGTTCCGACTGATCCCCCGTCTCGTGCGCGGACCGTCCAGCGCCACCAGGAAGCGCGCGATGGCTGAGTTGCCCGCGGCGGACCCACACTACGAAGCGGCCATGCGGGAGTTGGATCGAGAGCTTGGCCCGGCAGCGCGCTAGCCTGGCCGGCGCGGCGTCGCCGACGCTGAGGAGCCGCCGGCACGCGACTGCGCGCGTGGTGCACGAGCGGAAGCGCAGGTTCGGAAGTG
>DATFFZ010000025.1:0-2407 GCA_035249845.1 Gemmatimonadaceae bacterium
CGCGACTACTGGTTGAGCGAGCCGGCGACGACCAACAACCGGATGGCGCTCCGCTCGGCGATCGAGGCCTTTCGGGTGTTGTCGGGAAAGGGGAAGCGGATGCGCGTCTTCTTCACCAGCGACTCGCAGTATCTGGTGCAGGGGATGACCGCCTGGACCCGCGACTGGGCGGCGCGGAACTGGCGCCGGAAGGCGGGAGCGATCGAGAACCTGGAGCTGTGGCGGGAGCTGGTGAGCGTGGCCGCTCGGCACGAGCACGGCTGGCGGTGGGTTCGGGGGCACGCCGAGCAGCCGCAGAACGAGTATGCGAACGCGCTGGCAGTGCGGGCGGCCAGGGAGCAGACGACGTCCGGCGGCGCGGTGGAGAGCGGGTTCGACGCCTGGCTGGAGGGTGAACGCCGGCGGGGGCGGATGAAGGGGGAGCCGGAGGGCGCTCCCAACGCGGCTATGTTCCGGCGGGGAGTGACGTTACCAGAGGTTTCCGAGATCCGTCTGTTCTAGGCGAGCCTCCCTTTCCAGGACCCTCAATGCTCAAGATCGTCTTCTTCCTGCTCGTCGGCGGGATGATCGGCTATTTCGCCGGCTTCAACGACGCGAAGGTCCACCGCCAGCACATCATCTCGCGCGTGATCGAGAAGTACACGGACCCGGAGAAGATGAGCGGCGACATCGACAAGAAGATGGAGGCGGTAGGAAAGTGATGTCGAGGATTGGGAAGCGGGAATCGGGAAGCGGTAATCGCCAGCACACCTGATGAGTACCGAATCCGCCTTCGATTCCCGATTCCCGATTCCCCGATTCTGACTCCAGCCAACCCCACCCGATGTATCCCTACCTCCCCGACATCCCCAGGCTCTCCATTCTCATCCCCTGCTACAACGAGGAGATGACGATCGATGCGACGCTCGACGCGGTGGAGCAGTTCGCGGAGCGGGCGTTGGGGTCGCTGACCGTGCAGGTGGTGACGGTGGATGACGCGTCGAGGGATGGGACGGCGCGGCGGCTGGAGGAGCGCGCGGAGAGCTGGGAGGCGGGAGAGCTGATCTGCGTGCGGCACGCGCAGAATCGCGGAAAGGGGGCGGCGATTCAGACGGCGCGCGAGCACGCGTCGGGGGACATCGTCATCATCCAGGACGCCGACCTGGAGTACGATCCGTACGACATTCCGGCGCTCATCCAGCCGATCCTGGAAGGGCGGGCCGACGCGGTGGTGGGGACGCGGTTCGGCGGCGCGGGCGCGCATCGCGTGCTGTACTTCTGGCACCGGATGGGGAACGGCGGCCTCACCTTCCTGTCGAACATGTTCACCAACCTGAACCTGACCGACATGGAAGCGGGGTACAAGGCGTTCCGGAGGGAGGTCTTCAAGCTGATGCGCCTGACGAACCAGCGCTTCGGGATCGAGCCGGAGATCGTGGCGCGTCTGTCGCAGATGGGCGCCCGCGTGTACGAGGTGCCGATCAGCTATCACGGACGCACGTACGCCGAGGGGAAGAAGATCACCTGGCGCGACGGCGTGGCGGCGTTGGGCCACATCGTGCGCGCGTCCCTCTCGGCCAGACGCCAGCCGCGGCTCCCGGTGCGCTACCGCACGCCGGCCCGCTCGATGCCGGCGGTCAGCGTCCGATGACGCTCGGGAGTCGCGGTGCGCGATCGCTCGTCATCGCGCTCGCCGCCCTCCTTCCGTTCCTACACACGCTGCGCTTCGGGTTCGTCTACGACGACGTTCCCATCATCGTCGAGCGCACGGAGCTGCACGCGCCGGCCGGGCTGGTGGACGCCTGGCGGATCCCGTACTGGCCCGAGAGCGCGCAGGAGGGGGCCGGGCTCTACCGGCCGCTCGCGCAGATGGCGTACGCGGCGCTCTGGTCGTCAGGCGGTGGCTCTCCCCTTCCCTTTCACCTGTGGGCGGTGCTGCTGCACGCGCTGGCCGCGCTGCTGGTGCTGGCGCTGCTCTCGCGCCTGCTGCCTGACGCGGCGGCCTTCGCCGGCGCGCTGATCTTCGCGGTGCACCCGGTGCACGTGGAGGCGGTGGCGAACGTCGTGGGGAGCGCGGAGGTGCTGGTGGCGATCTGCGCGCTCGGGTACGTGCTCGTGCTGCTACGGGCCTCGGAGCGCGCCGGCGAGTCCTCGATCTCGTGGAGGAGCGCGGCCCCGCTCGCGCTCATCTACGCCATGGCGCTCGGATCGAAGGAGTCGGGCGTGACGGTGCCAGTGGTTGGTGCGCTGCTCCTCGGGCATCGGGACTCGGCACTCGGCACTCGGGACTCGGCGACCGGTCGAGATCCTACCGCCAGAGCCGAGTCCCGATGGCCGAGTCCCGAGTCCCGATGGCCGCGTGCCGAGCAATTCCGTGGGTCGATGCTGCGTGCGTGGAGGGTCTGGGCTCTCTCGGGACTGGCGCTCA
>DATFFZ010000026.1:0-27188 GCA_035249845.1 Gemmatimonadaceae bacterium
TGCCGCTGCCGAGAAGGCCGCCGCGGACAAAGCCGCCGCCGAACGCGCCGCCGCCGAGAAGGCGGCCCGCGACAGCGCCGCGGCCGACGCCAAGGTGCGAGAGGCCGAGGACTTCATCACGCTGGCCATGCGGGCCTACGAGAAGTCGAAGGCCGAGCGGGGCGAGCCGCCCGGCGCGACGATCCCCGTTGACTCGATCCGATTCGAGAATCGCCCGGCACCGATGAGCGAAGAGGTCGAGCGCGTCCGCGTCGCGTCCAGCGACCCGAACGAGGTGCGCGACTTCCTCAAGGGGCAGCGCCTTCAGTTCGAGCTGTGTTACCTGGACGGTCTGGCCATCGAGCCCAAGCTCGCCGGCTCGCTCACCATCACCACACGCGTCGGTATCACCGGCCGGGTCCACAGCGCGGCGGTCACCAAACGGCGCATGGCCGGGAAGACCGCTACCAAGGTGGAGAGCTGCGTGCGGGAGCGGGTGCGAACATGGATCTTCCCCCCGTCGCAGCGCGGCGAAGCGAACTACCTCTTCACCCTGACGTTCGCGCCCAAGGGCTTCGAGCGGTAGCCGCCAGCCGCGCTGGGACGAATCGTCCCACGACACGGCGCGCTCACGGTGTCATCCGGACACGACGTCCCCGCGGGGGCGACGTCGGTCCCAGGTGCATTGTGCCCGATAAATGCGGATGCCATAGTAGTGACGGCCTGACGACAGGCTCGTTTGCCTTCCGGTTCGACTGCGGTCGGTGGAGGCGACATGTTCGGTACGCGGCCCGGCCCCCTCGCGCGCACCTTCGCTCACCTCGCGCTCGGCGTGGGAGCGTTCGTGTGCCCGTCGGCGTCGCCCGCGCAGAGCTTTCCCGCCACCATCTACGGCGTCGTCCGCGATAGCACCGGCGCCGGCGTCTCCTCGGTCGAGCTCTGGGAGCGCGAGAGCGGGCGACGCACCCGCACCGACAGCACCGGCGCCTACGTGCTACGCAATCTCCAACCGGGGCCTGCGTACGTCGAGGTGCGTCGCGTGGGATACCGCACGATGGCGATCGACACCACGCTTGCCGAGGCCGAGCGGCTCGAGGTGGATCTCACCGTGATCGTGGTGCCGCGACGGCTGGCGGGCGTCACGGTGAGCGAGCGCGATGCGGAAGCGACCCGCGGTATGCTCGACTTCGAGCGCCGCCGCCGCGCCGGCATGGGCGTGTTCGTCACCCGCCAGCAGATCGAAGAGCAGCAACCGCAACATCTCACCGACATGTTCAGGACCGTCCCGGGCGTCATCGTGCGCGGGGGCGGGTTCGGCGGCTACTCGCTGCGCATCGTACGCGGCATGTGCCAGCCGTACTACATCATCGACGGGCAATATCAGCCGGGATTCGAGCTGGATCTGATCCCCCCGAACGACATCGAAGGAATCGAGCTCTATAAGGGATCGTCGGAAACGCCACCCCAGTTCAATCGGATGAACGCGGTGTGTGGCGTCATCGTCGTGTGGACGCGCGATCCCGAAGCGGGGTGACACATGAGCATGCCTGTCGGCAGTAACCGCACGTCGGTCCGTGTCGCGCGCCGCGCTCTGGTGGGGGCCGCCGCCCTGCTGGCGGCGCAGCTCGCGGCCGTGCCGGTCGCCGCCCAGACGACGCCGACCACCATCAGCGGACTGGTGCACGACTCCTCGGGCTTCGGCCTCCAGTCGGCGGAGATCCGCATTCGCGGCTCCTCGGCGCGAGCGGCGACCAACGAGCGCGGCGAGTACTTTCTCGCCCAGGTCCCCGCCGGAGACATCGTCATGGAAGTGAGACGCTTCGGCTTCCAGCCGATCGAGCTGGAGATGGTGATGCGCGCGGGCGAGGCGCGACAGATCAACATCGAGCTGCTCCTGCTCCCGCCGGTGCTCGACACGGTGGTGGCGATCGAGGAGCCCATGGTCCAGCCGATGGCGGAGTTCGAAGCACGGCGCGCGCGCTACTATGGCGTCTTCTATGACCGGAAGGACATCGAGCGGCGATCGCCGGCGCGCCCGAGCGAGCTGCTGCGCACCGCGCCCGGCGTCCGCATCATGAGCACGAACTTCGGGAGCAACATCGTGGTCATGGGACGGAGCCGCTGTCGTCCGCTCTACTGGCTCGACGGACGCGTGGTGCCGATGTTCGAGCTCGATCACCTGGCGATCAGCGAGATCCAGGCGATCGAGGTCTATCGCGGACCCTCCGAGACGCCGCCCGAGCTCAACCGGATGAACGCCGGCTGCGGCGTGATCGCGATCTGGACGCGCAGTACCGCCGCCGACCGCCGCGAGGCGGAGAAGGAGTCGAAGGGGGAGAAGAAGGGGTGAGCAGCGGAGACAGGAAATAGTGATTCGCGAACGACGATGGGCCGGCGAGATCGCCGGCCCATCGTCCTTCATCGCGCATCTCCCGCTTCCCCATTCCCTAGTCCCGAGTCTCCATGTTCTCCACCATCGCCCGAGCGAACTCGCTCGTCTTGAGCAGCGTCGAGCCCGGCATCAGTCGCTCGAAGTCGTAGGTGACGCGCTTCTGGCCGATCGTGCGCTCCAGCGCCCGCAGGATGAGGTCCGCGGCTTCGTCCCACCCCATGTAGCGGAGCATCATCTCGCCGGAGAGGATCACCGAGCCGGGATTCACCTTGTCCTGCCCCGCGTACTTGGGCGCCGTGCCGTGCGTCGCCTCGAATACCGCGTGACCGGTGACGTAGTTGATGTTTGCGCCCGGCGCGATCCCGATCCCGCCCACCTGCGCCGCCAGAGCGTCGGAGATGTAGTCGCCGTTGAGATTGGGTGTGGCGATGACGTCGTACTCCTTGGGACGCAGCAGGATCTGCTGGAGGAAGGCGTCCGCGATCACGTCCTTGACGACCACGCCGCCCGGCAGCGTGAGCCACGGCCCGCCGTCGAGCTCGGTGGCACCGAACTCGTCGCGCGCCAGCTGATATCCCCAGTCACGGAAAGCGCCCTCCGTGAACTTCATGATGTTCCCCTTGTGCACCAGCGTCACGCTCGCGCGCTTGCCCCGCACGGCGTACTCGATGGCCGACCGCACCAGCCGCTTGGTCCCTTCCTCGGAGATCGGCTTGATACCGATCCCGCTGCTGGCCGGGAAGCGGATGCTCTTGGCGCCGAGCTCGTTCTGCAGGAAGCGAATGAGACGCTCCGCCTCCTCGCTTCTGGCGCGATACTCGATCCCGGCGTAGATGTCTTCGGTATTCTCGCGGAAGATCACCATGTCCACGTCCTGCGGCGCCTTCACCGGCGACGGGACGCCCGGGAACCAGCGCACCGGTCGCACGCAGGCGTAGAGATCGAGCTGTTGGCGCAGGGCGACGTTGAGCGAGCGAAATCCGCCGCCCACGGGCGTGGTGAGCGGCCCCTTGATCGCCACCAGGTGATGAGCGATGGCGAGGAGCGTATCCTCCGGGAGCCAGCTGTCGAGGCTGTTCTTCGCCTTTTCGCCGGCCAGCACCTCGAACCACACGATGCGACGCTTGCCACCATACGCCGTGCGCACCGCGCCGTCGAACACGACTCGTGAGGCACGCCAGATGTCGGGACCGGTACCGTCGCCTTCGATGAATGGGACGATCGGATGATCGGGAACGCTGAGACGCCCGTCGCGCATCTCGATCCGCTCGCCTTCGGCGGGAGCGGTGAGCGACTTGTACTCGGGCATGGTGGATGTCGTCATGGGATGGGTGTCGATGACCGGTAGAAAGTTACCGTGCGGCAGGTGAAGGGCAACCGCGCGCACGTCGCGGCCGGCGCCACGGCGGCGGACGCCGTGGCGCTCGTTCACGAGAGCTACGAGGCGTATCGCCGCCGCTTTCACGAGCTCACCTGTCTGGCCAAACGGCGCTTCGAGACGCGCGACTGGCCCGGCGCGCAGCGCGATGCCACCGATCGCCTGGCGCTCTACAAGGACTACCTCACCGACGTGCGAGCGCGACTCGCGGACGTCTTCGGCGACACGCCGTCGCCGGATGTCTGGCGCGAGGTGAAGGCTCGCTACGCCGAGCTGGTGCGTGATACGCCCGATGGCGAGCTGGCGCGCACCTTCTTCAACTCGGTGACGCGGCGATTCTTCACCGTGATCGGCGTGGAGCCGGACATCGAGTTCACCGCCGGCGAGCTGCTACCCCCACCGCCGAGTGAAGCCCCCATCGCGCGCGTGTACGAGCGCGAGCGCTTCGACGCCGCGCTGGTGCGCGAGATCCTCACCGCCTGCCGGTGGGACGCGCCCTTCCTCGACCTCGAGGGCGACTCGGCCAGAGTCGCCGACGTCGTGCGAGCGCGGCTGCGTGCGGACACGCCGCTGCACCTCGAGCTGATCGAGGCGCCGTTCTACCGCAACAAGGGCGTCTATCTGGTGGGACGCATCCGTCACGATGGCGAGCCGATCCCGCTCGTGCTGGCGGTGCTGCACGACGAGCGCGGGATCTTCGTGGACGCGGTGCTGATGACCTCCGATGAGGCGAGCGTCGTATTCGGATTCAGCTGGCGCTACTTCCGCGTGGACGTGCGACAGCCGCGAGCCATGGTGGACTTCCTCTCAGCCATCATGCCGCTCAAGCGCGTGGACGAGCTGTACACCGCCATCGGCTTCAACCGCCACGGCAAGGCGGAGCTCTACCGCGCGCTGGTGCAGCACCTCGCCGAGTCGGACGCGCAGTTCGACTTCGCCGAGGGAGATCAGGGGCTGGTGATGAGCGTCTTCACCTTCCCGTCCTTCAATGTGGTGTTCAAGATCATCAAGGACACCTTCGGCCAGCCGAAGAGAACAACCCGCCGCGCGGTGATGGAGAAGTATCACCTCGTCTTTCTGCGCGACCGCGTGGGGCGACTGGCCGATGCGCAGGAATTCCAGTACCTCGAGTTCCGCCGCCAGTGCTTCACCGAGCCGCTGCTGGCGCATCTCCAGCGCGAGGCCGCCGGAAGCGTGAAGGTGGACGCCGACCGCGTGATCATCACCCACCTCTACACCGAGCGGCGGGTGACGCCGCTCAACCTGTACCTGCGTGATGCCGATGACGAGGCCGCGCGTCACGCCATCCGCGACTACGGGCGCGCCATCAAGGAGCTGGCCGGCGCCAACATCTTCACGGGCGACATGCTCCTCAAGAACTTCGGCGTGTCGCGCCACGAGCGCGTGATCTTCTACGACTACGACGAGCTCACCCTGCTCACCGACTGCGTGTTCCGCGAGCTACCACAGGCGCGGCACCTCGACGAGGAGATGTCGGCCGAGCCGTGGTACTACGTCGGCGAGCACGACGTCTTCCCGGAGGAGTTCGTCTCCTTTCTCGTTCCCCCCGGACGACTCCGCGACGAGTTCCTGGACGAGCACGCCGATCTGCTCACGGTGCGCTTCTGGCGGGAGATGCAGGAGCGGCAGCGCGCCGGCGAGATCATGGACGTCTTCCCCTATCGGCCGGAGCGCCGCCTTCGCCATTGACCGAACGCCCGTTACCGAGGCTCTCCCGTCCGCTCCACAGCCACCGATCGGCCGTCGGGCGGGATGCGCACCACCACCTCGCTCGTCGGCGCGAGCGCGCGGAGCAGCTGGCCCTCGATGAAGTAGTGCTCGTGCGGTTCGGCGCGGCAGGTGCAGGGGAAGGACACCAGCGACGCCTCGCCCGGCTCCCCATCGAGCGTGAGCGGAAAGCGCCCGGCGGCGGGAAGACGACCGGCGGCGCCGGCGGAGATCTCCAGCTTCCCGTCGACCCGGGTCTTCCGCGACACCGTCCGCCGCTCCTCGAACATGTCCGGCACGGGCGTGCTCACTGAATCATCAGGCGAATCTCGGCCACGTTATTCTCGTAGTTGCTCTCGGCGAACACGTGGCAGAGGCCGGCATCGTCCGTCACCGGACAGGGATCGTTCGGCTCACGCACGAAGGCGGGATTCACGGTCACGCGAAGCGCGTACGGGCCCGCCGGCACCGGCGCCCCCGGGTCGTTCAGCAGGAAGAACTGCCCATCGAGCGATCGATCGTAGATGTCGGTCCATCCCACGGCGAGACCCTGATTCCCCGCGCGCGTCGGCGAGCCGCACTGCCGATACACCCACTCCGACCCGTCGATTCCATCGAGGAAGGGCTCGGAGTCCTGCATGCAGAAGCCGATCTTCCGCGCGCGGATCGGAGTGCCGAGCGAGTTGTCGGGATTCACCGGGAAGAGCTCGTACGTGGCGTATCGACGGTAGTGAAAGTGGTTGTGGCAGCTGGCGAACTCGAAGAGACCGTCGCTGTCATCGAAGATCCCATCGCCATTGGGGTCGATGTGCGCGCGCGGATCGCCGATGAACACGTCGGCGTCGCCGATGTTCGGCGTCGAGACGCTGAACCGCACGGTGCGATAGGTGCCCGGCGCAATTCCTCCTTCCACCGAGGTGCAGGAGCCCGCCGCGATCGTCTCGGTGGCGATCCGCACCGAGGACTGGAGCACGGCCTGCTCGACGATGAGATCGGGGGTGCCGTCGAGATCGGGCGTTCCGCGTGGGCCTGCCCGATTGTCCGAGCACGCTCCCAGCAGGCCCGACAGGGTGAGGATGAGGTGCGTCCGGCGAGTGGCCCAGGTCACGCAGGCGTCGGTCGAAATCGTGGGAGGGGGAAGACGAAGTGGCGGTGGCGCCGCAGATTACGGACGGGCTCGCGGACGGACAAGGGGATCGCCCCGAGGCGAGAAAAGGGGTGACCGGTTTTCGTCCCCCAGCCCGCGCCGCTCGTCCCATTTTGGTTGCCCGGCATCGGACGGCGGAGCCACTCTGTAGCCACCAGGATCAACTCGCGCGCGTATGAGCGCACATCGCCAGGAGATTGCCAGGTGAAGCAATTGGAGGAGCCGCCCGCCCGACCGGCGGCCGCTCGGCACACGGGGCAGGTGTACGACGACAACATGACGCCGCCGGGCGGAGTCATGTCACGCCGTGCCCCGGACCCGGCCGCCATCGCGGAGGTGGAGGCGGAGCGTCCGATCGTGCGCTCCAAGCGTGGTCCCTTCGAGCGATGGAAGTGGGGGCTGGCGATCTTCCTCACCTGGAACGCGTACGGCGTCTTCTCGGCGCAGCAGACGATCCTCTATCTGCACGCCATCGACGCGCCGGCGCCCCCCATGCTGCAGATCCTCCCGCTGGGACTCACCACCGCCTGGATCTGGGCGGCCTTCACCCCGCTGGTCATCTGGCTGGCGCATCGCCTGCGCATCGGACGCAGCAACTGGCTCTGGCGCGTCCCCGTGCACCTGGTGGTCGCGCTCTCGCTCTGCGTGATCGACGTCTCCATCGATCGCGCGGTCTACCCGCTGGTGGGGATCGGGCAGCTTCCGTTCGACGCGATGCTGCTCTTCCAGCTCGACGTCAACGTCTTCAGCTATTTCGTGGTGCTGGCCGTGACCCACGCGGTGAACTACTACCGCTGGTTCCGCGAGCGACAGTACCGCGCCTCCGAGCTCTCGCATGACCTGGCGACCGCCGAGCTGCAGCTCCTCAAGATGCAGCTCCAGCCGCACTTTCTGTTCAACACGCTGAACGCGATCTCGGAGCTGATCCACGAGAATCCGGAGGCGGCCGACCGCACCATCACGCGCCTGGGAAGTCTCCTGCGCATGTCGCTCGATCAGGCGGGCTCGCAGGAGATCACCCTCAAGCAGGAGCTGGAGTTTCTCCGCGCCTACGTGGAGATCGAGCAGATGCGGTTCCGTGACCGGCTCTCGGTGGACGTGCAGGTGGAGCCGCAGACGCTCGACGCCTGCGTTCCGACCTTCGTCCTCCAACCGCTGGTGGAGAACTCCATCCGGCACGGGCTCTCGCCGCGCGCCGGCCCGGGACGTGTCGGCATCTTCGCCCTGGCGCGTGACGGGAAGCTCCAGCTCGAGGTGCGCGACAATGGCGTTGGTCTCCGTCGCGGCGAGATCCGCGAAGGGGTGGGTATCAGCAACACGCGGGCGCGACTCCAGCAGCTCTATGGCGACGCGCACCGCTTCAGTCTGGCCGCGGACGATGACGGGGGCGTGGTGGTCTCGATCGAATTCCCGCTCCGGATCGCCCTGGCGGCGGAGAACGGAGCCTCGGCGGAGAACCGCATCCGATGATCAAGACCGTGGTGGTGGACGACGAGCCGCTGGCTCGGCGGCGGATCCTGCGCCTGCTCAAGGCGGAGCCCGACGTCGACGTGGTGGCCGAGTGCAGCGATGGGCGCGAGGCCATCCAGGCCATCCGGCAGCACGAGCCCGACCTCGTGTTTCTCGACGTGCAGATGCCGGAAGTCGACGGATTCGGCGTCCTGCAGGCGCTCGGGCCGCAGGTGCCGCTGGTGATCTTCACCACCGCGTACGATCAGTACGCGGTGCGCGCCTTCGAGGTGCACGCGCTCGACTATCTGGTGAAGCCCTTCGACCCCGAGCGCTTCCGCGCCGCCTTCCAGCGCGCGCGGGAGCAGTTGGAGCGCTCGCAGGCGTCGGACCAGAACCAGCGCCTGATCGCGCTGCTCGAGCAGCTGGCGGCGCAGGCGCGCTCGGGGGACGGCGCGGTCGGCGGCGACCGGTATCTCGACCGGTTGATGATTCGCTCGGGCGGGAAGATATTTTTCGTGAAGACCGCCGAGATCGACTGGGTGGAGGCGGCCGCCAACTACGTGCGGCTGCACGTGGGACGGGAGTCGCACGTGATCCGGGAGACGATCAGCAACCTCGCCGAGCGGCTCGACCCCACGCACTTCGCGCGCATTCATCGTTCGACGATCGTGAATCTCGATCGCGTGAAGGAGATGCAGCCGTGGTTCTCCGGGGAGTACATTGTCATACTGCGTGACGGCACGCGGCTCAAGCTGAGCCGCGGATACCGCGAGCGTCTCGAGGAGCAGCTCGGTCAGACTCGTTAGGCGGTCACGCTGTCTTCATCCAAGGCCCGACATGCACCGTAGGCTCACACCGCCGGAGCGCCGGCGGCATTCGTTCGCGCTGGTGGGCGTGCTCGTCACCGCCCTCACGCTCGCCGCGTGCGTGCAGGCCAGCTCATCGGCCGATCCCACCGCCACGCCCGCGCCCGCGGCGGGGGCTGCCGCCGCGCCGCAACCGGACGCGGCGCTTCCCGGCGACACGCTCCCGCTCAAGCACCCGCCACGCTCGACGTCGACTGCCATCACGCCCGGCGATCTCATGAGCCGCGTGTACCTCTTCGCCGACGACTCGATGATGGGCCGGCGCACCGGCACCGAAGGCGGAGAGAAGGGCACCGCCTACATCGCCGCCGAGCTGCGCCGGATCGGCGCCACGCCGGCGGGGGAGAGCGGAACCTTCTTCCAGGCGGTCCCCCTCGTCAGGCGCATCATCGACCCCGCGTCATCCATCGTGGTGGACGGCACCACGCTGCGCCTGTGGACGGACTTCGGCGCGGTGCGCCCCCAGCGGTTCCTGCGCCGCTCGCTCGATGGCGTGCAGGCGATCTACGGCGGCACGCTCTCGCAGGACACCAGCGCCCTCCCCACGCGCGAGCAATCCGCCGGGAAGATGGTGGTGTTCACGCTCCCGGCACCGCCGCCCGGCGTCCCCCCGCAGCTTCCGCTCATCGCCTTCCAGACGGTGCCGCGGTTGAGCCAGGCGGCCGCCGTCGGCGTGGTCGGCTGGGAGCACGCCTCCCGTCCGGTGGCGGACTTCCTCCGAAATCCGAGCGTCCAGCTTCGCGGCGACACGACGTCAGGCACCGGGCCGGTGACGCTCTTCCTCACCACCGGCGCGGCCACCAGAATCCTCGGCGCCGCGCCATCGTCGCTCCAGCCGGGCGCGGTCGGCCGCACGCTACGCGGCTCGCTGGCGCTCGAGCAGACGCCGGCACCGGCGCGCAACGTGATCGCGATCATCCCCGGCACCGACCCGGCGCTCCGCGGTCAGCTGGTGGCGCTCGGCGCGCACAGCGACCACGTCGGCTTTCGATCTCCCGTCGACCACGATTCGCTGCGCGCCTTCAACGACGCCGTGCAGCGGATGAAGTACGCCAACGGCGGCGCCGAGCCGTCGGCCGCGGCGCGCGCCGGCATCCGCGTGAACGTGGACAGTCTGCGGCAGATCCGGCCGGCGCGCATCGACTCGGTGAACAACGGCGCCGACGATGATGCCTCGGGCTCGATGGGGCTGCTGGAGGTGGCCGAGTACTTCGCCGCGCCAGGCAACCGGCCGAAGCGCTCGCTGCTCTTCGTCTGGCACGATGCCGAGGAGATCGGACTCGTCGGCGCGCGATATTTCACCGACAACCCCACCGTGCCGCGTGATTCGATCGTGGCGCAGCTCAACGTCGACATGATCGGCCGGGGGATGCCCGGCGATCTTCCGGAAGGGAAGCCCGGCTACATCCAGCTCCTCGGCTCGCGCCGATTGTCCACCGAGCTCGGTGACCTCGTGGAAGAGGTCGGCGCCGCCTCGCCCGTGCCCTTCACCTTCGACTATCAATTCGATGCGCCCGGCCACCCGGAGCAGTACTACTGCCGGAGCGATCATTACATGTACGCGCGCTACGGCATCCCGGTGGTCTTCCTGAGCACCGGCGATCACGTGGATTATCACCAGGCCACCGACGAGCCACAGTACATCAACTACGGCCAGCTGGCGCGCGTGTCGACCTTCCTCAAGGACATCGCCGTCCGTGTCGGCAACCTGGACCACCGTCCGGTGGTGGACAAGCCGAAACCGGATCCTCAGGGACAGTGCGTGCAGTAATCGCGGTCGGAGAGCGCGGGCCGGTGCCTTCGCGGGCGCCGGCCCGCGCTGTTTTCGGGAACTTTTCGCGGTAGAATCCGCTTTCGCCTGGATAGACGGAGAGTGGCGGTGTACGCTTGGAATGGCGGCGCGAGCTCGCCGCCGGTGGATTCGTTCTTGCGTTTGGAGGCGACGCATGACAGGAACCGCGATTCGCAGCGTCACCAGGGCGGACATCCTCGAGGCCCTCTCGGAAGCGCGCGCACGCACGCTGTTGCTCGTGAGCACGCTCTCCGACGACGATCTCCGCCGCCAGCACGATCCCCTCATGAGTCCCGTCGTCTGGGACCTCGGCCACATCGCGCATTTCGAGGAGCTGTGGCTGACACGCAACCTCGATGGGCCGATCGAGTTCGGCGAGATGCCCGGGATGTTCAACCCCTTCGAGCACCCGCGTCGTGTGCGTGGGGTGCTCCGGTTGCCGACCCTGGCAGAGAGCGCGGCGCTCATGGCCGGCATTCGCGCGCGAGTCGTCGAGCGCCTGACGCGCGCCGACCTCGACGAGGATCATCCGCTGCTGCGCGACGGCTACGTCTACCACATGGTGCTCCAGCACGAATACCAGCACGACGAGACGATTCTCCAGTCGCTGCAGCTCAAGCAGGGCGCGCCGTATCGCCCGCCCCAGCGTCGCGCGCTTCCCTCCGGGCAGCGGCCCGCCGAGCCTGGCGCCATGGTGCGATTCCCGGGCGGCGACGTGGAGATCGGTACGGACGATCGGAGCTGGGCGTATGACAACGAGCGCCCCCGCCACCGCGTCAGGCTGCCGCCCTTCTGGATCGACGTCACGCCGGTGAGCAACGGCGAGTACCTCGAGTTCATCGAGGGCGATGGCTATCGGCGGCCGGAGCTCTGGTCCGAGGCGGGGCGGGCGTGGCTGGAGGAGAGCGGCGCGATCGCGCCGAAGTACTGGTATCCCTCGTACGGCAGCTGGCGCACGCGCGTCATGGACCGTGACGAGGCGGTCGAGCGGACGCATCCGGTGTGTCACGTCACCTTCCACGAGGCCGAGGCGTATGCGCGCTTCCGTGGAAAGCGCCTGCCCACCGAAACCGAATGGGAGGCCGCGGCCTCGTGGGACCCTGCGACGGAAGAGAAGCGGCACTATCCGTGGGGGGACGAAGCGCCCACGCCCGAGCACGCCAACCTCGACCAGCTGGGCTTCGGCACCGCGGGCGTGGGCGCCTATCCGCGCAACGTGTCGCCCATCGGCTGCCACGGGATGATCGGCGACGTGTGGGAGTGGACGTCCACCGACTTCCGAGGGTATCCGGGATTCGAGTCGTTCCCCTACGCCGAGTATTCCGAGCCGTTCTTCGGCGGCGCATACAAGGTGCTTCGCGGCGGCTCGTGGGCAACGCGCCCCGCCGCCATCAGGAGCACCTTCCGTAACTGGGACTATCCCATCCGCCGCCAGATCTTCAGCGGCTTCCGCTGCGCGCGTGATGCCTGAGGAGTGGGCGGATGAGTAGTCTGGCGCGCGCGGCGAGGGAGCCGCACCGACGTCCCGATCCCGCGATGCTCGCCGAGGTGCGCGCCGGATTGGCGCGTCCACAGAAGGAGCTCTCGCCCAAGTACTTCTACGATCACCGCGGGTCGGTGCTGTTCGAGGAGATCACTCGGCTCCCCGAGTACTACCTCACGCGCGCCGAACGCGCGATCCTGCGCGCGCGAGTCCCGGGGTTCGTGGCGTCGCTCCACCCGCGCTCCCTGGTGGAGCTGGGCGCCGGCGCGGCGGAGAAGACGCGGATCATCCTCGATGCCATGATGGCGTCGGGAAGCGGCGAGCTGTACGTTCCCGTGGATGTGAGCGCCGAGTTCCTCGAGGAGACGACCGGGCGGCTGAGGCGGTCGTACCCGTCGCTGCACGTGGAGCCGTGGATCGCCGACATCGGCACGCGCTTCGAGCTGCCGCGGGCCATCCCGCGCCCGGCGCTCTTCGCGCTGCTCGGCAGCACCATCGGGAACTTCGACGCCGGCGCGGCAGGCCGCCTGCTCCGTCACGCTCGTCAGGCGATGCGCCCCGAGGACCGTTTCCTGCTGGGAGCCGACCTGCTGAAGGACCCGGCGGTGCTGGAGGCGGCGTATAACGACGCCGGCGGCGTGACCGCCGAGTTCAATCGCAACGTGCTCCGGGTGCTGAACCGCGAGCTCGGCGCCGACTTCGACGTGGACCAGTTCGCGCATCGCGCGATCTTCGATGCCGATCTCCGGCGGATCGAGATGCACCTCGTCTCGCGCGTCGATCAGCGGGTCGGCATCCCGGGGATCGGCACGATCCCGTTCCGGAAGGGAGAGACGATCCGGACCGAGATCAGCTGCAAGTACGACCGTGCGTCGGTGGAGGAGATGCTGGCGGAGGCCGGGATGCGACTGGCCGAGTGGTGGAACGACGACGAGCAGCGCTTCGCGCTGGCGGTGGGCGCGCGTGCCTGACGAGTCGCCGGCTCCGCTCCCGCGCGACACCGGCGAGCTGGCGGCCGACCTTCGCCGTCGGCTCTTCCGGTCGGCGACGGGACGGCGGCGGATCGGCGCCGAAGTCGAGATGCTGCCGCTGGACGCCGCCACGTCGCAGCCCGTTCCGCTCGCCGACGCCGGCCGTCCATCGTCCCTCGGCCTCGTCAGGCGCGCGGGGGAGCGCGCCGGATGGACCGAGCATCTCTCGGCCAAGGGGACGCCATGCTTCGTGCTCCCGGCTGGGGGAACGATCACCTTCGAGCCCGGCGGCCAGATCGAGTACAGCTCGCCGGCGTGCGAGAGCGCCTCGGCGCTGCTGACGCTCCTCCGCGCCACGTGGCGTTCGCTCCGGCGAGCCGCCGACGAGCACGGGATCGCGCTGGTGGCGTGCGGCATCCACCCGGCCACCGACGTCTGCGACGTTCCCATGCAGCTCCTCGCGCCACGGTACGAGCGCATGGCCTCCTACTTCGACACCGTCGGTCCCCATGGCGCGCGCATGATGCGTCAGACGGCGTCCTTCCAGGTGAGCGTGGATCTCGACGCCGACGCCGAGCTCCGTTGGCGGGTGCTGAACGCCGCGGCGCCGTTCCTCACCGCGATCTTTGCCAACTCGCCGCTCTACGCGGGGCGCGACAGCGGACACCGGAGCGCGCGGGCCGACTGCTGGCGGCGGCTCGACCCGCTGCGCACGGGGATCTTCGGCGGGGGCGACCCGGCCTGCACGTACCTCGGCTTCGCGCTCTCGGCGCCGATGATGATGCGCGGCGCTCCCGAGCGCGGATACCCGACGTTCGGCGAGCTGCTCCGCTCCGGCTGGGCCACGCATCAGGACCTGGAGACGCACTTCTCGACGCTCTTCCCGGACGTTCGTCCACGCGGGTACCTGGAGGTGCGCGCCATGGACGCCGTGCCCGAGGCGTGGTCGGCGGCACCGCTGGCGCTGGTGGCCGGGATCACCTACCACCAGCGCGCGCTGCGCGATGCCGCCGAGCTGTTGGGCGAGGGAGACGAGGTGCTGCTGGAGCGCGCCGGGCGTGAGGGGCTGCGCGACGACGCGATCGCCGCCACCAGCGTCGCCCTCTTCGAGATCGCGCTCCGTGGCGCCCGTTCGTTAGGCGACTTCTTCGCGCCCGCCGATCTGGAGCAGGCACGCGCCTACTTCGAGGCGTACACCTCGCGCGGGCGCTCCCCGGCGGATGACGTGTCACCGGCGTCCGCGCCCGTGGCCTCCGCCGCGCCCTGATCGGACGCGGCCGCGCCGCTCCCCCGTACGAGCGTCGTGGCTACGGCCGTGAGCCGGGCCGCGCTCCAGGCCAGCAGGGCGGGGAAGATGAGCGTGATGGCGATGAGCGACGCCGGGGGCACCCGTACCACGCCGGCGATCGACGTCGCGAGCGCCTCGAACGCCGGCGCGCGCGCCGCCAGGGCGAGGAGAATCGCCCAGCCGAGCATCGCGGCGAATCCGGCCAGCACCCCGGCGCGCGGCACGCCGTGCGCGATGATCCCCCAGAGCGCGGCCAGGAGCGGCACCGTCCACCAGCCGATGAGCGCGGTACCTACCACGAAGGCGAGCGAGAGGAGCAGGATGCGGAGGAGCGTGCGCATGATCACCGTCGCGGGTGGAGCGTGAGCGTGGAGAGCACGCGCTCCGGGTCCAGAGAATCCGGCGCGGCTGGCACCACCAGCGAATCGAGTCGCCCCGCGAGCCAGGCATCGAGGCGGTCGTCGTAGCGGCGGCTCACCGGATTGCCCGACTGCCCGCCCGGGTAGATGGCCCAGGCGCGCACGGTCGGACCGAGCTCGACCACCATGCGCCAGCTGGCCCCGTGATCACCCTCGAACGACCCCGGATTGAGCAGACCGGGTCCCCCCTGAAAGCCGAGCCGCCGGCGCGAGAAGGCGCCGATGCCTAACAAGTGATCCACCCGCGCGCGGAGCACGCGGTCCCAGCGCCAGCCCCCCGCCTCTGGCTCGCCGTGCGCCCGGATGGCGGCGTCGAGCGCCGCCTCGAGACTGGCGACCAGGATGTCGTCGCGCCCCTCGGTCACCTCGGCGGTGGTGCGTGAGTCCCACCACGGGCTCTCGGGCGCTCCAAGCAGCGAGAGCAGCACCGTCGCGCCCGGCGTCGCCACGCGCCGCGGGCGGGTGGTGGTGTCGCCCGGCACCCGGTCCAGCTCGTCCCAGGTGCGATCGGCGAGCTGGCGCATGGCCATCTCGAAGAGCACCGCTCGCTGATCGTCAGGCGTGTACCGGCGCGTCCACTGGGCCAGGAGCTCGGCGGCGCGCTCCAGCGTCTCGCCGGCGCGACCGGCGGCGCGACGTCGCTCGGCGGCCTCGAGGAATGCGGGCACGAACAGCTCGGCGCGCGGGCTCCGTGGGTCGAGCTGGTAGCGTCGCATGGCGTCGGGCGTCACCGCCGAATCGGCTCGCAGCAGCTCGTTGATCCGCATGGCGCGCCACGGTGCCGGCCAGTCGAAGCCCAGGTAACGCGCGCGCCGCGCGGGATCCACCGGCTGCTGGTTGGCCGAGCTCAGGTAGCCGCGCGGCGGATTCTTCGAGAACGGATAGTCGGCCAGCGGCAGCGAGCCCTGCCAATCGCTGGCGGCCAGCGAGCCGTCGCGCACCAGGTCGCCACGGCCGTCGCCGGCGCGAGTGGGATAGAGTCCGGTGGAGCGAATGGCGATGTTCCCTTGCCGGTCCGCCACCAGCATGTTCTGCGCGGGCACGCGGTACGACGACATCGCGTCGAGGAACTCGTCGGCGGTGGTGGCGCGGGCGACGCGCTCGAAGTTGCTCGCCTCGGTGGTGACGTCGAGCGCGGTCCAGCGCATGGAGTGCCAGCCGCCGAGGAGGCGGGTGAGCGGTCCGCGATGCGAGAAGTACAGCGTGTCGCGCGCGATCTCGGCGCCGGATCGATCGCGGTAGATCTCCGTGCGGAGCTCGAGCGGGCGCCATTCGCCGTCCACGCGGTAGCGCGTGGGACGCACCGGATCGTCCACCGTCTCCTGGAAGAAGTCGAGCACATCGGCGCCGACGTTGGTGAAGGTCCAGGCGATGTCGCGGTTGAATCCGATGATGACGAATGGGAGCCCGGGGAGCGTGACGCCGTAGACGTCGAGCGCGCCGGGCACCACGATGTGCGCCTCGTACCAGGTGGACGGGAGCGTGAGCTCCAGGTGGGGGTCGCCGGCCAGCAGCGCGTAGCCGTTCTTGGTCCGGGATGGCGAGACCGCCCAGTTGTTGCTCCCCCGCACCTCGTCGCGGTCGCGCGCGCCGGCCGCGGCGAGCAGGACTCCGAGCGGATCGCCTGACGAGGCGACCGAGGTCGCCGGCACGTCCGGTCGCCCCGGGGGCGGCGGCGGCTCGAGGTCGAAGCGCGGACCACCGAGTCCGTTGGGCTCGATGGGTTCCTGAATTCCGTTGTCGACCGGAATCAGTGCCTGCGCCGCCTCACGACCCACGCGCGACGCGATGGCCAGTCGCTCGACCTCCGTCGTCTGCCGCGCCAGCGTGTACGACATGCGGTTGAGCAGGTGCATCGAGTTCTCCGGCCTCCAGCGCTCCGGTACGCGCCCCAACAGCCGGTACTCGACGGGTATCTCGGCCGGGCGCATGGCATCGATGTACGCGTTGATGCCGTCGGCGTAGGCGAGCACCGCGCGCTCCGCCGAGCGGGAGGTGTCGAGCGCCGCCAGCTTCTTCTCGGCGGAGCGGGGAAGTCCGAGCGCGCGCGTCTCGCGGTCGACGTCGAGCGCGGCCGGCCCGCCGAGCTCGGTGAGCCGACCGGAGGCGGCCAGCGTCTGCACGTCGAGCTGGAAGAGGCGATCGCGGGCCACCACGTAGCCGAGGGCGCGATACGCATCCTCCTCGGATGCGGCGAAGATGTGCGGCACGCCACGGCGGTCGTAGATGACGCGGACGCGCGCGCGAAGCCCGGCGATCGTCCCGCTGGCGTCGCGTGGCAGCTCGGCGGCGCCGGCGACCGCCCAGACGCCGTTCGCCGGATCGAGGAGCGGACCGAGTGGCGGCGCGGAGCCGAGTGGGCGCGCGCCGGCGAAGAGTCCGAGCGCCAGCGCCACGGCCGCCAGCGCGGTGACGATGGCGCCGAGTTGCTTCTGCACGAAGATGGAGTGTGTGGGTTGGACGGTGCCATTCGAATTGACAACGGCGTCTGGTGCCGCGCAAGCACGCTCGCGCGTCGTCCGTTGCTTCGGTCGGCGGCGCGGGGTACGTTTCAACGCTGCGTCGGCGACTGGCGTCGGCGTGCAACTGGCGCACGACAGGAGTGGTATGGCGAAGCAGGAAGCCATCGAGCTCGAGGGGACGGTCAGCGAGATTCTCCCCAACGCGACCTTTCGCGTGGAGCTCGACAACGGACACATGGTGCTGGCGACGCTCGGCGGAAAGCTCCGCCGATTTCGCATACGCGTGCTGGCGGGCGACCGGGTGACGATCGAGGTCTCGCCGTACGACCTGAGTCGGGGCCGGATCACCTTCCGGCACAAGGGCGACGGCGGCCCGCCCCCCTCCGCGTGAGCCGGGTCTGAACGCACGACGGGGCGCTCGCCGAGCGCCCCGTCCTGCATCCGCGATGGCCCGAGTCAGGCCATGGTGTCGAGATACTCGAAGAGCTTCGGGTGAATGGAGCGTGCCTGTGCCTCGGAGATCCGGCGACAGTGCGTGCCGAGGTATTCTACGTTGAACATGAGACGCGTGACCTCGCTGTTGCGCTCGGCGCTCTTGCTGCCGACCGACGGCGAGCACACGGCGGGAAAGCACACCCCACCTTCCTTCACCCACGGCCCTTCGAACGTCTGCACCGCGATGACGCTTTGCAGGCTCTGCTGCCTGCTCTCATCGACGTACTCTTCGAAGAACCGATAACCGTGCATCGTCCCCTCCCACGGGCTTCTGGGTTTGCCTCCACCGACGCTAGAGGCACGGATCGCGCCGCGGCGACGGAGAAGCCGGTGAAGGGTTCGGCGGGCGCTCGCGCGTGCGGCCGCGTGACGCGCGGTGCGGCGCTGCCGCGACAGCCCGCCACGAGTGATCCAAAATGTGCAGGTGATGCCGCGCTCGACCGGTCAGGCCGCCGCTCCGCGCCGGCTGCTGTAACGTCCTGGATAGCACAGCTCTTGCCCCGGTGGTGATGGCTACGCCTGGCAGTGCCTCATGACGGGCGGGCGCTGGCGACCGGCGTGGGCCGACGCAGATTGCGGGGCAGGGCGCGGCCATCCCGTGACCCGCCCTATGTGACATTCACCAAGGGAGCAGGCATGCCGCTCGGCGTGTCCGGCGGGATCGAAGTCAAGGGAGCGAAGCTGGCGGAGAGCGCGCGCGTGCTCACCCCCGAGGCGCTTGCCTTCCTGGCGCGCTTGCACCGCGAGTTCCAGCCGCGGCGCGAGGAGCTGCTGCGCCGGCGGGCGGTGCGTCAGGCGGAGCTCGAGCTGGGCGCCCGTCCATCCTTCCTGCCGGAGACCGCCGGGATTCGAGCCCGGAGCTGGAAGGTCGGTCCCACGCCACCGGACCTCGAGGACCGGCGCGTGGAGATCACCGGGCCAGCCGAACGGAAGATGGTGATCAACGCGCTCAACTCCGGTGCATCGTGCTTCATGGCGGACTTCGAGGATTCGTTGTCGCCGACGTGGGAGAACGTGGTGGATGGACAGGGCGCGCTCATCGACGCGGTGCGGCGCACGCTCTCCTTCCGGAGCCCCGAAGGGAAGGACTACCGGCTCGGCGAGAAGCTGGCGACGCTGCTGGTCCGTCCGCGCGGCTGGCACCTCACCGAGCAACACGTGACGGTGGATGGCGAGCCGATGTCCGGCAGCCTGGTGGATTTCGGGCTCTTCTTCTTCCACAACGCGCACGAGCTGCTGCGGCGGGGTACGGGGCCGTACTTCTACCTGCCGAAGCTGGAGAGCCACCTCGAAGCGCGTCTCTGGAACGACGTCTTCCTGTTGGCACAGGAGTCGCTCGGCGTTCCGCGCGGCACCATCCGGGCGACGGTGCTGATCGAGACCATTCTGGCCGCGTTCGAGATGGACGAGATCCTGCACGAGCTGCGCGAGCATGCCGCGGGACTCAACGCCGGGCGCTGGGATTACATATTCAGCGTGATCAAGAAATTCAGGACGCGAGCGGATTGCATTCTCCCCGATCGCGCCCAGGTGGTGATGACGGTCCCCTTCATGCGGGCGTACACCGAGCTGCTGGTGGCGACGTGCCACCAGCGCGGGGCGCACGCGATGGGCGGGATGGCCGCCTTCGTTCCGAGTCGTCGGGACGCGGAGGTGAACGCGGCCGCCTTTGCCAAGGTACGTGACGACAAGGTGCGCGAGGCAACGGACGGCTTCGACGGAACGTGGGTGGCGCATCCGGATCTGGTGCCGGTGGCGCGCGAGGTATTCGACGGCATGCTCGGGACGCGTCCGAATCAGAAGAATCGGCTTCGGCCGGAGGTGCGCGCCGATGCCGATGCACTGCTCGATTTTCGTGTCCCCGGCGGCACGGTGACGGAGCAGGGCATTCGCACCAACGTGAGCGTCGCGCTCCAGTATCTCGAAGCGTGGATGCGCGGGTCGGGCGCGGTGGCGATCTACAATCTCATGGAAGACACCGCCACCGCCGAGATCTCGCGCGCGCAGCTCTGGCAATGGATCCGGAATCGCGTTCCGGTGGACGGCGGCGGACCGTTGACGCGCGAGAAGTACCTCGCGATCCGGACCGATGAGCTCTCGCGCCTGACGAGTCAGGACGCGCGAACGGAGTCGCGGCTGGAGGATGCCGCGGCCTTGCTCGATGACCTGGTGCTCGGCGACGGGTTCGCCGAGTTTCTGACGATACCTGGCGCCCGCTACCTGGAAGGGGAGCGCGCCTCTCATGGGGAGAAGCGATGAGCGAGATCGACGTGACCACACAGGCCAAGGCACTCGCCGATCGCTGGGCGCGCGACCCGCGCTGGCGCGGTGTGGAGCGGCGCTACGCGGCGGAGGAAGTAATCCGCCTGCGCGGGAGCTTCGCCGTGGAGCACACGCTGGCCATGATGGCGGCGACGCGCTTGTGGGAGCTGTTGGAGCGCGAGGAGTACGTGCACACCTTCGGGGCGCTCACCGGCGCGCAGGCGGTGCAGATGGTGAAGGCCGGGCTTCAGGCGATCTACTTGTCGGGGTGGCAGGTGGCGGCCGACGGCAATCTCGCGTCGCAGACGTATCCGGATCAGAGCCTGTACCCGAGCAACAGCGTGCCGGCGCTCGTCAGGCGCCTCAACAACGCGCTCATGCGCGCCGACCAGATCGAGTGGAGCGAAGGGGGCAACGGGCGCTACTGGATGGCGCCGATCGTGGCCGACGCCGAGGCGGGCTTCGGGGGACCGCTCCACGCCTTCGAGCTCACCAAGGCGATGATCGAGGCCGGTGCCGGCGGCGTGCACTTCGAGGACCAGCTGGCGGCCGAGAAGAAGTGCGGGCACCTCGGCGGCAAGGTGCTGGTTCCCACATCGCAGTTCGTGCGCACGCTCACCGCGGCGCGGCTGGCGGCGGACGTGCTCGACGTGCCCACGGTGCTGGTCGCTCGCACCGATGCGCTCTCGGCCACGCTGCTCACCAGCGATGTCGATGATGCGGATCGGGAGTTCGCCACCGGTGAGCGCACGCCGGAAGGGTACTACGTGGTGCGAGGCGGGCTCGACGCCGCGATCACCCGCGCTCTGGCCTACGCTCCGGTTGCCGATCTCCTCTGGTTCGAGACGGGCAAGCCCGATCTCGACGAGGCCCGGCGCTTCGCGGAAGCCATTCACGAGCGCTTCCCCGGGAAGATGCTGGCCTACAACTGCTCGCCGTCGTTCAACTGGCGGAAGAACATCGACGAGGATACGACCGCGCGCTTCCAACGTGAGCTCGGCGCGATGAACTACCGGTTCCAGTTCATCACGCTGGCGGGGTGGCACTTGATCAACCTGAACGCCTTCGAGCTCGCGGCGGCGTATCGCGAGGAGGGGATGCCCGCGTACGTGCGCGTGCAGGAGCAGGAGTTCGCGCGCGAGAAGGACGGCTACACCGCCGCCAAGCACCAGCGCGAGGCCGGCACGGGCTACTTCGATCAGGTGCTCCTGACCATCGCCGGCGGCCAGTCCTCGACGGCCGCGCTGCATGGGTCGACGGAGTCGGAGCAGTTCGAGAGTGCGGCGGGACTCGGGTCTCGGGGCTAGCGTTACCGACACGGGTCCAAGAATCCGGCTTGAACGCCGGCGAGCGCCGGTCGGTTGAACCGACCGGCGCTCTCGTTTGGCGTTTACTCCGGATGCGGGACCCGAGACCCCGTTTTCGCCTTGACTCCACCCCTCGTCCCTGACACCGTTCCCGCCTCCTTCACGTAGTGAGAGCACATGCTCGGCGTGTATCTCTTCTCGCTCGTCGTCGGCGGCGGGCTGCTCCTCTTCTCGGTGCTCGGCGACGTCGGGCATCACGGAGGAGACGTGGAGCACCCCGGGGATGCCCCGCACCAGCATGACGGATTCAAGTTCCTGTCGCTGCGGACGATCACCTACTTTCTGTTCGGGTTCGGCGCCACCGGCGCGGGGCTGAGCTGGATCTGGAGCGGCTCGGGGTGGCTCGCACTGGCGCTGGCGGGGAGCGTCGGACTCGCCCTGGGCGGCACGTCGGCGGCCGTGTTCGAGTATCTGCGGCGCGGCGATTCCGGCGGTCGCGAGGGAGATCAGAGCTTCGTCGGGCTCGCCGGACGCGTCACCATTCCGCTCTCGCGCGGCGCGCCGGGAAAAGTGCTGGTGCGGCGCGGCGACCGGTCGTTCGAGCTGCTGGCGCGCCCGTTAGGTGCCGATGCCGAGACGCCGGATCGATGGACCAGCGTCGTGGTGGTGGAGATGCAGGGCGGCACGGCGGTGGTCGCCCCACTGGAGGAGTCGGCGAACGCCGACGACTGAAGGGGCAGGCTCGTAGACATTTTGAGGAGACACGATGGACATCCTGCAAGGCTCGACCCCGCTCGTGCTCATCGGCGTGGTGGTGCTGGCGGCGATCCTGGTGCTCATCAGCACCATCAAGGCGCTCATCGTGATCGTCCCGCCTAACTCGGCGGCGATCATCACCGGGCGGAGCAGGCAGCTCGACGAAGGCAAACAGGTCGGCTACCGGGCGGTGATCGGCGGGCGGACGCTGCGCATCCCGCTCATCGAGCAGGTGGCGTGGATGCCGCTGGCCACCATTCCGATCGAGCTCTCGGTCCAGAACGCCTTCTCCAAGGGCGGGATTCCGCTGTCGGTCCAGGCGGTGGCCAACGTGAAGGTGGCGTCGGAACCGGAGACCACCTTCAACAACGGCGTCGAGCGGCTCCTCGGAAAGCCGATGCACGACATCGAGCTGCTGGCGCGCGAGACGCTGGCTGCAAACCTGCGCGGCGTGCTGGCGACCTTGACGCCCGAGGAAGTGAACGAGGACCGCATGAAGTTCGCCGCCGAGCTGATCCAGGAAGCGGATCACGACCTCCAGAAGCTCGGCCTACAGCTGGACACGTTGAAGATCCAGAACGTGTCGGACGACGTGGGCTATCTGGCGGCGGTGGGCCGCGTCAAGACGGCGCAGGTGCTCAAGGAGGCGCAGATCGCCGAGGCGCGGAACGAGGCCGAGACGATGCAGCGTCAGGCGGAGGCGAAGAAGGAAGCCGAGATCGCGCAGGCGATGAACGAAGCCGAGACCAAGCAGCGTCAGGCGGAGGCACGGAAGCAGGCGGAGATCGCCACCGCGCAGAACGACGCGGCGATCAAGCAGCAGCAGGCCGAGGCGCGGAAGCAGGCGGAAGTCGCCTCCGCCCAGGCGGACATGACGATCGTCGAGGCGCAGAACACGCTGCGCGTGAAGCGCGCGCAGCTGGCGCAGCAGGGCGAGACGGCGGAGCGCACGGCCAAGGTGGAAGCCGCGCGCGCGGAGGTGGAGGCGCAGCAGCGGCTCGAGGCGCAGCGCATCGAGCTCCAGAAGAAACGGCTTCAGGCCGACGTCGTGGAGCCCGCCGAGGCGGGGCGTCTGGCGGCGGAGGCCCAGGCGCGCGCGGAGGCGGCGCCGATCCTGGAGAATGGTAAGGCGCAGGTCGAGGTGCTGCGGCTGCTGTACGCGCAGATCGCCAACGCCGGCGACCAGGGCTTCGCCGTGTTCATGGCGGAGAAGCTGCCGGCGCTGCTCGGCACGACGGTCGAAGCGGTGAAGGGGATCGACATCGATCGCGTGGTGGTGATGGACGGCGGATCCGGCGAGGGCGTGGCCAACGCGGCCAACCAGAAGGTGACGGCCGCGTTGCGCACCCTCGAAAGCCTGGGGAGCGCGTTCGGCATCGACATTCAGTCCGTGCTCCAGGGCGCGTCGAAGCGAGTGACCGGTGGTGAGGTAGCCAGCGTCGCCGCGCCGAAGGATGGATACGTTCCTCCGCCCGACCGATCGCGCGAGCGGAAGTGATCGTCACGCGCCATCCGACGCCCCCGGCGACCTGCCGGGGGCGTCGTGCATCATGGAGTGATCATGTCCACGTCATCGAATCATAATGCGCGGGATGCACTCGCTTCATCCGCGCAAGAGGGAGGCGCCATGTGGGTCCGCTATGGTGACGGGGGGCAGGAGGCACACACCACGGAGGAGGCGCATGCTCTTCGTTCTGGTGGAGTCCCGGAGAGCGCGCCAGCGCTCTTTAGGCGTCACGCTGTGCAGCATCGCGGTGCACGCCGCTCTGGTCGGGTCGATCTCTGGTGTAGGAACCCCGATGGCCAGGGAGGCGCCAGGCGAGAGGGTGCTTCCGCCATTCATCTACCCGCCCAGCGAATTCACCCCCGTGGCAACGTCTGAGCCGCGCGGAACCGTGCACGGAGAAGAGCGACTTCCAGGGGCGCCATCGTTCGAGCTCACCGAGATTACAGACCCACCCGGTGTTCCTATCGCCTCGCCGCCGATCGCGTTCGGTGGCACGTCGGACGGGTCATGCTGTGCGCCTTCCGGTACTTTCGGCTCCGCGCCGGATCGACCCGGCACGTACTTCGAGTCGATGGTGGACGTCTCCGCCCGCGCACTGCCCGAAAACCGCGCGCCGACGTATCCACACCAGTTGCGCGAGGCGGGGGTGGAGGGTGCCGTGCTCGCGGAGTTCGTGATTGACACGACCGGCCGCGTAGACTCCACGACCATCCGCTCGCTCGTCGCGACTCATCCGCTGTTCGAGCGTTCGGTCCGTAACGCGCTCGTCAACATGCGCTTCACGCCCGCGGAGAGCGGCGGCCGGGCGGTTCGCCTCCTCGTACGCCAGAGCTTCGTGTTTCGCGTAAAGCGGTGAGCGCAGCACGTCGGGGACCAGCTCGCGCCCGAGCTGACGGAGCGACAGCGCGACCTCGTCATGCCGCTCCGGGTGCCATTCGGCCACCAGCTCGTTCAGGTGCTCGCGCCGGGCATCCACGAGGCGGGCAAGCACCCGGCAACCGGCATCGGGGAGATCGGCGCCTCGGTCACCAGACCACGCTCGCGGAGTGGTCGCCAGTCTGCATCGCCGTGCCCATCAGGCGCGCCACGCTGGCCAAGGCTGACTAGGAGCAGCGCGGCAACGACGAGCACCTGCCGCTGGGAGAGTGTCGCGCGGGACTCGGCCATTGGACGCGGGCGTTGACGGGAAGGCGCTAAGGCAAGCTCGGTGCTGCACGCACGCCCGAATGCCGAATGCCGAATGCCGAATCCCGCTGCCGCCGCTCCCTGCTAGACGCCGGATCCGACCCGCGCCTGGAACGTCCCGAGCTTCTTCTGCTCCTGATACGCCATCGCCTTGAGGCGCGAGATGCGGAGGCGCATGGGAGGGTGCGTGCCGAACCAGTCGGCCAGCCGCCCCTCCTTGGCGGAGATCTTCCGCTCCAGCGGATCGGCGATGCAGAGGTGGGCGCTCCCGCCCTTGATCGCCTTCGTGGCACCGTGCGCGCTCTCGATCTTGTCGAGCGCCGTGGCCAGCGCCATGGGATTGCGGGTGAACTGCGCGCTCATCGCATCAGCCAGGAACTCGCGCTTGCGGCTGACGCCGAGCGCCAGGAGCCGCGTCACCAGCGGCGCGAGCATCCAGCTCAGGAGCCAGAGAACGAGCAGCACCACCAGAGCGGGGCCGAGTCCGCCACCCTTCTTCCCCCGCCCGCCGCGCCCGCCAATGCGCGCGCCCGAGCGAAGGACGCGGCCCATTCCATCCGAGACGAGGGCGACCGCGCCCACCAGCGCCGCCAGCAGCGTCATGAGCCGGACGTCGAGGTTCTTGATGTGCCCCATCTCGTGCGCGATCACCGCCTGGAGCTCGTCGCGCGAGCACACCGCCAGCAGCCCTTGCGTGACCGCGATGTGCGAACCGCGCTCGTCCCGTCCGGTGGCGAAGGCGTTCGGATCCTCGTCAGGCACGATCCAGATGCGCGGCCTGGGAATCGCCGACGCGATCGACATCTCCTCCACCACGTTGACGAGCTGCGTCTCCTCCGGCGTGGTGGGGTCCATCACCTCGCGTGCGCCGGTGGCCCACAACACCTTCTCCGGGCCGGTGCGCCAGGCGTACGTCGCCAACACCGCCGCCAGACCGGTGAGGACGACGCCGAGCCAGGGAAAGAGATGATGGTAGCCCTCGGCGGACTCCGCTTGCGTCGCGAGATAGATGATCAGGTCGCCGCCGAAGCCGAGCCAGGCGAAGAAGAGCACGAAGCCAATCACCAGCCATCGCGAGCGCCGGCGGTTGGCTTCCTGCTGATCGAAGAGGTTGACGCTCTCCCCGTTCACGCCTGACAACTACGCCTTCGGACCGAAGGAGAGGTCCACCCTGGGCACCGCGCGCTCGGCCGCATCGGTGATCTCCCACAGCTCCGCCGGGGACGCCTTGGCCAGCCCCGCCACCATGTTGGTGGGGAACTGCAGCTGCGCGGTGTTGTACTGCGTGGCGGTGTCGTTGTACATCTGCCGCGCGAAGGCGATCTTGTTTTCGGTGGACGTCAGCTCTTCCTGGAGCTGAGCGACGTTGCTCGTCGCCTTGATGTCGGGGTAGTTCTCCACCAGCGCGAACAGCTGACGGAGGGCGCCGGTGAGCACGCCCTCGGCGGCGGCGGTCTGCGCCACACTCCCGCTGTTCCCCGCCGCCACGGCCTGATTGCGCGCCTGGATCACCGCTTCCAGCGTCTGCCGCTCGAACTGCATGGCGCCCCTGACCGTCTCCACCAGATTGGGAATGAGATCATGACGGCGCTTCAGCTGGACGTCGATCTGCTTCCAGGCGTTGAAGACCTGGTTCTTCAGGTGGATGAGGCGGTTGTACGCGCTGATGACCCAGAGGGTCACCACGACGAGCACGACCACCAGGACGATGAGACCCATGTCGCTCTCCGTAAGGTGAGGCAGCCTATGGCCGCCCCAGGTAAACGGACAAACGGGACGGAGGCAACGTGCCCCGTCCCGTCTTCATACTACGAAGGAATGGCCCCGCGTGTTACACCGGCTCGATCGGGGCTACCGGCGCTCGACGATCCGCTCCTCGCGCTTGCGTTCCTTGAGGTAGGTGAGCGGGATGAAAAAGAGCGGCGTCAGAACGAGGCCGAGCAGCGAGTTGATCCAGATGAGCGCGATGTAGAAGCCGCCCAGGCCGAGTCCAGTCCAGATCACGCCAAGCGGTCCGTGCGTCTCCAAGGTCGTCCTCTGCGAGAAGTCGCTGGGTGGAACATGACTGCGCCGGGAATGTATGGTGACCGCATCGCCCGGGCCAGGGGAGCGGTGTGCTGAGGCGTCCGCTCGTCCCCGTCGAGCGCGCGGTGCGCGACGCGCTGGCCGGTCCGCCGGAACAGCCGCGCGTCGTCCTGGCGGTGTCCGGCGGAAGAGACTCGATGGTGCTCCTCGAGGCGGCGGCGCGCGCGGCGCGCCAGCGCATCGTGGCCGTCGCCACCTTCGATCACGGCACCGGCGACGCCGCCACCCACGCCG
>DATFFZ010000027.1:0-4952 GCA_035249845.1 Gemmatimonadaceae bacterium
CAACGCCATGGCCGCGATCTGCTCGTCGATCTTTCGCGAATGGTGCATGGAGCAGAACTTGGGGCCGCACATCGCGCAGAATTCCGCGCTCTTGAAATACTCGGCCGGCAGGGTTTCGTCGTGATACTCGCGGGCGCGCTCGGGATCGAGCGAGAGCCGGAACTGCTCGTTCCAGTCGAACGCGTACCGTGCGCGCGAGAGGGCGTCATCACGATCGCGCGCGCCGGGAAGGCCGCGCGCGATGTCGGCGGCGTGGGCGGCGATCTTGTAGGCGATCACGCCCTGGCGCACGTCCTCCGCGTTGGGAAGGCCCAGGTGCTCCTTGGGCGTGACGTAGCAGAGCATGTCGGCGCCGTACCACCCGATCATGGCGGCGCCAATGGCGCTGGTGATGTGGTCGTACGCGGGGGCAATGTCGGTGACCAGCGGTCCGAGCGTGTAGAAGGGCGCCTCGTCGCAGATCTCCTTCTGCTTGCGCACGTTCATCTCGATCTCGTGCATCGGGATGTGACCCGGTCCTTCCACCATCACCTGCACCTCCCTCGCCCAGGCGCGGCGGGTGAGCTCGCCCAGCGTCTCCAGCTCAACGAACTGCGCGCGGTCGCTGGCGTCGGCCAGGGAGCCGGGCCGGAGCCCGTCGCCTAGAGAGATGGTGACGTCGTAGGCGCGCAGGATGTCGAGCACGTCGTCGTAGCGCTCGTAGAGCGGGTTCTGCGCGCGGTGGTACATCATCCACACCGCCAGCAGGGAGCCGCCGCGGCTGACGATGCCGGTGACGCGACCGTGCACCAGCGGGAGATGCTCGAGCAGGATCCCGGCATGGATGGTCATGTAGTCCACGCCCTGCTTCGCCTGGTGCTCGATCATCTGGAGCAGGTCGTCGGCGGTGAGCTCCTCGAGCTCCTTTCCCATGAGCACCGCCTGATAGATGGGCACGGTGCCGATGGGGACCGAGGACGCGGCGATGATCGCCTCGCGCACCGCATCGATGTCGCGTCCGGTGGAGAGGTCCATCACCGTGTCGGCGCCGTATCTCACGGCGAGCCGGAGCTTGCCGACCTCCTCGTCGATCGAGGAGCTGACGGCGGAGTTGCCGATGTTGGCGTTGATCTTGACGCGCGCGACCTTGCCGATGGCCATCGGCTCGAGCGCGCCGGCGAGATGGTGAACGTTGGCGGGAATGATGAGCCGGCCGCGGGCGACTTCTGCGCGGATCAGCTCCGGCGCGAGCGCTTCACGCTCGGCCACGAAGCGCATGGCGTCGGTGATCGTACCGCGACGCGCGTGCGCCATCTGGGTGAGGCACGGATTCATTTGTCGACTCCCTACGCCGGTGCGAACCGGATCAGGTTCAACGGGACTCTCTCAGCCCACCGCGGAAGGGCGGTGGGCACCCCGGTCATCTACAAAGATAGAGGGAGGGGGGAGGATGGAGAACGGCAACGGCGGCATTAGGCATTCGGCATTGGGCATTCGGGCTCCCGCGACGGAATCTCTCCGCCGGGACCCCCCTAATGCCGAATGCCGAATGCCTAATGCCGCCGTTCCCCTCCCTCCTCCCTCCTCCCTCCTCCCTCCTCCCTCACCGCTTCCACCTCCGCCCTCACGATGGCGATCATCTCGGCCAGCAGGCCGATGCCGAACAGGGTGACGCCGACGATGACGAGGAGGAGGACGAGACCGAGGACGGGACGGTAGCCGAAGGCGGGGGGTGGAAGCGTGAGGAAGCGGGCGACGCTGGCGACGAGGCCGATGAGGACGCCGAGGACGATCAGGGCGGCGCCGGCACCGCCGAAGAGATGCATCGGCTTCGCGCTGAAGCGGAGATAGAACCAGACCACCAGCAGATCCATGATGCTGCCGAGGATCCGCGCGCGGCCGTCGTACTTGGAGCGCCCCGCGCGGCGCGGGTGGAGGGCGATGTCGATCTCGGTCACCGAGTAGCCCTTCGCGTGCGCCAGCACCACGAAGAAGCGATGCCAGTCGTGGCGCAGCGGCACCGCCCGGAGCACTTCGCCGCGGAACGCCTTCATCGAGTTGAGATCGTGCACCGGGATGTCGAACAGCCGCCCGGAGAGCGCGTTGTAGATGGAGCTCACCGCGCGCTTCTCGTACGCCCCGACCTTCCGGCCCGTGACGATGTCCCAACCCTCGTCCAGTTTGGCGAGAAATCGCGGGAGCTCGTCCGGCGAATGCTGAAGGTCGGCGTCGTAGAGGATCAGGAACCGTCGATCGGCCGCCGCCGCGCCGGTGAGCACCGCCTCCGTCTTCCCGAGATTGCGCCGGTGACGCAGCACCTGCACGCGCGTGGGGAAGCGGGCCGCCTCCCGGTTGGCGGCGGCGAAGGTGTCGTCGCGCGAGCCATCGTCCACCAGGATGATCTCGCCGGCCAGCCCGTGTCGCTCGTACGTCTCGCGCAGCGCGGCGAAGAGCGCCGGAACGTTCTCCGCCTCGTCGAAGGCCGGGATGATGACGGCGAAGTCATCGCGCGCGCCCCGCGAGGGTGTACTCGTCTGCCTGACGAGCTCGGCGGGCTGCGCGGAGGTCGATGTCATGGGGGGATCAGCCGGTACGGGCGGTGGCTTGGCCGGTGGCGGAGGGCGCCGTCCTTGCCCGTCGGCGCCTGACGACCTCCACGAAGCCATAGACCCCGAGCAGCGAGAGCGACACCACGTACAGCGCGAACCCGGTGCGAAGCCCCGGAGGATCGAAGCGGAATTCCACCACGTGCGACCCCTGATCCACCCGCACGCCGCGGAAGGTGTGGTTGGCGCGGTAGACCGTTGCCGGGGCACCGTCCACGGTGGCGGTCCACCCCTGCAAATAATTGTCGGCGAGCACCAGGAGGCCCGGCTTGGTGGTCTCGGTGCGTACCACCACGCGATCGGGCGTGTAGGTGTCGATGGTGGCAAACCCGGGAGGGGGACCGCCGGGGAGGCGCAGGTCGTCG
Organism: Gemmatimonadaceae bacterium; assembly: GCA_035249845.1. Lineage (GTDB taxonomy): Bacteria > Gemmatimonadota > Gemmatimonadetes > Gemmatimonadales > Gemmatimonadaceae > DATFBY01. Next base: position 2,951 of record DATFFZ010000027.1, read on the forward strand.
CTGCCGCTCACCACCGCCACGCTCCGCGGATCCCACCCCGGGTCGCGGATGTAGTCCATTGAGGTTCCCTCGTCAGGCGCCATGCGCGCCTGCGACACGACGTAGGCGCGCGGCAGCGCATCGACGTTGCGGTAGACGTCGGCGGTGTTGCCGCGGAAGACACGCTCCATGCCCACCACCCCGCTCATGTCCATGGCGCTGATCACGTAGCGCACGTTGGCGGCGTTCAACGTGGCGGGACGCTGCACGAAGTTGTGCCAGTCCAGCAGGCGGCGTCCCATCCCCGCGCCCACGTACTGGTTCCAGCGCTGGAGCTGATTCCCGTGCTCACCGCCGACCTGCTCGACACGGAAGCGCATCAGGTAGTTCGAGTTGGCGTCGAACAGGCCGTTCCCCTTGTAGCCCACCCGCTTGTCGAGCGGGAACGGGAATACCCACACCCGCTCGCCGGCGCCGTTGGCGCGCAGGAACTGCACGATCTCGTCAGGCGCGTAGAGCTCCTCGGGTGGCCGGTCGGTGAGGATGAACGGTACGGTCACGATCCAGAGATCGATGACGCAGAACGCCGCCAGCACCGGCAGCAGCACGCGCGAGGTGGTGAGCTGCTTCACCCACAGCCAGAGCGCGCCGCAGAAGATGGCGAGGAACAGGGAGAAGCGCGCCACGCCGGCACCCACGTCCGAGCCCTCGAGCGCGCCGGCGCCGCCGGCCAGGAGCGCCACGACGCTCGCCGCGGCGACGCCGAGCACGACCCTCCGAACGCGGTCGGCGGAGACCCTGTCTCCCGGCTGTTGACCGGAGGCCTTCCCCTGCATGCGCTGGCGCAGAGCGGCCAGACGCTCGAGGGTGAGCGCGGCCATGGCCACCAGCGACATCGCCGCCAGGAAAAACGAGATGGAGGGCGCCCTGAACTGCTTGGTGCCGGGCAGCAGCTGGTAGTACAGCCGGTACAGCGGCGTGTTGCCGCCGTACGAGATGCTGAGCACGAAGAGCGTGAGCGCCGCGAAGAACCACCACATCGCATCGCGGCGGGAGGCGACGACCCCCATCACCAGCAGCAGGAGCACCAGCGCGCCAACGTACTCGGTGTGCAGCTTGAATCCGTTGGCACCGTCGCGGTCGCGCTTGTAGTCATCGAGAAACCCCGCCTCCTCCGGCACCGCCAGGCCGATCGTCTCCCGAATCGGCATCGAGTAGGAGGTGGCGTGCTCGTAGCCGCGCCCGCCCACCGGACGCGGGGAGTCCGGGATGTAGCGCTGGAAGGGGAGGAAGTTCACCGCGGCCATGGTGAACGCCAGCGCCACCGCGCCGAGGCCGAGCGCCAGCGTGCGCGCCAGGACGCGCGGCGCTTGCCACATCCGGCGCCTGACGATGAGGAACAGCGACCAGAGTGACGCGGCCAGCAGCAGGTAGTACGCGCTCTGGATCTGGAAGGAGAGGAGCGCGAATCCCACGATGACCGCGACACCGACGAACGGCGCCAGCCCGCCGGTGCGTATGCCGCGATGCAGCACGGCGAAGAGCAGCGGCGCCATCGTCGACACGATGATGCGGCCGTCATGCCCGGCGTACACGAAGGACATGGTGATGCCCGTGAACTCGAAGGCCAGCGCCCCTACCAGTGCGATCCACGAGCGCACGCCCAGCTCCCGAAGGAGCACGTACATGCCGATGCCGGCCACCGCGAAGTGCACCACCAGCAGCACGGGAAAGACGCGCGCGGTGGGAAGGATCGGATCGAGCAGCACGCGCAACGGATAGAACGTGCTCCCCGGATTCGCCTGCACCGGCACGCCGCCGAAGATGTACGGGATCCAGCGGGGCAGCTCGCCGCCGGTGATGCGCTCGGCGATGAAGTCGTACACGTGAAAGCCGGCCGCGAGGTAGTCGACGCCGAAGATCTGCTGTCCGGGGAGGAGCGCGGGAAGGAAGCGCAGGAGCGCGAGCCCGAAGCAGACGAGGACGGCCACGCGGGTGGAGATGCCCTGCTCTTCCGTGTTCC
>DATFFZ010000028.1:0-12610 GCA_035249845.1 Gemmatimonadaceae bacterium
CGAGGTGGTGGAGGCGATCGCCGCCGAGCTCGGCCGTCATTACGTGGAGGGGGACACCGGACGCCTCATCGGTGAGCATCTCCGGAAGCGGCTCGCCGGCGGTGCCTACGACGGCATCACGAGCCCGCTGCAGTTCGCGGAGGCGCTGGGCACCGATCTGCGCGCCGTCAACGGCGACGGACATCTATACGTCGTGTACGACGCGCAGCGGCAGCCGGGAATGCGTCCCGGTCCGGAGGGGATCCGGATGCTCGGCCCCGGCAGCCCCGGCAGCCCCGGCCCCGGCGGCCCGTCACCCGAGGCGATCGCCAACGCACGCCGGGCGAACTTCAATCTCGGCAGCGTCAACGTGCTGCCCGGGAACGTGGGATACTTCGAGCTTCGTGGATTCTCCGGTGCCCCCGAGGCACAGGACGCGGTGCTGGCCGCGCTCCGCTACCTCCAGCACACCGACGCGGTGATCATCGATCTGCGGCGGAACGGGGGCGGGAGCCCGGAGCTGGTGAACTTCGTCATCAGCCACTTCATGGGCGCGGACAGCGTGCCCTCACTGACGGTGAAGAACCGCTCGGGGAACGAGTCGTTCACACGGTACACGCTGGCCACGGTCCCCGGTCCTCGTCGCCCCTCGGTTCCACTGTACGTGCTCACCAGCCGCTACACCGCGTCCGCCGGCGAGGACTTCGCCTTCGTGCTGAAAAACCTCGGACGCGCGACGATCGTGGGAGACCGGACGGCGGGACTCGGCCGCAACAATGCCGTCGTGGCGGTGGGCCATGGCTTCGGTGCCTCCATCTCCTTCACCCGCGTCATCGATCCCAAGTCGGGGCAGGAGTGGGAGAAGGTAGGCGTGATGCCGACGGTGGAGGTGAGCCAGGAGCGGGCGCTGGACATGGCGCACGCGCGGGCGCTGGAGCAGATCGCGGCCGGTGAGCAGAACCCGCAGCGGAAGCGCACGCTGGAGCTCGCGCGCGAGACGCTCGAGGCGCAGCTCACGCCCAAGCGCGTCGCACCCGGCCTGATGGCCTCGTACGTGGGTGCCTACGAGGGCGGACGCACCGTCATGATGCTGGAGACCGCGCTCATGTACGCGCCACGCCCAGGAGCACCGCCCGACCGGCTGGTGCCGCTCGGGGACGACACCTTCGGCCTTGGCTCCACCCGCTTCGTCTTCGAGCGCGAAGGCGGCCGAGTGGCGCGGTTGCGGCTCCGCTTCCCGGACGGCGGGTCGCTGGTCTTCGCGCGCGCGGGAGGGAGCTCGGTGTCGTCGCAATGAGCGCCGGCAGCGCGTTACGGAGGGCTTTCAGATCGGAGCGTGGGGCAAACGAAGACGGCGCGACCGAGGTGGGTCGCGCCGTCTTTCGAGCCAGGAGCCGATCCGTTCAGAGCGCGGCCGTCGAGGATGCGGCGACGGCGGCGTCGGCGAAGGTAGGCGTCGACAGGAGGACCTCCCGCTCCTCCGCGGTCATCTCGACGGGGACGTCCGCGAACAGCGGTGTGGTGAGGTACCGCTCGCCGGTGTCGGGGAGCATGCACAGGATCGTCGTCCCTCTGGGCGCGCCCTGCGCGACTTCCATGGCCGCCGCGAAGGTGCCGCCGGCGGAGATGCCGACGAAGATTCCTTCCTTGGCCGCCAACTGCTTGCTCCAGCGCATCGCATCAGGCGCGGAGACGGAGATCACGCGATGTACCATCCCGGCGTCGACTGCGTCGCCGGTGAGCTTCGGAATGAAGTCGGGGCTCCAACCCTGAATGGGGTGCGGCTTCCACGCGGAGTGGCGCGCGGCGGGTGTGCCGTCCCCGTTGCGATCCTGCTTGGCGCCGCTCGACACCATCGGAGCGTCGGCCGGCTCGGAGAGAACGATCTTCGTCTCCGGCCGCTCCTTGGCCAGGACGCGGGCGACGCCCTTGAGCGTGCCGCCGGTGCCGAAGCCGGTCACCCAGTAGTCGAGTCGCTCACCGGCGAAATCGGCGACGATCTCGCGCGCGGTGGTGCGCGAGTGCATGTCGGCATTCGCCTCGTTCTCGAACTGTCGCGTGAGGAACCAGCCGTGCGTCTCGGCGAGCTCGACGGCTTTCTTCACCATCCCGGTGCCGCCGGCCGGCGCCGGGGTGAGCACGACCTTGGCACCGAGGAAGCGCATGAGCTTGCGGCGCTCGACGCTGAAGGACTCGGCCATGGTCACCACAAGCGGATAGCCTTTCTGCGCGCAGACCATGGCGAGCCCGATGCCGGTGTTGCCGCTGGTGGCCTCGACCACGGTCTGTCCCGGCTTGAGCAGCCCCTTCTGCTCGGCGTCCTCGATGACGCCGAGTGCCAGGCGGTCCTTCACCGAGCCAAGGGGGTTGAAGGCCTCGATCTTGACGAAGAGATCGATGCCGGCGGGTGCGAGCTTGGCGACCTTCACGACGGGCGTGTTGCCGACGGTCTCGAGGATGTTTGCGAATCTGGTCATGCGCCGATTCCCCGACTGCGTGGTTGTGAGCGTGGATGAGCGAATAATAAGCATCCGGGGAGTCGAACGGACGGGCCTCGGACCCTGCCCTCGAGCGCGCGCGCGGACGCGGCCCGCGGGTGTCGCCTCAGAAGAAGAAAGCGCGGAGGTTGATGCCGTGTTCCACGTAGACCTTGAGGCAGCAGAGCATCTGCATCCAGCCGCCGCAGTTTCCGTAGGAGCTCTTCAGGCCTTCCGGGGTCTCCTTCCACCCTGACTCGCTTATGCGCACGAGTGTGGAGCCGTCGTCGATGGGCTCGAACTCGATGCGCACGCGCGTGTTGTAGTCGCCGTCGCCGGCCTGCCATTCCAGCTCGATGAGCCGTCCGCTCTCGACCTTGCGCACGTGCACGGGGAAGGCGCCGGGGAAGTCGGCGAAGTCCCAGGTGACGCTCGATCCTTGCGTGAGCGGCCCACTGGCGCCGCCGGTGGTGAAGTATCCGCTGAGCTTCTTGGGGTTGTAGACCGCGTCGAACACCTCGGCGACCGGCCTGGCGATCTTCCCGTACACTTCGAATCTGAGATCCATCGAGACCTCCGGGGCAATGGTATGGCGTCCGTCGGTTGAATATGTTATAATTATATAACATGTCAAGCGACGATCGTCACGACGTCGTCTTCAAGGCGCTGGCGGACGCGCGCCGCCGGGCGATGCTCGACCTGCTCAAGAAGCGGCCCCGCACCACGGGCGAGCTGGTGGAGCACTTCGAGGAGCTGGACCGGTGCACGGTCATGCAGCACCTCGGCGTGCTCGAGAAGGCGGGGCTCCTCGTCGCCGTGCGCCGCGGGCGACAACGCTGGAACTACCTGAACCCGTTGCCAATACGCGAGATCCACAATCGCTGGATCAGCCGCTACGCGGTGGGCGCGGTGGATCTCCTGGGCCGCCTCAAGCGGGATCTCGAAGGGGAGTGACCGGCCCGTCCCCTGGAATGCTGGCCCGTGACGTGCGTTCTCCAGGCGTAGCCCGCGTCCTACCGGCGGGTCAGAACGACAACAGGAGATCACCATGCGTAAGCTTCTGGTGTGCGCAGCGGCGACGATCGTCGCTCTCGGCTGCGCTCGCGTGCGAACCGACCCGGCCACCGGCAACACCGACCTCGACATCGAGTCACCCACCAAGAAGGGCGAGGACTGGAGCGCGAAGCTCACGGGGCAGAGCGGAAGCCCCATCTCGGGCACGTCGGAGGCGCTGGTCGCCGACGGAAAGACGAATGTGACGATCGCCATCACCGGTGCCACGTCGGGGGCATCGCACCCCTGGCACGTGCACGATGGCAAGTGCGGCTCGGGCGGCGCGGTGGTCGGACCGGCGAGCGCGTATGCGCCCTTGCAGGTGGGGGCGGCGGGAACCGCCACGGGCAGCGCCGAGCTGGCGCTCACGCTCAACGAGGCACGGGACTACCATGTGAACGTGCACGCGTCGGCGAGCGACATGGCGACGATCGTGGCCTGCGGCGATCTCGACGACTGACCACCGATGAGCTGGGCACGATACGGAGCGCTTTCCATTCCCTGGAAGGCGCTCGTCTTGCTCTGCCTAACGGCATCAGCAGCGGCGGCGCAACCCGCGACGATCGGGATCATCGACGTCTACGGCCTGCGCACCGTCCCCGAGCAACGGGTGCGCGAGGCGCTGGGCATCCGTGAAGGAGATCCGATGCCATCGCGCTCGGCGCTGATGAGCCGATTGGCGGCGGTGCCGGGCGTGACGCGGGCCGACATCACCACGGTGTGCTGCGCCGACGGCAAGACGATCCTCTTCGTCGGCGTCGCCGAAAGCTCGGAGGCGGCCCGTCCGCGCGCGATGGTGCGTGGAACGCGGCGGCCGGCCGAGGATGTTCTGCGGACCGCCGCCGCGCTGGATGCGGCGCGCACCGCCGCGATCGCGCGCGGCGATGCGGGCGAGGACGTGACGCAGGGTCACTCGCTCATGAACGACAGCACGACCCGGGCACTGCAGCAGCGGTTCGTCGGTTTCGCCGAGCGCGACCTGGACAACCTGCGCCTGGTGCTCCGCGAGGCGGGGGAAAGCAATCACCGCGCCGTGGCCGCCCAGGTGCTCGCGTATCACGAGGACAAGCAGGAGGTGGTGCCGGATCTGGTGGCGGCGATGACGGACCCCTCTCCGGTGGTACGCAACGAGGCGATGCGGGCGCTGGCGATCATCGCACCGTACGCCGGCCAGCATCCGGAGCTGGGCATCGATGTCCCCTCGGCGCCCTTCCTGGACCTGCTCGGCTCCCTGGTCTGGACCGATCGCAACAAGGCGTCGATGGCGCTCATGCAGCTCACGGCGACGCGCGACCCCCAGTTGTTAGGTGAGCTGCGCGCGCGCGCGCTGCCCGCGCTGGTGGAGATGGCGCGGTGGAAGAGCGAGGGGCATGCGCTGCCGGCGTTCGTGGTGCTGGGGCGGATGGCGGGGATGACGGAGGAAGCGATCCAGCGCGCGTGGAGTCGCGGAGATCGTCAGAGCGTCATCTCGGGCGCCGCGTCCGGAGCGAGACGTCCTTCGCCCTGATGAGTGCGGGAAGCGCGACGCGCTGTGACGTGGCGATCATCGGCGCGGGCGCCGCGGGTCTGGCGGCGATGCGTGCCCTCGAGCGGCAAGGCATCCGCACCCGCGTGCTCGAGGCGCGCCACCGCATCGGCGGGCGGATCCACACGATCCGCGATCCGAGCGCGGCGCACCCCATCGAGCTGGGGGCCGAGTTCATCCACGGGAGCGCCCCGGGGCTATACCAGATAATCCGCGACGCACGACTGCTCTCGACCCTCATCGAGGGGGAGAGGTGGCGCAAGCGCGGCGAGCGTCTCACGCCCATTGACGACTTCTGGAAGCGACTGCACCAGGTATTCCGCCGCCTTCGCGCCAGGAATCGGGATCGATCCTTCGCGGAGTTCCTGGGTGAGGGTCGGGGAGGGCGGGGCGCGGCCGACGCGAGAGCTCTGGCGCGCCAGTTTGTGGAAGGATTTCACGCGGCGGACGCCGAACGGATCAGCGCGAACGCGCTGGCCGACGGTGGGAGCCCGAGCGAAGACCCCGATGAGCAGCGCATGGCACGCGTGGCGGACGGTTATGACCGGGTAGCGGAGTGGCTGGCGCTCGACCTGGCCGATCGCATCGAGACCGGGACGGTGGTGGAGAGAGTGGAGTGGGAGCGTGGCGCGGTGGAGGTGACCGCGCGAGCCGGGCGATCCGCGACGTCCACCGTTGCGGCGCGGGCGCTGATCGTGACCGTGCCACTCGGCGTTCTGCTGGCGTCGCCCGGCGAGCTCGGCGCGATCGCGTTCTCTCCCCGGCTTTCGATTCTGGACGATACCCGTCGCCGCCTGACGATGGGCGCCGTCATTCGGGTGACCTTGATGTTCGGGGAGCGATGGTGGACGGAGCGCCTGACCGCGGCGCCGCGCGGCGCCTCGCTCGAGTCGCTCACCTTCCTGCATGGCGACGCCGGCGACATCAGAGTGTGGTGGTCGCTCTACCCCGCGTATCTGCCGATGCTGGTTGGTTGGGCCGGAGGTCCGGCGGCGGCTCGACTGACCGGGCTGTCGCCTGACGAGCTGCGCGATCGTGCCCTGTCGTCGCTGGCGGTGAACTTCGCCGTGTCGCGCAGGCGTGTGGCGTCACGGCTGGAGGGCTTCTGGACGCACGATTGGCAGGAGGATCCGCTCTCTCGCGGCGCGTACAGCCATGCTCTGGTAGGAGGCGCCGACTGGGCGTCGCGCCTGGCGCGTTCCATCGACGGCACGATCTGGATCGCCGGCGAGGGAGCGGATCCGGAGGGGCGGAACGGCACGGTGCACGGCGCGATCGCCAGCGGGCGGCGGGCTGCGAGGTCGATCGCGCGAGCGTTGAAGTAGGGAGGAGGGAGGAGGGAGGAGAGAGGAGGGAGGAGAGAGGAGGACACCGTTCGCCGTGGTCCTCCCTCCTCCCTCCTCCCTCCTCTCTCTGCCTCTACCCTCTCCCTTCCCTTCGCCGAGTCGCCCAGCCCTTCTTGGCGGCGCGGCTGCGCTCGGCGTGGGTCATGCTGCCGGCACTGGTGTCTTTCTTTCCGTGTCCCGAGCCGCCGGGCTTGTTGCCGCCGCCGGTCTGCTTGTTCACGGTGGCCCAGGCACGACGCTCGGCCTCATCCTTCGAGACTCCGCGCTTCTCGTAGCCTTCCTCGATGTGGTCGGCCATCCGCTCTTGCTTGTCCGTGTACTTGGATTTTTCACCCCGTGGCATGTGACTCCTCCGAAAGACGTGTTACGAGGTGAGGCCTCGCAAGACACAAACCAATTGTTCGGGAAGAGGGGGACAACTGCGAACAGCAAGAGCGGCATTGGGCATTCGGCATTCGGCATTCGGGCTCCCGCGACGGGATCTCGCCACCACGACCCGAATACCGAATGCCGAATGCCGGGTGGCGGATAGCGGAACGGAGGCGTCCCTCCGGACGTTGATCAGTATCACTCCCTCGAGAAGAACGATGTTGCAGCTGCTTTCCACGGGCGCGCCGGGCGAGCCGGCCCCGGCAGGGCGCGGAGACCACCGCGCGACCGACAGCGAGCTCCTGGATGCGTACTCCGCCGCCGTGGTCGGCGCGGTGGAGCGTGTAGGACCTTCGGTGGCGCACCTGGAGGTCTGGGCGCCTCGCTCGGCGACCGCGCGTGGCGCGCGTGGGCGAAGCGGCGGTGAAGGGCTGGCTCCTGGTGGGAGCGGGTCGGGCTTCATCTTCACTCCCGACGGTTTTGTCCTCACGAACAGCCACGTGGTGGAGCGCGCGCGGCGAATTCGCGCGACGTTCGCGGATGGGACGAGCTGCGATGCGGAGATCGTGGGCCGCGATGCGGACACCGATCTGGCCGTGCTTCGCGTCGACACGGCGGCGATCGTCACCGCGCGACTCGGCGATTCGGCGCGGCTGCGTGTCGGTCAGGTGGTGATCGCCATCGGCAATCCACTCGGCTTCGCGTCCACCGTGACATCGGGGGTGGTGAGCGCGTTGGGGAGGACGATGCGGTCGCAGTCCGGTCGCCTCATCGATGCGGTGATCCAGACCGATGCGGCGTTGAATCCCGGCAACTCCGGTGGTCCGCTCGTGGACTCGCGTGGTGACGTGGTCGGGATCAACACGGCGATCATCGCGGGAGCGCAGGGGATCTGTTTCGCGGTTCCGGCGAGCACGGCGCACCTGGTGATCCCGCAGCTCATCAGCGAGGGGCGGGTGCGGCGCGCCTGGGTAGGCGTAGCGGGCCAGACCATCCAGCTCTCGCGCCGGCGCGTGCAGCTGAGCCATCTCACCGCGCCCGGGGCGGTGCTGGTCACCGAGGTGATGCCTGGGAGTCCGGCGGCGAGCGCGGGCCTGCGTTCGCGCGACATCATCATCGGCTTCGCGGATTCGGCGGTGACCGGCATCGACGACTTGCAGCGGCTGCTGACGCGCGAGCGCATCGATCGGCCGACGACCATCGCGGTGCTGCGCGACGGGACGCAGATGGTGATCGGGATCGTGCCGAGGGAGGCAACGACGCGGTAAGAGCGGGGGCTTGGAGTCGCGGGCAGCGGGGAGCGGGGAGCGGAGAGCGACAACCAAGCGACGTCGTGCTTGACTGATGCAGCCATGAGCGTGATCATGGGTCGCCGCTCTGCCCAACCGCCATGCTGCCTAACGACACCGCACCAGACGCCCAGCTCGGGCGGCCGCCGGAGCCGTACGTACCGGAGCCGGGGCGCCGGCGCACCGGGATCGGGCTCTGTCTGTCGGGGGGTGGCTATCGCGCCACGCTGTACCACCTCGGCTCGCTGCGGCGATTGCACGAGCTCGGCATCCTGCGGCAGATCGATGAGGTCAGCTCGGTCTCCGGCGGGAGCATCACCAACGCGTTTCTGGCGCGGGCGGTGCGAGAGGCGGAGCGCGCCGGGCGAGCGCCGTTGGCGGACTTCGAGCGCGAGCTGGCGGCACCGGTGCGCGCATTCACCGCGCGGAACATCCGCACCGGCCCGATACTGAAGCGGCTGCTGCCATGGAACTGGCTGCGCGATGACACCAGCGCGCGCGCCCTGGCCGACGCGTACCGCGAGGCGCTGCCGGATTTCGCCTGCGCGGCACTTCCGGAGCGTCCGCAGTTCGTGTTCTGCGCCACGGACATGACCTTCGGCGTGAACTGGACGTTCACGCGCGGGCGCATCGGCGACTATCAGGCGGGGAACATGGCGCCCACGGCGGAGCACGACGTCGCTCTGGCCGTCGCGGCCTCCTCATGCTTCCCGCCGGTATTCAATCCGCTGCGGATGCACCTGGATCCGGCCAAGCTGCGCCGCGGAAATTATCGGGGTGCGGACCGTGACGAGCTGGTGCGTGGCATACGGCTGACCGATGGCGGCAACTATGACAACCTCGGTCTCGAGCCGATCTGGAAGGATCGGGCGATCGTGCTGGTATCCGATGGCGGAGGGCCGTTCGACTACAGCACGGACCAAGGGCTGTTCTGGCGTGTGTCGCGCTACTCGGACATGCTGTACCGGCAGGTCACCAGTCTCAGGAAGCGCTGGCTCATCGCCAGCTTCATCACCGGCGTGCTGGACGGCACCTACTGGGGCGCGGGGAGCGACGTCAAGCACTACACGCCCGACGCGGTCGGCTATCCCGGTGATTTCTCCTACGAGGTATTGGCGCGCATCAGAACCGACCTCGATGCCTTCTCGGAGGCGGAAGCATCGGCGCTGGAGAACCACGGCTACGCGCTCACCGAGGCGGCGATCACGCGCCACGCGTCGAAGCTCATCCAACAGGAGGCGCCATTTCGTCCGCCGCACCCGCGCTGGGATTGGACGCACCTCGACGAGCTGCGGCGCGCGCTTCGCGACAGCGGGAAGCGGAAGATTCTAGGACGTCGCTCGCGAAAAGCGCGCGACAACGGCGCGCACCGCGCGTGACGCTCCCTCCGGATTGCGCGGCAGAGGCGAGCCGGCCTCGAGGAGCATCCGCGCCACCGAGGGGTAATCGGCCGCGGGATTGCCGCAGTGCTGCGAGCCGTGGCAGCACCAGTCCAGCGCCACGCCTCCATAGGTGGATTCGCGGCGCTCCACCAGCGCACGCCGCTCGGGGTGGCGCAGGATGGCGGCGACGCAGTCGGTCGCTCCTTGCCACGCCGCGCAGTGCAGCGCGGTTCCGCCATCGTGGCCGGTGGCCATCGGGTCGAAGCCGAGCTCGAGCATGAGCGAGACGGCGGCCGTGTCTCCCGCCCAGGCCGCGTCAGGCAGGGCGCGCAGATCGATCGGCCTCAGCGCTTCGACGAGCCGCGGATTCGCCGCGTGCAGCGCGCGCGCCTCGTCCGCGTCGCCGCGGACGCAGGCGAAGACGAGGCGCTGCGCGGGAGATGCTCCCTCCCGCATCGCCTGGAGCGTGTCGTCGTGCTGGAACCGCGCCGCCACCTGCATGGGTGACAGGTTGGCGCCGATGGTCCACATGTAGATGTGAAAGCTGCTGGGCGGACGCTCGGCGTAGTCGCCCTGCGTCGTGCGGAGGTCGAGGAGGGACGGGTTGGCGCGCAGCAGCTCGCGCACGCGGTCGCTGAGCCCGAGCGCGGCGGCGAGGAAAATGTCGGCGGTGGCGCCGCGCTCCACGAGATAGCGGGCGAGCTCGTAGCGGCCGGCTCCGCGCCGGCGATCCAGCATCCACTGCGCGGGCGTGGATCGGTGATCGATGTCCTTGGCGTCGAGCGCGGCGCCGGCGTCGAGCAGCATGTCGACGATCGGGCGCGATCGCGCGAAGTGCAGTGGTGTCTGACCGTCGCCGCCGCGCTCGTGCACGCGCGCGGGATCGTCCTCGATGATGCGGGCGAGGAGGTCGGGGCGATCGAGATGCGCCGCCGCGCAGGCGTCGGGGATGGCGCCGGCGGCGATCAGGCGCGCGGCGGCGCGCTCGTTGGCCGAGTGCAGGGGGTGAAAGCCGCCGGCCCACCAGTCGCTCCGGCGATTGGGGTCGGCGCCGAACTCGAGGAGCACGTCCACCAGCGCCTCATCGGCGCGCGATGCGACGTGCACGAGGGCGGGAGAGTCGAAAGGGAAGAGCGGCTCGTTCACCGCGGCGCGCAGCTCCTCGTGGCGCTCGAGGAGCTGGCGCACTTCCCCCGCGTCATTCTCAGAGAGCGCCTTGCGAATGGCCTCGAACGATGGCGCGGTCATGTCGTCCTCCTATTTCTTGCCGGCGATGTCGACCTTGATGCTCCGCCACTTCCCCTGATTGAAGCGCAGTACGCTCAACACCGCTCGCGTCACGTGTCCGAAGAGGATGGCCACCCAGATCTCGATCGGATCGAGCGTGGAGGTCTGCTGGATGACGAAGCAGATGCCGAGTGGCACGACGATCTGCGACACGATGGAGATGTAGAGCGGGCTCTTGGTGTCCCCCGTGCCCTGGAGGCCGCCGGTGTACGTGAGCGCGACGGCGATGAAGAGTCCGGAGAGGCTGAGCACGCGCAGGAGCTGGGTGCCGAGCCGAACGGCCGTGGGGTCATCCATTCCGAAGACCGCCAGCAGCTGCTCCGGGATGAAGAGGAAGAACGCGCCGATGAACGCCGCCCCGAGTATGCCGATGCGAGCGGCGACGTGGACGGCTTCGTTGGCGCGATCCGGATTACCGGCGCCGAGGTTCTGGCCGGCGACCACGCCCGCGGCGCCCATGAGGCCGACCGTCGTCCAGGTGATGAGTGAGAAGAGCTGGGTGTAGGAGACGGCGTACGCCGCCTGGGCCGCGGCGCTCTGTGCCAGCGAGCCGATGAACGCGAGCAGGAGGACGCCGCCGATGTTCATGGCGATCCCCTGGATTCCGGTGGGCATGCCAAAACGGAAGAGCGCGCGGATGATCTGCCAGTCGGGCTTCAGATTTCCCCTGGGGAATCCGACTACCCACCCTCCCTTCCACAACTTTGCCAGGGCGTAGATGCCGACCAGGGTAAAGGCGGTCACCGTGCCTAACGCGGAGCCGGTCGTGCCGAAGGAGGGGATGGGACCGAGCCCGCGGATGAGGATCACGTTCAGGACGACGTTCAGCACGGTGACGATGATGCCGAGCCGGAGCGGCGTTCGGGCATCACCGGCCGAGCGCAGCGCGCCGCCGAGCATGAAGAAGATCATCATGCCGGCGCTGAACAGGAACATGATTCGGAGGTACGGCACCGCCAGCGCCTTCACCGCGGGCTCGGCGTTCACCAGCTCGAGCAAGGAGGGGGTGAGCAGGAAGCCGAGCGGCGCGAAGACGCCAAGGGCGAGGCCGACCGCCGTGATGAACGCCTGGTAGACCGTGCGATCGACCTTGTCGGAGTCGCCGGCACCGACGAAGCGCGCGACGAGGACGCTCATGCCGGTGAAGAGCGACGTGATGAAGACGATGACGATGACGAAGATCTGCCAGGCGACGCCGACGGCCGCGTTGGCGGTATAGCCGACGAGGTTACCGACGAGCACGTGGTCGATGATGCCCTGCACGCCACCCATCAGGTTCTGGAGCATGGTGGGCCAGGCGATCATCCACACGGCCGGGAGGAGGGGGCCGACCACGATGGAGCGATCGTAGCGCCGCCCAGCCGGTCTGGCCGGTGGGATAGGCGGCTCGACAGCGGTGGGGGTGGGGGTGGGAGCGGTGGCGCTCGCGGGGGTCGCTTTGGAGGCGGTGCCGTCAGCCATACCCCAAACTTACGCAGAAGGCGGCCGTTCTGTTCTCGGCTGGCTTGGCGCAGGATCGTCGGGCAGGCGGAACTGGAGGGCGCCGGAGGGGCAGCGCCGCACCTGCGCGGCGACGTCGGCGGCGCCGGCCAGCTCCGGGCGGATCCAGCGCTTGCGTCGGACGTCGAACACCGCGGGAAGCCCTCGCAGGCAGATGCCGGAGTGGGTGCAGCGCTCCGGATCGAAGGTGACGGTGATGTCGGGCGTCTCGTACACCTGAAGGCGTTTCGACATGATTGGACTGGTGATGGTGGCTGGGCACCGCGGCTGCTTGCCGAAAGAGACAGCGTCGCGGTTTCTTCTACCAGCCCCGACGATTCGAGCGCCTCTCCCCGGCCGACCACATGGTTCCACGATGAGCAGTGGGTCTTCTCTCGCCAAGAGCGCCGTGTTCTTTCCCTCG
>DATFFZ010000029.1:0-21742 GCA_035249845.1 Gemmatimonadaceae bacterium
CCGTGATCGCCGCCGTCAACGTGGTCTTCCCATGATCGACGTGCCCAATCGTCCCCACGTTCACGTGCGGCTTCGTCCGCTCAAACTTTGCCTTGGCCATGGAACTCAAATCCCGATAGTGAGAGGGTTACTGCCGTGTCCTCCTGCTCCGCGCACAGCGGGGGCTCGCGCCGTCGGCGATGCCGAAATCGCGAGCCCCGAGCCGAATCTTCACCTCAGAGCTCGCGACCGGGATTGAACCGGTGACCTCACCCTTACCAAGGGTGTGCTCTACCAACTGAGCTACGCGAGCGAACCGCATCGCGGGACACGGGACTCGGGATTCGGTACTCGAAGGCGGCTTCGGTACGCCTCAGGCGTGCAGGGCGAATCCCCAATCCCGAATCCCCGATCCCGTTGAAGACAGAGCGGGAGACGGGGCTCGAACCCGCGACATCAAGCTTGGAAGGCTTGCGCTCTACCAGCTGAGCTACTCCCGCGAGAATCGCCGTCGAACTCCCCGAGTGGTGGGAGAAGGATTCGAACCTTCGAAGGCGTGAGCCGGCAGATTTACAGTCTGCTCCCTTTGGCCACTTGGGTATCCCACCGCACTCCAGCATCCCCGCGCACCAGCCGCGCTCGTATGCACGCCGCCAACTCCCCCTGGAGAGCTGACGGCGAGAGTCGAACTCGCAACCGCCTGATTACAAATCAGGTGCTCTGCCAGTTGAGCTACGTCAGCACGGCTGTTTTTTGCGAGACATTTAGGATAGCCAGCCGGGAACAGCTAGTCAAGTGAAGGGTTACGGCGCTGGTACGAGTCTTGAGACCACGCGGGGAGCGGGAGCGCGGAGCGGGCAGCGCCGGCACACCTGATGAGTACCGCCTCCGCCTGCGCTCCCCCTCAGGCCGCTCCCCGCTCCCCCGCCGTCTAGCTCCTCCTCCACTTCGTACCGGCCGGCGTGTCCTCGATCGCCACGCCCTTCGACTCCACCTCGCGCCGGATGGCATCGGCGGTAGCGAAATCGCGCCTGGCGCGCGCGCTCTGGCGCTCGGCCAGCCGCTCCTCCACCCACCGCGCCAGCGTCGGATCCTCCGCCTCTCGATCCGGGATCACGTCGAGCAGGCCAGCGACCGTCCCGAAGGCCACGCGGGCGCGCTCCAGAGCCGCCGGGTCCCCACTCCCTGCGACGCTGTCGAGCTCCTTGTTGGCGGCCGTCACGAACGTGTGCAGTGCGGCCAGTGCCCGAGGCGCATTCAGGTCGTCGAAGAGCCCCTCGGTGGCCTCGCGCTCCAACTCGTCGGCCGCCGCCGCCAAGGCTGGCGTTCCGCCCCGCGCCTCGCTCAACCGCTCGGCGAACGCGCCGATGCGGCGGACGGCCGCGGTCGCCTGCTCCAGCGCATCCTCGGTGAGGTTCAGCTGGCTCCGATAGTGTGCCGTGAACATGAAGTGCCGCACCGCCGCCGCGGAAAAGCCCGCCTGACGAAGCCCCTCAACGGTGAAGACGTTGCCCACGCGCTTCGCCATCTTCGCACCCTCGGTGAGCAGGAACTCGCCGTGGCACCAGAAGCGCGAGAGAGGAGCGCCCGTCGCGGCTTCCGACTGCGCGATCTCGTCCTCGTGATGCGGAAAGATGTTGTCCACGCCGCCGCAGTGGATGTCGAGTGTGTCGCCCAGGTGCTTTCGGGCCATGGCCGAGCATTCGAGGTGCCATCCGGGGCGGCCCCGCCCCCAGGGGGAATCCCACGCGGCTCCAGTCCGCTCGTCCTCGGGCTTGGCCGCCTTCCACAGCGCGAAATCGCGGACGTCTTCCTTGTTGTAGTCGTCGGCCGCAACACGAGCGCCGGGCTTGATGTCGCGCGTGTCGAGGCGCGAGAGCTTTCCATAGCCGGGAAAGCGGCCGATGGCAAAATAGATGGAGCCATCCTCGGCCTGATAGGCGATGCCCTTTTTCATGAGCGCGCCCACGATCTCGATCATCTCGGGGATGTGATCGGTGGCACGCGGATAGACCTCCGCCGCCTGAATGCGCAGGAAGTCGCGGTCGGCGAAAAAGATCTCCGCGACCGGCTCGGTGATCTCTCCGATCGTGACGCCCTGTTCGGCGGCCTTCTTGATGATCTTGTCGTCGACGTCGGTGAGGTTCATCACCTGCTTCACACGCCACCCGGCGAGCTGGAGCGTGCGCCGCAACAGATCCTCGAACACGAACGTGCGGAAGTTCCCGAGGTGGGCGGGATTGTATACCGTCGGCCCGCAGGTGTAGATGCGGACGGTGTGGCCGTCGGCGGGCGCGAACGGTTCGACGCGGCGGGTGAGCGTGTTGTAGAGGCGCAGTTCGGGCATGTACACCAAGCGAGGACGACCGCGCCGCGCCGCTGGACGGCAGCGATCGAGGCTCGCACGCGGGCGGAGGGCGGAAGCTAGAGGAGCGCCGGAAGGGGGTCAACATCGGCCCGTGGAGCGGCGTTCGGCGCCGCGGCGCCACGGCGCGTGAGCACAGGTCCCGGCGCGAGATGGAGGTCCGCGAGGAGTCGTCCATGCTCCAGCACCAGCGTCCGAACCGCCGCGCACCCGCCGCCACCTAACGAGGAAGCCCCTATCACCAGCGCGGATTCGAGCCGCCCGGCCAGCATGGCGACATCCTGCGCGCCAAGCGAGAACGGCTCGCGCTCCACCGAGGAGTCGATGAGAAGAAGCCGCACCTCGCTCCCCTGCGCCACCGTTCGAGCGACCGCCCGCGCTACTCGCAGCCGCGTTCGCTCCCGCGGCGAGAGCGCATCCACCCGCGTGGCTCGCCGAAGCTCGAGCCCGGCGCACGTCATCGCTCGCGTCACCAGCGCGTCGACCATCCAGACTGGCTGAGCGCGGCCGATGGACTCCTCGACCGCCTCGCCCACGGTTGGGGCGGCATGGTCCAGGTCGGTGGAGCCAGCCAGGGCGATCCACGCGGGCGGCACGGGTGAGCCGGCCCACGTCACCCGTCCGGTATCCGGCACCATGACCCCGGCGGCACAATGCAGGAGCGCCGTCTTTCCCGATCCGCGCCGGCCGGCGAGCAGCACGATCTCCCCTGCTCTCACGGCGACGGACACGCGATCGAGCGCCCGCGCATCCGCGCTGCAGCCGACCGTCCCCGCCCGAACGCAACGGCTGACGTTCTCCAGTAGCACCACCGGCAACCCGGCGCTGGCGACGGCTCGCATGGCGTCATGATACGCGCGACACACCGTCGTGCGTGATCGAAAACACGCCTGCGGTGACGCCGTTCCGCGCATCGCTCGGCCAATCATCATTAGAGCTGCCTAACAATCTCGTCATTCGTTCACCATTGACACGCCGTACCGGTCTCGCTACGGTTGCGGCGCCGCGATTCACCGGAGCCTCGCAGCCCGACCACCGCCGCCGAGCGGGGGAATCGTGAAAGTGCAGAGACGCGCGAGCCTCGCGCGTGTGTCATCCCGCTCGTTGTTGGCGGCGCTCGTCCTGGGCGCCGCCACCCTCTCCCCGCTCCGCCCCACCGCCGCGCAGGTGGCCGGCGACCCAGCGCAGCGGCAACGGCCGGCGACCGCGATGTACCGGCAGCTCGTTCCCGGATTGCTGGCGCGCACGCGCATTGCCGCCGACGCGCCCCGTGACCGGCGTGTCGAGCTGTGGGACCTCCTCGTCGGCCCCGGCAAGCGAAGTGACTCGGTGACGCTCCCCGGCGGTGTCGTCCTCGAGGTGCGCGCCGGGAGCGGCCGTATCATCATCGCCGGGCGCGAGCGGGAGCTGCGACCCGGCAGCACGCTGGCGATCGCCGACGGCACGCCGTTCGTGCTGGTGAATGGTCGTGACGATCTCGGACTCTCGCTCCGCGCGACCGTCATCTCCGCGCGCCGCCGATGACCACCTCGCGTCTGGCGCGCGCCGCTGGCGCGGTGGCACTCGGCGCGGTTGCCGCCTGTGATCCGAAGGATCCGAACGTCGTCCCGCGTCCCGACCTGCGCGAGGACCGAGGATTCCTCTCGGCGCCGATCCTCCAATACCCGATCTACGCCTGCGCCTCATCGGTGGTGGTCGAGGGGTTCGTGCCCGGCGCCAAGCTCGACGTCTTTGCCGACGGCAACCCGGCGCCGATCGGCAGCGTGCAGACGTGGCTCTCCAACGGCCAGCTCATCACGGTGAGCGTCACGTTCACCGCCGGTCAGAAGATCACGGCCAAGCAGACCTTCGACGGGGCGACCAGCGCCGCGTCGAACGAAGTCACCGTCACGTCCCACACGGAGGACTACCCGAACGGACTTCCGACGCCGCGCATCTCGCCCACGCCCTGCTTCGACTGTGGCCGCGCGGTGGGCATTCGCGATGCCATCCCCGGCTCCTGGGTGAAGATCTTCATGGAGAAGGCTCGCGCCGGCGGCGGCTTCGATCCGGCAGTCGAGATCGGCAACACCGTGGGCGGATCGTACGCCATCACCTCCACCGCGTTCACGCGCGACGCCCGGGTGCACGCGCTCTCGGGGATCTGCACCGACACGAGTCCGCCGTCGGTCGCCGAGATCGTGCAGGCGGAGCCGGCGACGATACCGACCCCGACGCTCGACCCGGTGCACGAGGGGGTGCAGGTGGTGGTCGTTCGCGGGCCGGCGGGAACGGGTCCGCTCAACGGCGCGACACTCGACGTCTTTCAAGAGCCGGGCATGGTTCGCGTCGGTGGACAGCCGACGCCGGGTGGCACCGGACAGCTCGTGGGCATCGACCCGGCGGCCGCCGCGGGAAGCTGGTACCGGCCGACGCAGGCACTGTGCACGCGGAGTCCACCGGGCGACTCGGTTCCGGTGATCCCGTGCGCGGATCAGCCGCCGGCGAAGATCAAGGCGCCGATTCCCGGTGACACGCAGATCGAGGTCACCGAGTACATCCCCGGCGCGCGCATCCTCGTCTTCGCCAACGGCGTGGAGATCGGGGACGGTGGCCCGCCGGTGGTGAACCTGAGCCGGGCGCTGGTGCAGGGCGACACGCTCATCGTCCTCCAGCGCATCGGCAGCTGCGACAGTCGCAACGTCTACCAGCTTCCGGTCGACTGCTCGTTAGGCGGTGACGCCAGCGCCTGCTCGGCGGATTGGCCGGCCTTCCGTCACAACGCGCTGCGGAGCGGCATGCAGGCGGTCATGTCGCCGCTGGCCGACCCGTACCTGGTGAAGAAGCTGCAGGTCGTATGGCGCTTCCCGGCCACCGGCAGCGTGGGTCCGTTCCGCGCGTCACCGGTGGTGCGCGGCGGGCGCGTCTTCATCGGGAGCGCCGACGGGCATCTCTACGCGCTCGATGCGAACACCGGAACGCTCCTCTGGCAGTATCCGGCCGGCGGGCAGCCGGCGCTCACCTCGCAATTCCAGAGCAACGCGTCGAGCTTCGGCATCGCCGCCAGCGCGTTCCTCACGACGGACAAGGAGCGCCGCGACATGGTGATCTTCGCGGCGCCCGACCAATCCATCGGCGCCCGGCTCGGCTCGGGACGATTGTTCTCGCTCAGGCCGAGCGATGGCGGCGAGATCTGGAAGTCGCCGGAGCTGGCCCGACTGACCGGACTCGCTTCGGGCTCGCAGTCGGAGTTTCACGAGCAGTTCGGCTATTCGTCGCCGCTGGTGCACGCCGGTCGCGTCTACGGCGGGATCGCCAACCATGGTGACAATCCGATCCAGCGCGGGCGCGTGGTGGCGGTGAACCTCTCGGATGGGCAGCCGGTGGCCGGCTTCAACTTCGAGGCGACGGGAACGCGAGGCGGCGGGGTGTGGAGCAGCATCGCCGG
Organism: Gemmatimonadaceae bacterium; assembly: GCA_035249845.1. GTDB lineage: Bacteria > Gemmatimonadota > Gemmatimonadetes > Gemmatimonadales > Gemmatimonadaceae > DATFBY01. The sequence goes on from DATFFZ010000029.1 coordinate 5,772, forward strand.
CGGTCTCGACGGGAACGCCATCTACATCACGACCGGCAACGTGCGCTGCTGGAATCCGCAAACGTGCCAGTCCGAGCCCTCGCCCAACCACGCGCTCTCCCTCATTCGGCTGGACCCGAGCACCGGCGCGCTGGTGTGGAAGCATCAACCGGTGCCCTTCGCCATGGACGGCGATCCGGATTGGGCCACCGGCGTGCATCTCATCGCGTCGAGCTGCGGGCACCTCGGCGTCTCCACGATGAAGGACGGCTGGAGCTACGCGGTGCGCGCCAACAGCGGCGGCTCGCCGACCGCCAGCGTGCAATGGCAGTTCCCGGCCACCGGGGCATTTGCCCCGGGAGATGGCACCGCCCACGGCGACTCGCGGTACCTCCACGCGGGCGCGGTGTGGAACGACGTCTTCTTCACCGAGACCGGAGGCGAGGGAGTCACCAACGATGTCGCCACCGGATTTGGAAGGCTGCACGCGTTGAATACCTGCGCCGACAACGCGAATCGGGTGCGATGGGTGGCCGACGTGCCAGGGGCGACGGCGGGATTCGAGTACCAGCTCGGGAATCCGAGCGTGACGCGCGGGATCATCTTCATCGGGACGTCGTCGGGCAATCTGGTGGCGCTCGCCGATCCGTCGCGGTGGCCAGCACAGGGCTCACGCTGCAGCCGTCCCGACCTCTCCAACGCCGACTGCGCGTCCAACGGCTACGCGCTGGTGCCGGTGCCGACGGTGCTGCGCGACATATCGTTGGGCAGCGGGCGGATTCGTGGCGAGCCGGCGCTGGCCGGCAACCGCGTGTTCGTCGCCACCGAAGGGGGCGTGCTCTTCATGCTGGAGCCGCGGCCGTGAGGACGACGCTGCGAGCTCTGGCGATGGCGTTGTGGGTGGCGCCGCTCGGCGGCGCGCTGGCGCAGGGCGCTCCCGCGCAGGGGGCATCGCCGGTCCAGTCGCTGGCGCGCTTCGAGGGCACCACCACCACGCGCGTCGGGGCGCGAGCCGACTCGGTGCGAGTGGACATCCGCGATTGGATCCTGGCGCCCGGGCTGCGGCTGTCGGCGCTCGAGATCCCGCTCCGCGGGCTCATGATCGTGGAGCTCCGTGGCGGGACCGTCACCACCGTCATCGATGGGCGCCGCGTGAGGCGAACGCCCGGTGAGATCTGGAGCGTCCCCGCCGGCAGCACCATGCAGATCGAGACGGGAGACGACATGGCCACGCTGCAAACCACGGTCGTGGGCGGATAGCGGGCGCGCCGGCGGGGGTGCCGTCAGCGCCTGGCGCGCCGTGATCGCTTCGCGCCTGACGAGCGGCTTCGCGCGCGACGCCGGTGAAAGCGGTCGATGGCCTCGACGATGGGCGCCGGATCGTAGCGCACCGGATCGGTGCAGGGCAGCCCGGTCTCCCGCGCGGCGCGCTCGATCGCGATCCGCGCCGCGCGTTGTGAGAGGTCGTAGGTGTTGAGGGAGAGCGCGATCACGCGCGCCGGCCGGAGCGGGGCCAGCAGCGCCTCGTGCAGGCTCACCAGCTCCGCGAGCGGCGGGATCTTCACCCACGGATTGCCGTGGACGTGCTTGCGTGAGGGCTGCGCGCAGAGGACCATGGCGTGCGGAAGAGCGCCGTGGATGAGCCCGAGGGTGACCCCGCTGTATCCGGGGTGAATCACCGAGCCCTGTCCTTCCACCAGCACGATGTCGGCGCCGCGTGCCGCGTCGAGGACCAGCCGCTCGGCCGCGCCGCCGATGAAGTCGGCGACCACGGCGTCCACCGCGATCCCCCACCCTTCGATGAGAATGCCCGTCTGTCCGGTGCCGGCGAATCGCACCCGGTGTCCGCGGGCCGCCAGGCCGTCGCGTACCTGGAGCGCGGCGGTCATCTTCCCGATGTTGCAGTCGGCGCCCACCGTGAGCACGACGGTGGCGCTGGTGCGGCGCGCGCGGCCGGCGCTCACCGGGAGCGATGCCGGTGGGCGCCGCAGATCGTGAATGGCGACGCCGTGCCGGCGGGCCAGCGTGGCCAGCTCGGGGTCGTCGCCGATGAAGGTGTGGAGACCGCTCCAGATCTCCATGCCGCGCCCGATGGCGGCGCGCAGCATGGCCCGCCACTCGTCCGGCAGCCGCCCGCCCACCGGCGCGATGCCGATGAGCACCGCCGTGGGCCGGCGGTGGTAGCTCTCCTCCATGGTCGCCACGATCGGGATGTTCTCGCCGAAGCCGAGCACGTCGCGCACGCGCTTGCCGGCGCGGCGCGAGTCGATCACCGCCACCACGCGCTCGGGCGTGTAGCGAATGCAGGAGTTCGCGGTCTTGGAGGTGAGGGGCCCGAACTGTCCTTCGGCGAGGATGACGAATCGGAGATCGCGCGCCGGCATTCGTCAGGCAACGCGCGAGCGCTGATGATCCTCCGCGGCCGCGAGGATGTCGGGCGGTTCCGACGCGGCCATGATGATTCCTCCTTCGGGCGCCGGCGCGCGCACCACGAAGGCGGCGTCCCGCACCACGCGACGGAAGCCGTGCCCTTCGTAGATGCGGTTGATGAGGATGCGCTGCACGATCACCATGACCAGCACCAGGGTGGGCACGGCGACCACCAGCCCGGTGGGGCCCAGCAGCTTCCCCATGATGAGCACGGACATGAGCGTCAGCACCGGGGGGAGGTGTACCTGCCGCGCCATGATGTGGGGGAGGATGATGTTGGCCTCCACCACGTGGATCACCACGCCTAACAGGGCCACCAGCAGCGCGTGCGGCAGCCCGCCGTCGCCGCCGAGCACGAAGAGCGCCGGGAGCACGGTGGACACCAGCGAGCCGAAGAAGGGCACGATGGCCACGGCCCCGGTGAAGATCCCGAAGGTCAGCCAGTACGGGACCTTGAGCAGGTACAGCCCGATGGCGGTGAGCACCGCCAGGATCAGCATGGCGACGAGCTGTCCCACGATCCACGAGCGCAGCTGCGTCTTGAGGTCGCTCAGCACGTCGCGCACGAGGTCGCGGTGCACCGGCGGGAAGAGCGCGATCAGCCACTGCCGGTACAATCCGGGCTGGAGCGTGAGGTACACGCCCATGATCAGCACCGAGAAGATGTTGATCGCCACGTGGAAGAGGGAGAAAACCTTCGGCACGAGGTCGTTGAAGTAGCCCGACACCTGCTCGTACACGGCCAGCAGCACGCGGTGCTGGCCGGGCTGCCAGATGCCGGAGAGTCCCGGAACACTGGCCACGAAGCGCTCGATTCCGCGCTCCCAGTTCACCACGTACGCGGGGAGGACCTGCACCAGCGCCTGCGTCTGCTGGATCGTCGGCGGCACCAGCAGCCAGAAGAGGCCGGCGATCGCCGCGAAGGTGCCGAGCAGCCCGATGAGCATCGCGTACCGGCGGGGGATTCCGGTGCGGCGGTGCAGCAGATCCGTGACCGAGCCCAGGTAGAGCGAGAAGAGGACGGCGACGAACAGGAGGAGGAAGACGTCGGCGGTGCGCGCGAAGAGCAGCAGCAGCAGGATCGTGATGATCGTCGCCGCCAGCACCGATCCGAAACGAAAGCGCCCCGTGGGAAGGGCGCTTACCGCTGCACGGAACCTTCCCGTCGTCGGCGGGCTCACCGCGGTTTCTTCTCCTCGGTGTGCTCCTCGATCTCGGCGTGCACCTCTTCGGCGTCACCGGCCTCGCCGGCGCCGATCTGTCGCTGGGCGCCGCCGGCCGGCGCCGGCAACATCCCCATCTTCTGCTTGAGGGCGAGCAGCTGCTGGTCGGCGTTGGTCGCCACGGCGCCCTTCTCCAGCACCTTGAAGTCCTTGGCCAGGCGATCCCCGCTGAACTCCTCGTCGATCTCGGCGCTGGCGAGCAGACGGCGCTCGTTGTCCTCGATTTTCGCCTCCATGCGCGTGAACGCCTCGAACGCCGACTTCTCGTTCATCGAGGACATCGTCTCCTGGATGCGCTTCTGCGCCTCGGCTCGCTTCTGCCGCGCCACCAGGAGGTTCTTCTTGCGCTTCGCTTCCTCGATCTTCTCGTTCAGATCGCGGAGCGAGTTCTTGAGCTTCTCGGTCTCGAGGGCGTGCGACTGCCAGGTGGCCTGGAGCGTGGTGGCGTGCTCGACGTGCTCGTTGTGGCGGAGCAGCGCCTGCTTGGCCAGATCGTCGCGCCCTTCCTGAATGGCGAGCATGGCGCGCTTCTCCCAATCCTGCGCCTGCTTCACCTCGGCGTCCACCTGGTCCTTGAGGCGCTTCTCGTCGGCGATGGCGGCGGCAACCTGCTGCTTCGCCTTCGCCAACTGCGAGCGCATGTCGATGATGATCTGATTCAGCATCTTCTCGGGGTTTTCCGCCGAGGAGATGAGATCGTTGATGTTCGACTTGATCAGCGACGAGAGACGATCGAAGATGCCCATGTGTCAGTGTGCCTCGCGGTACGGCGCGAGCTCGCGCAGGTGCGACGCGAGCGCGAGGGTCATTGATTCGAACGCGGCGAGGAACTCCTCGTAGTCGAGGTGCGAGAGCTCCATCGCCTCGGTGAGCACCACCGCGTCTCCTTCGATGCCGTACGAGCCATGCACCAGCTCACTGGCATTGAGCTCGAGCAGCCGCCGCGCGAGCTCGCCGCGCGCGCGCTCATCCTTGGGAAGATCCATCACCTTCATGCGCAACAGCACGACCGGCGGTGAGTGATGCACCACCACGTCGGCGTCCAGCTCCCCACCGGGCTTGACCAGCCACATGCCGGACTGGATCTCCCGATAGCTTGCTCCCTCGGTCGTCAGGCGGTCGAGAAAGGTTTCGAGCTCCTCTTTGGTCACCATGGAACACCCGGGCGCGAGTTGAGTGCCGTTGGCTACACTACGCGCCCGGCGTGGCGCGTGTTTCCACCGCGTGCACGGCGCGTGGCAACAAGATAGCGCGCTCGGGCGAGCGCCAACAGAAGGGCGGCGCGTGCCAACGCGTTACGGCGGCGAGCGCTTGAGCTGCACCAGCCGCTCCCGCGCGAGGCGGCGGCCGGTGGGCGTGGCCGCGAGCCCGCCACCGGCCGTCTCGCGGTAGCGCACGTCCATGCGACTCCCGATCTCACCCATGACGTCGATCACTTCGTCGACGGGAATCGGGAAGGTGATGCCGGCCAGCGCCATCTCGATACCGGCGAGCGCCATCGCCGCGCCGGTGGCGTTGCGGAAGACGCAGGGGATCTCCACCAGTCCGCCCAGCGGATCGCAGATGAGCCCGAGCGAGCCTTGCATGGTGAGCGCCACCGCGTGCCCCGCTTGCGATGGCGTCCCCCCCAGCATCTCCGTCGCGGCGCCGGCCGCCATCCCCGCGGCGGCGCCCGTCTCCGCCTGACATCCCCCTTCCGCGCCCGAGAGCGAGGCGCGCTCGGCGATGACGGCGCCGATGAGGCCGGCCGTGGCGAGCGCGTCGACGACGCCGTCGTCGTCGATGCCACGCGCCGACGCGAGCCCGGTGAGTACGGCCGGGAGCACACCGGCGCCTCCGGCGGTTGGCGCGGCGACGATGACGCCCATGGCGGCGTTCACTTCCTGTACCGCGAGCGCGCGGGCCAGCACGTCGCGAAAGGGCGTGCCGGCGAGAGGGCCCGGTGGCCCGGCGCGCAGCTTCGCGGCGTCTCCGCCGACCAGCCCCGATGCCGAGCGCATCTCCCCCGTCATCCCCTGCCCCACGGCGCCCACCATCACCGTCAGCGCGCGCCGCAACACCGCGCGAATCTCCTCCACCGCCCGACCCTGATCGGTGGCTTCGAGCCGAAGTGCCGTGCGCGCCAGCGTGGTCCCCGCCCGCTCGGCATCGCGAATGGCCTCGGCCAGCGACTTGTACACGTCAGGCGCTGACCTTGTCGAGACGGAACGCCCACCGCACCCAGGGGAGCGCGTCGATCTCATCGCGATCGGCGTCGGTGGGCGGATCGTCGAGCTCGATCACCATGAACGCATCGCCGCCGCGCTGCTTTCGGGTCAACCGGAGGGTGGCGATGTTGAGCTCGTGCTCGGCGAGGATGGCGGCGATGCGCGCCACCGAGCCCTTCACGTCCTCGGCCACCAGCACGATCGTGTGGTAGTTGCCGGTGACCTCCACGGGGAAGCCGTCGATCTCGGTGATCAACACCCGCCCGGCGCCTAACGAGGAGCCGACCATCACCGCCGTGCGGTCGCCGCGGTGCACGGTGACACGGGCGGTGTTGGGATGGGTCTCGTCCTCGATGGTGGTCTTCTCGAACGTGTAGTCGAGACCCTCGCGCTCCATGATCTCCAGCGCGGTCCGGATGCGCTCGTCGTCGGGGCGGAAGCCGAGGAGACCACCAACGATGGCTTTGTCGGTGCCGTGCCCCTCTCCCGTGCGCGCGAAGGAGCCGTGCAGCTCGATCCGTGCGCGGTGCGGCGTGCCACCCACCAACCCGCGCGCCAGCAACCCCAGCCGGCAGGCCCCCGCGGTGTGCGACGAGGAGGGGCCGACCATCACCGGTCCGATGATGTCGAGGAGAGAAACCATCCTGGCAAATGTAGCGCTACCGCGAGCGTGACAGCAGTGCCGCACACCCGCCCGACCCGGACGCGCGCCGCGCGCCCCCGGTCTCAGCTCGCCTTTCTGCGCCGTCCGCTGTTGCCCGTCGGTCGCGCTCGACCCACGAGCGGACGCAGGTATTGACCGGTGTACGACCCCGGGGTGGCGGCAACCTGCTCCGGCGTCCCGGCGGCCACCACCGCACCACCGCGCGCGCCGCCTTCCGGACCGAGGTCGATGATCCAGTCCGCCGTCTTCACCACGTCGAGGTTGTGCTCGATGACGAGCACGGTGTTTCCCTTGTCCACCAGACGGTGCAGCACCTTCAGCAGGAGGCGCACGTCCTCGAAGTGGAGACCGGTGGTCGGCTCGTCGAGGATGTACAGCGTGCGCCCGGTATCGCGCTTCGACAGCTCCGACGCGAGCTTGACGCGCTGCGCCTCCCCGCCCGACAACGTGGTCGCGCTCTGGCCCAGATGGATGTAGCCGAGTCCCACGTCCATGAGCGTCTCCAGCTTCTGCCGGATGCGCGGCTGGTTCTCGAAGAAGGCGAGCGCGTCCTCCACGGTCATCTCCAACACGTCCGCGATGTTGGCGCCGCGGAAGCGGACCTCCAGCGTCTCGCGGTTGTAGCGCTTCCCCTTGCACACCTCGCACGGCACGTACACGTCGGGCAGGAAGTGCATCTCGATCTTCACCAGTCCATCGCCCTGGCAGGCCTCGCAGCGGCCACCCTTCACGTTGAAGGAGAAGCGCCCGGGTCCGTAGCCACGAATCTTCGCTTCGGGGAGCTCGGCGAAGAGCTCGCGGATGGGCGTGAAGAGCCCGGTGTACGTCGCCGGATTGGAGCGCGGCGTCCGTCCGATCGGACTCTGATCGATGTCGATGACGCGATCGACGTGCTCGAGACCGGTGATGCGCTGGTGCTCGCCCGGGATCACGCGGGCGCGATAGAAGTGTCGCGCCAGCGAGCGGTGCAGGATGTCCTCGATGAGCGTGGACTTCCCGGACCCGGACACGCCGGTGACGGAGACGAAGACGCCCAGCGGAATCTCGACGTCGAGGTCGCGGAGATTGTGCTCCCGCGCGCCTTCGATGCGAATGATGCGGCTGTCGCTCACCGGGCGCCGACCCGGTGGCATCGGGATCTCCATCTCGCCACAGAGATAGCGGCCGGTGAGGGAGCCCGGGTTGCGCATCACGTCGTCGATCGACCCCGTGGCCACCACCAGGCCGCCGTGCTTCCCGGCGCCGGGACCGAGGTCCACGATGTGGTCGGCCTCGCGCATCGTCTCCTCATCGTGCTCGACGACGATGACGGTATTGCCGAGGTCGCGGAGCTGGCGCAGCGTGGCGAGCAGCCGGGCGTTGTCGCGCTGGTGCAGGCCGATGGACGGCTCGTCGAGGATGTAGAGCACCCCGACCAGCCGCGAGCCGATCTGCGTCGCCAGGCGGATGCGCTGCGCCTCGCCGCCTGACAACGATTCGGCGGAGCGCGCCAGCGTGAGGTAGTCGAGTCCCACGTCCACCAGGAAACGCAGCCGGTCGCGCACCTCCTTGAGGATCGGACCGGCGATGTCGGGATCGAGCCCGGGGCGACCGTTCTCGCGAACCGGAATGCTCTCGAAGAAGGCGAGCGTCTCGGTGATGGGAAGCTCCACCACCTCACCGATGTTGCGCCCGTGCACGGTGACGGCGAGCGACTCCTGGCGGAGCCGCCTCCCGCCGCAGCGCGGGCAGGGCGCGTCGATCATGTACTCGCTCAGCTCTTCGCGCACGCTGTCGGAGGTCGTCTCGGCGTAGCGTCGCTCGAGGTTGGTGAGGACGCCCTCCCAGGTGCTCTGCACGTCGCCCTTGAACGACGCGGCCTCGACGTGGAAGGTCGTCTTTCGACCGCCGCTTCCATATAGGACGACGTCGCGCACGCGCGCGGGCAGCTCACCCCACGGCGTGTTCAGCTCGAACTTGTACTGCTTGGCCAGCGCCGGGAGGATGCTCTTCCGGAGGTGGCCGGTGGGCTCACCCCACGGCAGGATCACCCCTTCCAGAATCGAGATGCGAGGATCGCCGAGGATGAGCTCGGCGCTCGGAAGCTGGCGCGTGCCGAGGCCGCCGCAGTCGGTGCAGGCGCCGAACGGCGAGTTGAAGGAGAACTGCCGCGGCTCCAGCTCCGGGAGGGAGATGCCGCAGCTGGGGCAGCCGTAGCGCTCCGAGAACACCTGTGCCGCCCCGCTTCCCTCGCCGTGCCTGACGACTTGCACCATCCCGTCGGCGACCTTGAGCGCGGTCTCGATGGAATCGGTGAGACGGCCGCGATCCTCGCGCCGCACCACGAGTCGGTCGACGACCACGGCGATGCTGTGATTCTGCTGCCGGTTGAGCTTGGGCGGCGCCGAGAGCTCCACCAGCTGACCGTCCACCACGGCGCGAATGAATCCCTGCTTGCGGGCGGACTCGAAGACGTCGCGGAACTCGCCCTTTCGTCCGCGCACCAGCGGCGCGAGCACCTCGAGCCTGGTCCCCTCGGGCCACGTCAGCAGGGTGTCCGCGATCTGCGTCGCGCTCTGCCGCTGTACCGGCTTCCCGCACGACGGGCAGTGCGGCGTCCCGGCGCGCGCGTAGAGCAGTCGCAGGTAGTCGTAGATCTCCGTGACGGTACCGACGGTGGATCGCGGGTTGTGGCCGGCGGTCTTCTGCTCGATCGAGATGGCGGGGGAGAGCCCCTCGATGGAGTCCACGTCGGGCTTCTCCATGAGACCGAGGAACTGCCTGGCGTACGCCGACAGCGACTCCACGTAGCGCCGCTGCCCTTCGGCGTAGATAGTGTCGAAGGCGAGGGACGACTTCCCAGAGCCGGAGAGCCCGGTGATGACGGTCAACCGATCGCGCGGGATCTCGACGTCGATGTTCTTGAGGTTGTGCTCGCGCGCGCCGCGGACTATCAGGGTTTCTTCGGGCATAGCCAGAGAAAGGTCGCCAGCGGGAAGGCGGGATTCAAGACGGGGAAAGGGAGGAGGGAGGAGGGAGGAGAACAGCGAACGGCAACGGCGGCATTCGGCATTCGGCATTAGGCATTCGGGCTCCCGCGACGGAATCTCTCCGCCAGGACCCCTAATGCCGAATGCCGAATGCCTAATGCCGCTGTTCGCAGTTCCTCCTCCCTCCTCCCTCCTCCCTCCTCCCTCTCTTTTCAGATTCCCGCCTCAGTCGTCTAAATTGCGTCTTCCCTTCAACCTGACGGCTTTCAACATGGCTCATACGGACGCCGTGGTGGTGATGACCACGGTTGCGACCGCCGATGAGGCGGTGGCGTTGGTGCAGGCGCTGCTGGAGCGGCGGCTCATCGCCTGCGGGACCCTCCTGCCCGGAGCGCGGTCCATATACCGCTGGGAGGGGAAGACGGCGGACGAGCAGGAGACGGTCATCCTCCTCAAGACCCGGTCGGCTCGGCTCGAGTCCCTCGAGGTGGCATTCGGCGAGCTTCACCCGTACAAGGTCCCGGAGCTCCTCGCCCTCCCCGTCACCGCCGGCCTCGGGAAGTACCTCGACTGGATCACCGGTGAAACGTCGCTGGCCCTCACCTAGAGCAGCACGGTGATTCAGCTCCGGATCGACGATCCCGCGTTCGTGCAGGCCGACGCGCTGGCCTGGCCGGTGACGGCGGACATGCGCCCCACCACGCCGCTGCTGCGGCGCGTCGAGGTGGCAGGAGGCGCCGAGCTGGCGGCGCAGCTCACGCCACGCGAGCCGCTCCCGGTGGGATCGGCGGTGGTGACGGGCGCGGGGGAGCTTGGTGTCGAGCTGCTGGTGAGCGCGGTGGTGGCGAGCGACACCGAGCCGGCGAGCCGTACGAGCGTGAAGCGCGCGCTGGTGAGCGCGTTGCAGCGTGCCTCCGACTGGCGCATCGGGTCGCTCGCCATCGTCCCATTCGGACTCGGCGCCGGCAACCTGGACATCGAGGAGTGCGCCGAGATCATGGTCGACGTCATCAGCGAGCACATGACCCGAGCGCGCCATCCGGTGGCGGTGACGATCGTGTTGGAATCGCCCATGGAGGAGGAGGTGTTCGCGGCGGCGCTGGGCCGCGTGGCGTCATGAGCCGGCGCGCCGGCATCGCCACCGCGATCCTCCTCCTCTGGCTGGTCGGGCTGGCGCTGCTGGCGCGGCGTGAGCTCTTCCGTCCGCAGGCGGTGCTCCTGGCCGAAGCCGGCCTCCGCGTCACGCCCGGGGGCGAGTACTACGCCGTGCGACAGGAAGGGCGGCAGGTGGGCTTCGCCTCCACCACCATCGATACGACGGTACTGGGCGTGCAGGTGGAGGACTACTTCGTCGTCGACCTCTTCGCCGACTCCGAGATCCATCGGGCCTCGGGACGAATGCGAGCCGAGCTGACGCGTCGTCTCCACCTCGACCGCTTCACGCTCGAGCTCGGTGCCTCGCTGGGACCGTATCGCGCGCGCGGACAGGTAGTCGGCGACACGCTCCTTCGGCTCGTGGTGTCCACCGACGGCGTGGCGGCCGACACGCAACTGGTGCGTCTGCCGGGGCCCGTGCTCCTCCCCACCGCGGTGCCGCTGGCGCTCGTGTTGGGCAGCCGTCCCCGCGTGGGCGACCGTCACGAGTTCGCCATCTTCGATCCGCTCTCGATGTCGGCGTCGGAGGTGGCGGTGCGCGTGCTGGCCGAATCGGTGTTCGTGGTGGCTGACAGCGCGCGCCCCGACAGCGCGATCATGAAATGGGTGTCGGCGCTCGACGACACGGTGCGTGCGTGGCGGATCGAGCAGGAAGGAGAGGGCCTGCTCAGCGGCTGGGTGGACGAGCAGGGTCGCATGATCGAGTCGCGTCAGCTCGGGAACCTGACGCTCCACCGCACCGCGTTCGAGATCGCGTACCAGAACTGGATCGGCGATCCGGAGCGTCGCTCCCGGCTCGGACGTGAGGACGACATCCAGGAGACGACGGCCATCGCGGCCAACGCACCGATCCACGGCCGCGCATCGCTCGCCGTCCTGCGCGTTCGATTGCTGCGAGTCGAGCCCGCACGATGGGAGCTGGATGGCGGGCGCCAACGTCTGTTGGGGGACACGCTCGTCATCGCCCGGGAGGACGACGCGCGGCTCGCCGCCGCGTACCGTCTGCCCATGGGCGAGGGGCGCTTCAGCGCGGAGCTGGCGGCCGAGGCGCTGGTGCAGTCGGACGCGGCGGAGATGCGGCTGCTGGCCGCGCGCATCGCCGTCGGCGAGCGCGATCCGCGCATCGTGGCCGAGCGCCTGACGAGATGGGTGCACGACTCCGTGCGCAAGCACATCACCATGACCGTCCCCAACGCCATGCAGGTGCTCCGGACCCGTCGCGGCGATTGCAACGAGCACACGCAGCTCTACGTGGCGCTGGCGCGCGCGCTGGGCCTCCCATCGCGGGCGGCGGCCGGGCTCGCGTACGTGGGCGGCAAGTTCTACTACCACGCCTGGCCCGAGGTGTGGCTTGGCGATTGGGTAGCCGTCGATCCGACCTTCGGGCAGTTCCCCGCTGACGCGGCGCACCTCCGGTTCGTCATAGGAGGGTACGCCCGTCAGGCCGACCTCCTTCGTCTGATCGGCACTCTCGACATCGACGTTCTCTCCACGCGGTGACTGTCCACCCCACATGATCGAGCTGCGCACTCTCACCAAGCGGTACGGTCGGTTCACCGCCGTCGACTCCATCGATCTCGACGTCCCCAGGGGGGAGCTCTTCGGCTTCCTCGGCCCCAACGGCGCCGGGAAGACGACCACCATGCGCATGATCGCCGGGATCCTGGGCCCGACGGCGGGCTCGGTGAGGATCGGCGGCATCGACATCGTCGCCGATCCGCGCGCGGCCAAGCACAAGCTCGGCTTCATCCCCGACCGTCCGTTCATCTACGAGAAGCTCACCGGCGCCGAGTTCCTGCGCTTCGTGGCGGGGCTGTATGGTCAGGAGGGGCCGCTGGTGGAACGGCGGGCGAACGAGCTGCTGGAGCTGTTCGATCTCGAGGATTGGAAGGACGAGCTGGTGGAGAGCTACAGCCACGGGATGCGGCAGAAGCTGATCATCTCCAGCGCGTTCCTGCATCGGCCCGAGGTGATCGTGGTGGACGAGCCGATGGTCGGACTCGACCCCAAGGCCGCGCGCATCCTGAAGGACCTCTTCCGCGAGTACACGCGGCGCGGCTACACGATCATGATGTCGACGCACACGCTCGAGGTGGCGGAGACGCTCTGCGACCGGATCGCCATCATTGCCAACGGGCGCATCCGCGCTTCGGGGACGATGGACGAGCTGCACGAGAGCGTGTCGTCAGGCGCGCGCGGGCTGGAGCAGCTCTTTCTGCGCCTCACCGAGGAGAACACCCAGCGCGAGCTGGCGGATGTCCTCGACGCCTGACACGCCGGGCGGCCCGCGCGCGCCGATCCGCTACGTCACCAGGGCGCACGCCGGCGGCCGCCTGCTCTCCACGCCGCTCTCCACGCCGGCGGTCACGGCGCCGGGAGCGCTTCCCGATCCCTCGCTGTGGACGCTGCTGCGCCCCAAGTGGCTGACGGCGCTGGCGCGCGGCACGGAGCGCGAGCGCGGGTCGGGTACCCGGCTCTTCCTCCTGCTGGGGATCGGCGTCTTCTTCTGGGCGTTCATCCTGATGGTGCTCACGCGGATCCTCACCTACTTCCGCGCGGTGCCCGACATCGGACCTTTCCTCGCCGGGAAGATGCTGGGGCTGATCTTCGTGAGCTTCCTGTCCATCCTGCTTCTGTCGAACATCATCACGGCGCTCTCCACCTTCTTCCTGGCCCGCGACCTCGACATCCTGGCCACGGCGCCGGTGGATTGGCTCAAGCTGTATGCGGCGAAGTTGCTCGAGACCACGCTGCACTCGAGCTGGATGGTGACGCTGATGGCGGTGCCGATCTTCATCGCCTACGGGTGGGTGTACAGCGGGGGGCCGGGCTTCGTGCTGGTGGCGGTGGGCTCCTTCATCCCCTTCCTGGTGCTCCCGGCGGTGGTAGGGAGCGCGATCACCCTGCTGCTGGTGAACATCTTTCCCGCGCGCCGCACGCGTGACATCCTGAGCGTCATCGCGGTGCTGGCGGCGGCGGGGATCGTGCTGCTCTTCCGTCTCCTTCGCCCCGAGCAGCTGGCGCGACCGGAGGGCTTCCGCTCGCTGGTGGATTTCATCGCGGTGCTGCGCACGCCGACCTCGGCGTTCCTGCCGAGCGAATGGGTGCAGCGCGGCGTGATGTCGGCGCTGATCGGCGAGGTGGACGCGCTACCCTTCTATCTGCTCTGGTCCACCGCGGCGTCGTTCGTGGTGCTCGGCGCCGCGCTTCACCGCGCGCTCTACCCGAAGGGGTTTACCAAGGCGCAGGAAGGCTCGGAGCGGTGGACGCGCGGACGCGCGATGCGACAGCTCGGCGCGAGGCTGCTGGCGCCGTTGGGTACCCTTCGTCGGGAGCTGGTGCTGAAGGAAGTGCGGCTCTTCTTCCGCGACACGACCCAGTGGTCGCAGCTCATCCTCCTGGCCGTGCTGGTGGTGGTGTACGTCTTCAACATCAAGTTCCTTCCGCTCCGCGGCGAGGGGGTGACGTTCTTCCTCCGTCAAACGATCCCCTTCCTGAACCTGGCGCTTGCCGGGTTCGTGCTGGCGTCGATCGCGGCACGATTCATCTTCCCGGCGGTGAGTCTCGAGGGGCGCACGCTCTGGCTTCTCAAGTCGAGCCCGATGCCGATGCGCGCGCTCCTCTGGGCGAAGTTCTGGACCGGGACGACGCCGTTGCTGGTGCTGGCGGTCGGGATCGTGTTCGTCACCAATGTGCTGCTCCAGGTGTCGCCCTTCATGATGCTGGTGTCGGTACTCACCATCACGCTGCTCACCTTCGCCATCGCCGGGCTCGCGCTCGCACTCGGCGTCCTCTTCCCGCAGTACGGCACGGAGAACGCGGCGCAGATCCCGACATCGTTCGGTGGACTGGTCTTCATGATGTCGGCGATCACCGTCATCGCCGGCGTCGTGATCCTGGAGGCGCGGCCGGTCTACACCTATCTCAGCGCGCGGCAGTTCGGCACGCCGATGGACGCGTCGGCAATGGTGATGGGCTTCGTGCTGGCGGCGTCGCTCTGCGTGGCGGTCACCTTCGCGCCGCTCTCCCTGGCGCTCAGGCGGCTGGAGCGCACGGAGCTGTAGCGGTCAGGCCGCCAGCGGGTGACCGCAGGCGGCGCAGCGCCTCGCCGCCGGCTCGCGCACCTCGGCGCCGCACCTGGCACAGCGCTCCGCGAGATATCGCCCGCACGACGAGCAGTAGATCGCGTCCGGCTCGGGGCGTGGGCCGCAGCTCGCGCAGGACGTCGGACGCCGGCGGTAGCGCAGGATGAGAGCCTCCACCGCATCTTCGGTTGGCAGCCGCGGCTCCTTGGCGACACTCTGCCGCGTGTAGTCGGCCAAGAGCGCTTCGTGGTCGGCGTCGGAGAGCTTGCCGGTGGCACGATCGAGCTCCGCGTCGAGCAGTGCTTGCTCGAAAGGCGCCGGCGAGTGCGTCTCGTCAGGCACGACCTCCGCCTCGCGTGGCGCCCTGGCGAACAGCGGATGGAGCACGAACGCCAACGCCACCGCCGCCAGCACGGTTCCGACGAGGAGCGCCGTCATCGGATCGTCACCCCTCGCTCGGGGTCGCATGCGCGTGCCGCAACGGCGTGCCACCCGGGCCGGCGGCGCGACGCGGCTCCGCCCGCGGCCACATCACGATCGCCCCGCCGAGCGCCATGACGAGTCCGCCCACCCACAACCAGACCGCCAGCGGATTGAAGATGATTCGCAGCTGGGTCGTCTCGCCGGCATCGCTGCCGACGCGCCCCAGCACCACGTACACGTCCTGCCTGACGCGCACGAGAACGCCGGCTTCCGTCGACGGCTCGAAGCTCGGCAACCCCCGGGTGTCGAAGTGCTGCCGCTTCTCGCTGGTGATCAGCCGCGGCGCTCCGCCGTCGGGTCGGGCGCGGAGCGACACGCCGGTCGCGAAGCGGTTGAGCACCCGGTCGGCGTACACGCCATCGCTGGTGAACGTCCACCGTCGTCCAAAGGGGTCGGCGACGGAGACGCTCTCCCCCGCTTTCAGGGTGACGTCGTACTCCCTGCGAAAGGCAAGACCGGCGAAAGCGGCAAAGAGGAGGACGACGCCGACGTGCACGATGTACCCGCCGTATCTCCGGCGATGGAAGCCGACCAGCCTCGTCAGCGCCATGAGGGACCCTTCGCCGTACATCCTCCGCCGCGCGCCGACCCCTTTGGCGAGCTCCTGCACGATGCTGGTCATCACGAAGGCGCCCAGCGTGAACGCGAGGAGCGGGTACGGATCGCGCATGCCTGACGCGACGAGAAGGGAGAGCGCCACCAGGCCGACGATCACCGGCCCCACGAGCTGCCGCCCCAGACTGTCCAAGGACCCGCGACCCCAGGCGATGAGCGGA
>DATFFZ010000030.1:0-9888 GCA_035249845.1 Gemmatimonadaceae bacterium
GGCGTGCGCCTCGGCCCAATGGCGAAGCCAGATGCGGCTCACGGAGCGCACGGCACTCGCCGAAGCGCTCAGCGCCGCCAGCAGCGCGGCGGCCAGCAACATGAGGAGGGCGAGCGTCATCGCGCCGCCCGACGCGCGGTCTTGGCCAACCGCTCGAAGTACACCCGTTCCACCCGGCGCTTCACCACCCGCTCCACCACCACGCGGAACCCGTTGATGGTGAGCTCGTCACCGGAGCGCGGCAGACGCCCCAGCTCGTCGAACACCAGACCACCCACCGTGGTCACGTCGTCGCGCTCGAAGTCGTATCCGAGCGCGTCGGACAACTCGTCGAGCGAGACGCGGCCCGCCACCCAGTACGACCGCTCGTCGCGCGCCTCGATCGGCGCTTCCTCGCGATCGTACTCGTCTCGAATGTCGCCGACGATCTCCTCCAGCACATCCTCGAAGGTGACGAGCCCGGCGGTGCCGCCATACTCGTCCACCACGATGGCGATGTGCGTGCCGGTACGCCGAAAGTCGCGCAGCTGCGCGTCGGCCGTCTTCGATTCGGGGATGAACGCCGCCGGCCGGAGCAACGAAAGCCAGTCGTCAGGCGGCGCCTCCATCGCCACGGCCGGCAGGAGGTCCTTCGCGTGCAGCACGCCGATGATGTGATCGATGGAATCCCGGTACACGGGGAGGCGCGAGTGCTCCGAGCTGCGCACGCGCTCCACCACCTCCGACCACGGCGCATCGTGCTCCAACGCCACGATGTCCACTCGCGGCACCATGATCTCGTGCACCTCGGTCTCGCCGAGCCCGAAGATGCGGTCGAGCATCGCCTGTTGCTCGGCGGGGATCTCCGCTTCCGCCTGTACCACCTGGCGGAAGCGCTCGGCCGTATCCTCCCGCTCCGTCTCGCTCGGCGGCGCCACGGGGAAGGCCCGACGGAGCGCGCGGTCGAGCGCGAAGCTCACACTCACCAGCGGCTTGAGGATGGTCTCGAGGAAGCGCACGAACGGATAGAGCGTTCCCGCCAGCGGAGCGCCGGCGGTGTTTCCGATCGCGCGCGGCACGGCCTCCACGAAGACCAGGGCGCCGACGACGATGAGGAGTCCCTCGAGCAGCGCCACGGCCGGCGTCTTCGCCGCCAGTCCGAGCGCCACCGCGGTGGCGGCGCCGGTGACCAGGAGCGCCAACAGCATGGTGATCGCCAGCGCGCGGTGCGAGTGCTCGCGCCATGGACGGAGCGACGGCTCCTCGGACGTGTCGGTCCGCCGGTCCTCATCACCGCGCAGCAGAGCGCCATCCGCGGCCGCGGCCAGCGCGCCGAGGATGGCGGCGAGCAGAGCGATGAACGACGCGATGAGGCTCATGAGCGGGAACGAGCCCCGGTGCGGCGCGGCGCATGGCCCGAGCGCGCGAGGAGTCGTTCCTGGGCGCGCCACATCGCGGAGCGGGCGCGATCCGCTCCGTCGGGATGGTCGTGGCCGAGCACGTGGAGGGTTCCGTGAATCACCAGCCGCGCCAGCTCCTCGCGCAGCGGGATGCCGAGGCGCTTCGCGTTCGCTCGCGCGACCCCGGGCGCGATGTAGATGTCACCGATGACCGGCGCCTGGGCGCCGACTCGCTGGAACCCGAACGCGATCACGTCGGTCGCGCCGCGCCGGCGGAGATGCCCGCGGTTGAGCGACGCGATGCGGCGTGGCGAGAGGAAGGTCACCGACAGCAGCGCATTCCTGACGCCCTCGGCCCGCAGTGCGGTGCGTGCCAGCTCGCCCACGCGCGCGCGCGACAGGGGAACCCGATCACCGGTTTCGTTGGCGACGTCAACCACGAGAGTCATACGCGGCGAACTCGGCCGTGATACCTCCGCTGGACGCCGGGTAATCGATGCGATTGTGATTCATGCCACCCAGCACCCGGGCGAATTCCTCCTTCACCCGATCGAGCTGCTTGAGCGTGAGCGGGGCGTCGCGGAGCTGCCCCTGCTCCATCCGCTGCCTGACGATGTGGTCGATCACCTCGCGCATCTTCTCCGGCGTCGGGTCGGCGAGAACGCGCGAGGCGGCCTCCACGCCGTCGGCCAACATGCAGATGGCCGTCTCCGGAGTCTGTGGCACCGGTCCCGGATAGGCGAACTCCGCCGTGTTCGACACCGAGCCATCCCGCTCGCGCGCCTTGTCCAGGAAGTAGCTGATCGGGCCGGTGCCGTGGTGCTCGGTGATGAACGAGGCGATGGCCTTGGGAAGATGGTTCTCGGCCGCCAGCTCCATCCCTTCGCGCACGTGGTTCCGCACGATCGCCGCGCTGGTGTTCGGTTTCAGCTTGTCGTGCGGATTTCGCCCGCGCGGCTGATTCTCCACGAAGTACTGCGGCTTGGCCAGCTTCCCGATGTCGTGGTAGTACGTTCCCACCCGCGCCAGCAGTCCGTTGGCGCCGATGGCGTTCGCCGCCGCCTCCGCCAGGCTCGCCATGCGCATGGTGTGCGCGTACGTCCCCGGGGCCTCCAGCATGAGACGGCGCAGCAGGGGGCGATTGAGGTCGGAGTACTCCAGCAGCGTGAGATCGGTGGTGGTTCCGGTCAGGCGCTCCGCCAGCGGGAGCAGGAACATCGCCAACACCACCGACACCAGGGCGTTCGCGCCGCCACGCAGCGAGCTGAACGCGATCTGCTGCGTGGTCCATCCCAGCGTGAGTCCCAGCGCCACGGCGGCGAAGAGGTAGGCGCCGGCCACGATCAGCACGGAGTAGTAGGCCTGATCGCGGCGCCGGATCACGCGCATGCTGAGCGCCGCGGCCGCGCCGCCCACGAGATTGATGAAGAGCGCGTTCGTCCCGCGGAACAGCCCCTGCCCTCCCACCAGCACCGCCAGGATCATCGCCGCGATCATCGAGATTCGCGGGTCGAAGATCACGCTCAGGATGATGGCGGCGAGCGCGACGGGGACCACCTCGGGATACACCTGGCTGGTGCGCGCGGCGATGGCGGCACCCGCCAGCACGGTGACGAACAGGAGCGCGAACAGCCCGAGCGAGCGCAGCGACTGGTACAGCTGCGGGCGGAAGAGCACGATCGCCACGCCGAAGATGGCGAGCACCAGCGCGTTGTAGAGGATGGCGCCGAGCACCCGTCCCAGCTTCCGCTCTCCCACCGAGCGCTGCTGCAGCTCCTCGTGCAGCGCGCGCATCTTGTCGAACTCCGCTTTCCCCACGACCTCGTGCGCGCCGACGATCTTCTCCCCCTGCCGCACCAGATAGCGCGTGGCATCGACCGAGTTGCGCAGCTCCTGCCGGCGACGTTCGGTGGCGACGCGATCGATCGAGATGGTCGGATGAAAGAACGCGCTCAGCATCTTGAGGAAGAGCGCATCCCCCACCGACGAATTGGGGTCGGGGTGCATGCGACCGGCCCGCGCCAGCATGGTCGAGAAGGTGAGGATGCTGTCCACCAGGACGTTGCGCTCCTCGTTTCCGCGCCTGACGATCGCTTCGCCGCGCACGTCGTCGATGGCGCCGTTGGCGGCCACGCCCTGCGTGAGCCACCGCGCGTACACGCGACGCACGCCGTCCACCATGTTGCGACGGCGTCCCTCGAAGCCCAGATACTCGGCTTCCGCCGGGGAGAGGGAGATCCCGGCGTTCGACGCCGCCCGTTGTACGGCGGCGACGTCGCGCGTTCTGGCGGCGGTCGCCACCGCCTGCGCGAAGGCGCGAAGCTGTCGCTCGGCGGTGTCGGCACCGGCCGAGGAGTGCGCCAGCACCGGCTTGGCCGAGCGCGCCAGCTCCTCTCGCTCGCGCTGCAGCTCCTGGTCGGACTTGCGCACGGTGAAGCCGAAGGGCGCGATCACCGTCTGCGTCGCCACCGAGCCGACCTCGAAGATGGGCGACTCGACCGCCGGCGACGCGGGGAAGAACGCGTAAGTGACGCCCGCCAGCGCCAGCAGGAGGCCCACCCGCACGGCGTGGAAGGCGAGCCTCGACGGCGCGCGCGGCGGCTCGGCGATCTCGTCCGCGCCGTCCAACCGCGGCCGCAGATCCCCGCTCGTCACTCGCCCCCCGAGTCGCGCGCGTACGCCTTGATGATGTCGCGCACCAGACGGTGCCGGATCACGTCCGATTCCGTGAGATAGTGAAACGCGATCCCCTCGACGCCGTCGAGAATCCGCTCGATCTGAATCAGCCCCGATTGCTCGCGCGCCGGGAGATCGATCTGCGTCTTGTCGCCGGTGATCACCGCCTTCGAGTTCACTCCCAGACGGGTGAGGAACATCTTCATCTGCGCGCCGGTGGCGTTCTGCGCCTCGTCCAGGATGACGAAGGCGTCGGCCAGCGTGCGACCGCGCATGTAGGCCAGCGGCGCGATCTCGATGATCCTCGTCTCCAGCGCCTTCTGCACGCGCTCGTTCGGCATCATGTCGTCCAGCGCGTCGTAGAGCGGCCGGAGATAGGGATCCACCTTGGCCTGCAGGTCTCCCGGCAGAAAGCCGAGGCTCTCCCCCGCTTCCACCGCCGGCCGCGCCAGCACGATGCGCCGCACCCGCTTCTTGCTGAGCGCGTCCACGGCCGCGGCCACGGCCAGATACGTCTTTCCCGTCCCGGCCGCGCCGATCCCCACGACGATGTCGTTCTCCTGAATGAGCCGCATGTACGTGGCCTGCCCCGGCGTCTTCGGCTGGATGATCCGCCGCACCCCGGGAAGGACGATGCGCAGGTCTTCGTTCCCCGGCCCGGCGCCGTTTCCCGAGTCGCCGGCGCCATCCTCGCTCAAGCGGAGCACGTCGTCCGGATCGAGCGTAAGGCGCTGCTTGGCCGCGTCCACCATCCGCTGTGCCACCGGAGTGGCGCGCTCGACCAGCTCCAGCGGACCGCTGAGGGTGAGCGCGTCTCCACGCAGCGACACCCGCACGCCGGACAGCCGAGCCAGCTCCACCAGATTCGCGTCGTTCACTCCGGCGAGGGTCAGCAGATCCGCACCCTCGGTGGATATCCGGTGGACGACGGCTTCGTCGCTCATTCCGTCACCCGGATGTGCAGCTCCCGCAGCCCATCGGGCGGGACCCGCGTCGGCGCACCCTCGAACAGCGCGCGCGCGGCGGCCGTCTTCGGGAAAGCGATCACGTCGCGGAGCGAGCTCCCGCCGGCCAGCAGCATCGCCAGCCGGTCGAAGCCGAGCGCCACGCCGCCGTGCGGCGGGGCCCCCGCGCGCAGCCCCTCGAGCAGGAAACCGAAGCGCGAGCGCGCCGCCTCCTCGTCGATGCCTAACAACGAAAAGATCCGCGACTGGAGCGCCGGATCGCTGATCCGGATGCTTCCGCTGGCCAGCTCCAGGCCGTTGTACACGATGTCGTACGCCTGGGCGCGCGCCCGCGCCGGCGCGCTGTCGAGGAGCGCGAGGTCGTCCGGGTGCGGCGAGGTGAAGGGGTGGTGCTCCGGCACCAGCGCCCCCGACCCCTCGTCGGTGGCGAAGAGCGGGAAATCGACTATCCACGCGAAGCGGTGGCCCGACGCCGGCAGCGCGCCGGTGAGACGCGCCACCTCCTGCCGGACACGGTCGAGCGACGAGTTGGCGACCCGGTCGCGCGCCGCCACCAGCAGCAGCAGATCTCCTTCCGCCACCGCCAGCCGCTCGGCCCCGCCCTCGGAGAGGAACTTCGCGGCCGGACCCTCCAACGCGCCGTTCGCGCGCTTGAGCCGGAGCAGCCCGCCCGCCCCCGCGCTCTTGGCCGTGCTCTCGAGCTCATCCACCTGCTTCCGCGAGAGCGCCGCGCCCTTCGGAATGCGAAGGCCGCGCACCCGCCCGCCGCTCTCCAGCGCGCTGCGCGCGATGGTGAGCTCCGACTCGCGGAAGACGTCGCTGGCGTCGAACAGCTCGAGCCCGAAGCGCAGGTCCGGACGATCGGTGCCGAAGCGCTCCATGGCCTCGGCGTACGGCATGCGCGCGAAGGGCGTCTCGATCTCCTGTCCCGCCTCCGCCCACAGCGCCCGCAGCAACCGCTCCGCCACCGCGAACACATCGTCCTGCGTGACGAACGATGCCTCGATGTCGATCTGCGTGAACTCCGGTTGACGATCGGCGCGCAGGTCCTCGTCGCGGAAGCAGCGAGCGATCTGGAAGTAGCGGTCGAAGCCGGAGACCATGAGCAGCTGCTTGTAGAGCTGCGGCGACTGCGGCAGCGCGTAGAACTCCCCCGGGTGCACGCGACTGGGCACCAGGTAGTCGCGCGCGCCCTCCGGCGTGGGCTTGGTGAGGATCGGGGTCTCCACCTCCACGAAGCCCATCTCGCTCATCGCCCGACGGGTCGCCTGCATGAGACGATGCCGGAGGATGAGACTCTCCTGCAGCTCCGGCCGGCGCAGGTCGAGGTAGCGATACCGCAGCCGCTGCTCCTCGGCGGGGAGCGGCTCCCCCTTGCCTCGCGCCACCGGGATCGCCGGGATCGTCGCCGGCCCGACGACGCGGAGGCTGACGGGGCGCACCTCGACGTCGCCGGTGGCCAGCTCGCGGTTCCGCATGGTCGGCGGACGCGCGACCACCTCTCCCTCGATCAGCACCACCGTCTCCGGTGTCAGCGCCGCCGCCTGCTCGATGAGCGACGCATCGACCGTCTTGGGATCGAACGACACCTGCACGAGTCCCCCCCGGTCGCGAAGATCGAGGAAGACGATCGCGCCGAGGTTGCGCCGTCGGTGCACCCAACCGCCGAGTTTCACGCGCTCGCCCACATCGCTCTCGCGCAGGGAGCCGGCGAGCCGGCTCCGCATCTGAGTGGCGAAGGGGTTGGATGGCGACGTCACGTGAGAGGCTCCCGGCGGAAGGATCGGATCCTGGCAGCGGCGATCCCGATCATCGCGCCGAAGAGATCGGCGCCCCAGTCGCGCACGTCGGCGGAGCGCCCCGAGATCCACTGCTGATGCCACTCATCGAGCGCGGCGAAGAGCGCCAGTCCGGCGAGGAGGCTCATGAAGGAGAGGACCGACTGGCGTTGAGGTGGGTCGACGGCGATGGCGCGCGCCACCAGCCAACCGAGCACGAGGTACAGCATGCCATGAACGATCTTGTCGGCGCCGGGAAATCCGACGCCACCGACGTCCGGGTTCGGGATGGATGTCAGCAGGAGGATCAGTGCCGCCCACAGTGCGGGCGGCACCCATCGTCGAGCGCTCACGCGGCCTCCGAGTCCCGAACGATGCTGAGGAACTCGTCGGCGGAGCGCGCGGACTGAAGCCTGGCGCGCAGCGGCTCGCGCCGGAGCAGACGCGAGATTCGGCTGAGCGCTTTCACGTGGGCGCCCGCGGCGCTCTCGGGCCCCACGAGCAGGAAGAAGAGCGTCACCGGCCGTCCGTCGAGCGCGTCGAAATCGATCGGCTCGGTGGACACGCCGGCGGCGAGCATCAACTGGTTCACGCTGGGAGACTTTCCGTGCGGGATTGCGACACCGCCACCGATCCCCGTGCTCAGCACGCCTTCGCGCTCTCGCACGGCCGCCAGGACCGCTTCCTTGTCGGGAGTGCCGCGTCCATCGGTGACGAGTTGGACCAGCTCCAGTAGCACGTCCTGCTTGGACCGACTGGCAAGCGGCACCTTGACCCGTCCCGGCGCGAGCAGCTCAGATAGCAGCACTCAAGCTCCAGGGTCGCATTACATTAGCCTTACAAACTTAATCGGCCGCGGGTCCCCCCGAAAGGCGGATCGCTTGACCTGCTGGTCAGTTTCCGATAAGCTCATCTTCATGCGCTGCTTGATCTTAACAGCGGTGTGCCTGTTCGGCCAGACGGCTACGGGGGCCAGCACCCTGGCCGCACAGCGGGTGCCTGGGCGCGAGCTCCTCCAGTTTCCGCTCGGCACGCTCGACCGTGCACCGGCACTGGGGAGCGGGATCGGAGATGGCCTCGGCAACCCCGCGACCATCGTTTTGCCGGAGAGCGATCGGGCGCGCCTCGGCATCGGATCGCTCCAGACGTCCGACGAGCAGGGCGTGACGATATATCTGGCGGGGGCGGCGCTGAACCTCCCGCGGCGCTTCACCGCCGGTCTCTCCGTGGTGCGCGCCACCGTCGACGACATCTACCGGACCGGTACCGACCCCACCGCCATCGGCTCCCAGATCGAGTACAACACGACGGTCTACTCGGCGAGCATCGCGCGGCAGAACGGCGGGCGGGTGTCGACCGGTGTTGCCGTTCGTTATCGCACGGGAGAGATCGACCGCGCGAACGGCGCTGCCATCGGCGTGGATGGTGGCGTCCTCATCCGCCACATCCCCTTCGCCGACGCGAGCGTGGGAGCGGCGACCTTCCTTTGGCGGCCGGCCAACAGTGAGGATGAGCGCACCAGCCTCAACGTGGCCGGCGACTTGCGCCTCATGGGCAGCGACCGCCGGGGGGCGCGCGCGGGATACGGGCTGACGATCACCGAAGGGCGCGAGCGCGATCACTTCGGCTATGCCGTCGGCCGCTACGGCCGATGGGAGGGGATCGTGGGAGCGCTCTACAGCGAGACGTACGGCTCGAGCTCGTGGCGGAACCGCCTGGGCGTCCGTCTCAACTACGGCGAGTACCTGGTGGGCGTGGCGCGCGAGAGTCAGGACGCCGGCTTCTCGGCCACCTATCAGTTCACGCTGGCGATGACCATCCGTGACCGCTGAGCCTGACGCGGGTCGTCCCGTCGCCGCGCGTGCGAACCTGCTCGACCTCCTGCCTGACGAGGCCGAGCGAGTGCTCGCCGAGCACCTGGCCGAGGCGGGCGAGCCGCTCTATCGCGCCCGGCAGGTGGTGCAGCGGCTCTGGAGCAACCCGGCGCCCGACTTCGCGTCCATGACCGAGCTGCCGACGCCGCTGCGCGGCCGACTCGCCGAGCGCTTCGACCTCCCTCGCCTGACGATCGCGGCGCGCCAGCGATCGACCGACGGCACCGAGAAGTTTCTCTTCCGGCTGAGCGACGGCGAAGCGATCGAGACGGTGGCCATTCCCGAAGGGAGTCGACTGACGCTGTGCATCTCGTCGCAGGCGGGGTGCGCGCTCCGCTGCTCCTTCTGCGCCACCGGACGGATGGGCTTCTCGCGCAACCTCGCCGCCTGGGAGATCGCCGGTCAGGTGCGCGAGATGCGGCTGCTCTCGCCGCCGATAGACGTCACCAACGTCGTGTTCATGGGGATGGGCGAACCGCTGATGAACTGGACGGCGGTGGATCGGGCGCTCACGCTGCTCAACTCCCCGGGCGCGCTCGGCATCGGCGCCCGGCACATCACGATCTCGACCGTCGGCGTCCTTCCCGGGATCGTGGCGCTCTCCCAGCGTTCGGAGCAGTTTCGGCTGGCGATCTCGATCCACGCGCCAACCGACGATCTCCGGCGGCAGCTGATGCCGATCAACACCAAGTACCCGCTGGCGGACGTGATCGAGGCCGCCAAGGCGTTCGACCGGCGGGTGACGTTCGAGTACGTGATGTTGGGCGGCGTGAACGACGCCGAGGAGCACGCGCTCGGACTCGCCCGGCTGGCGCGCGAGTGCAAGGCGTTCGTGAATCTCATCCCGTTGCATCCCGGCGGCGCGGAGGGATTTCACCCCACTCCGCCCGACGAGATCCTGGCGTTCGCGCGTGCGCTGAGACGGGAGCGCGTGGAGGTGGCGATTCGCAAGAGTCGCGGCGTCGACATCGCCGCCGCCTGCGGGCAGCTACGGGTGGAACGGCTCGGCCGGCGCGCGCCACGTCGCGCCGACCAGGACCGTCACGTCGACGTGGCGTGAGCTGTCGGGGCGCGCCTCCACGCGCGCCTCGCCCATCGCCTCGCCCACCAGCCGCGCCCACTCCGGGTGCGTGGTCCGGTCGAGCACCAGCGTGGTGTCGCGCTGCTCGCGCGCGGTGCCCGAGAACACGACGTCGAAGCCGCGGTCGCGCAGGTG
>DATFFZ010000031.1:0-11408 GCA_035249845.1 Gemmatimonadaceae bacterium
AGCTGCTCGAGGTTGGGCCTGACGGGCAGGCGACGAGCGGGCATGACGAGCCTCCCTGGTGAATGCCCGGGGTCCGCTCGCATCGGGCGAAAGGAGGTTCGTAAGTCGCGTGCTAGTTAGGCAGGCTCACCAGGTGGACTCGGTCCTCTCCGCGGACGGGGGGCGTCCTGAACGCCTGCGGCGGAGCCTATCAGGAGAGCAGTGAGCCGTCAAGACGCCACCGACACGGATGCACGGCATCGAAGGTGGGTCAGAGGCCGGCGCGGTGCCCGAAGGAGTCCGCGCGATGCTACTCCTGTGTCATTCGCGGCTTGCCCTTCCCGACACGTGAGCATTCGCACGCACGTACCACCTGAGTGGCCACTCCGCTGCCTTCGTGATTCCGATTCTGGTCGTCGCCGCGACATCACTCTCAGGGATACGCGGCCCGCGCAGGATGCGAAGCCCCGACCGCGACAGATCCAGCCCGCTGTGCTCCCCAGTTATCCCCAAGGCAGCACACAACTTCCCCGGCCCATTCGTCAGGTCCTGATCCCGCCTCGCCTGCGGCCGCCTCCGCCGCATGAGCTCGATCCCCACTTCCGGCTCGATCGCCCGAACAAGCACCGCGCTCGGCTTCCCTGCCTCACGAGTCACCGCGTTGAAGCACCAGTGCACCCCATAAATGAAGTACACGTACGCCGTCCCCGGCTCGCCGTACAGCCACTTGGTCCGCTCCGTGTACCCCACCGCCGCATGACACGCCGGATCGTGCTCCCCGAGATACGCCTCGGTCTCCACGATCCGCCCCCCAGCCACCCCCTCCTCGGTCTCACAGACCAAGACCTGGCCTAACAACTCGCGCGCCACGATCTCCGTCTCGCGGTTGTAGAACTCCCTGGGCAGCGGCTCCCCCAAACGAGAGCGCCGCGCCCGAGGAGGAGGCGCGGCGCTCTTGCTCATGCTTCGCTCCCGGTAGGGGTCGCGGCCTTCTTCTTCCTTCCGCGTGATCGGCGAGCGCCGCCACTCGGGGCGGCGGCCGCATCACCTCCAGATGCCGCGTCCGGCGAGGCGGCGGCCTTCTTGGCGCCCTTCCGCCCACGCCCTCCCCGCCCGCTCTTCGACGTACTCTTCCGCCCGCCGCGCCGCCCGTCGCCACCCTCGCTTGGCGATTCGACCGCAGCCGACTGCTCGCCGGTAACCGCCGGCTCGATCGAGATCACCTGAGCCGGCTCCTCCTCCACTACGCCGACCGCCAGCAGCTCGGGCGGAATCTCCCCGCGCCCAACGCGCCCACGCGGCCGCATCCCGCGCCGCAACGCGGTAGCGGTCGCCGCGCTCCGAGACGCCTGACTCGCAGCCGCCTCGGAGACGACGGGCGCCACCTGCTCGGCGATCGGCGCCGCGCTCACGGCCGGGCTCACCTCGTAGTCACTCCCCCGCTTCCGGAGATCGATCACGTCGGCGTCATGCGCGTCGCGCAGAATCCTGAGGAAGTTCCGCTCGGCCAGCGTCTCGCTGTCACGCCCCAACAACTCGCGCGCCCGCCGGCGAAGATCGCTCGCCCGCACCGACTCCTCTCCAGTCGCCAGGTCGGCGATGGTACGCCGGAGCAGGTCGAACACCTCGCTCCTCGTCAGGCGCTCACCCACACTATCCTCATCGCCCACGGCCTGCGACGGCGGCGCCTGCACGGGCTCGGCCAGCGGCGGCGAGAACTTCTCCTGCTCGGCCTCGGTCACCGCCGCGACCTCGCGCGAGGGACGCTCGGCGCGCTCGCCACGTCCGCGTCCGCCCCGACGCCCACGCCTCCCCTCCTCTCTTCCGCCACGCGGCGCACGCTCGGGCCGACCGGCGCGCTCACCCTCGGCTCGCTTGGCGACGGCCGCCGGCATCGCGGGCGCGGGCGGTGCCTCGGTGGCGACGTCGACTTCCATCTGGCCGTTCTCGAGGCGCGTAATCTTCAACAACCCCCGCTGCGCCGCCTCCTGACAGAACCTCGAGAACTTGGCCATGCCGAGGTTCTTCTCGTCGAAGTCGGGGTCGATCTCCTGCATCACCTGCTTCAGGCGATCGGAGCGCATCACGTCGCCGTTCCGCTTCATGCGAGTGATCGCTTCCACGACCAGCTCCCATGGATCACGCGGCACGTTCTGCTCGTCGCCGGTCTTCACCAGCCCGGCCAGCGCGTTGTAGCTGTAGTACTCGTCGCAGTTCTGCACGAGTAGATCGCTGGACGACTCGCGGATGCCGACGCCGATGACGTACTTGCCGTACTCCTTGAGCTTGATCACCAGACTCGAGAAGTCCGAATCGCCCGACAGGAGAATGAACGTGCCGATCTCGGGCCGCGTGAACACGAGCTCGAGCGCGTCGATGGCCAGGCGGATGTCGGTGGCGTTCTTCTTCGACGACCCGTAGGCGGGCGCGAAGATCAGATCGATCGAAGACTCCGACAGGGGGACGATGTACTGGGGATAGCGCCGCCAGTCGGCGTACGCTCGCTGCACCGCGACCTTCCCCTTGATGATGTCGGACGACAACAAACTGCGAAGCTCGGACTGCAGGTCGGAGCGGATCCCCATCGTGACGTTGTCGAAGTCGATGAGGAGCGCCGCGTTCGGCGCGTGGTACGCGGCGGGCACCCCGCCAATGGGGGTGACTGCCTGCGCCCCTGGGCCGCGATACATCGGGGCCACCGGTTGCCGGGCCGGCGTCGCCCGCGGATTTCGGTTGTTCATGTACTTCCTTTCACGTGTGTGAACTGAGGGCCGTGTAGTCGAGCGCGACCACGCGCTCGAGCTCCCGTCGCTTCACCTTTCCACTCCCGGTCATCGGAAAGGTATCGAAGAAGCGCACGAGATCTGGGATTTTGTAGTCGGCCATCGTGTCGCGGGAGAATTCCTTGATCTCCTCGCCGGTGATGACCGCGCCTTCCACTGGAACGATGCACGCGCACACCAGCTCTCCCATGATGTCATGGGGGACACCGATCACGCAGACATCGTCCACCGCGGGATGCGCTCGAAGCTGATCCTCGACCTCGCGCGGATAGATCTGATATCCGCCGCGCACGATCGTCTCCTTGCTGCGCCCCACGATCCTGAGGTACCCCTCCTCGTCGATGATCCCAAGATCACCGGTCAGAAAGTACCCCTCCGGGGAGAAGAACCGGGCCGTCTCCGCGGGCATGCGAGAATACCCCCGCATGACGTTCGGACCCCGCACGGCGATCTCGCCGACCGCCTCGGGTCCATGCAGCGCACCGGTGAGAAAATCCACCGCCTTGATCTCGACCCCGGTGATCGGCCGCCCGACTGTCGTCAGGCGCTTCTCCTCGGGATCGCTGAAGCGGGTGATGGTCACCGTCGGCCCCGTCTCGGTCAGGCCGTACGCCACCTGTACATCACACCACTTGCGTATGCGCCTGACGAGCTCGTCGGTGACCGGACCGCCGGCCACGATCCCCGTCCTGAGCGTCGGGAAGCTCGCCCCCGCGAACCGCGGAGAGCGCATCAGCAAATGGTACATCGTCGGCACACCGTGCAGGACGGTGATGCCCTCCTGCTCGAGCAGCTCGACGGCACGCTCGGGGTCGAACTGCTCCTGGAGCACGAGCGTCGCACCGGCGGCCACTGCCCCCACCACGATGCTGAAGCCGAAGATGGTGAAGAGCGGTACGGAGACGAGCACCCGATCAGTGGGAGACATCTCCAACGCCTCGCCCGTCCGCACCGCCGTCTCCACGAGACAGCGATGCGACAAACGCACGCCCTTCGGCTTCCCCATCGTTCCCGACGTGTACAGGATCGCCAGATCGCTGTCGTCGTCCACGCCCTTCGGTTCAGGCGCGGGACGACCCGACCCACTCGAGAGCAGGTCCTCGTACTGGAAGATCCTGTCGTCGTACCAGAGCTGCTCGTCCCCGATCGTCACCAACAGCACGAGATCGGGAAGCTCGGCGATGAGATCCTCGAAGATCTCGAGATAATCCACATCGCCGTACCGTTCCGCCGCGAACACCACCGAAACCTCGGCGTGCCGCAGCTGGTACTTGAGCTCGTGGTAGTTGAGCCGGTGATTGAGCGGGACGACGGTCGCGCCCAGCTTGGCGGCGGCGAAGAGAGCCACGATCCACTCGGGCCAGTTCGGCATGACCACGCCGATCCGATCCCCGACTCCGATCCCGAGCTCCGCGAGCGCTGCCGCCAGCGCGCCTGCCTGCGTGTCGACCTGACCGTACGTCAGCGAGCGCCCACCAGATACGACCAGGACCCGCTGCGGATGCTCCTTAGCGCGCGCGGAGATCGTCCTGGCGAGCGTCCAGGAATCCGACATCAGACTCCGATCACCGGTACAAAGACTCCATCCCTCTAAAGTAAGTGATCGTAGGCACTTCTGGAATGGCGGAGCCGCCGAGCCGCGGCGCGGCCGCGCGGGGAGCGGGGAGCGGGAAGCGGGGAGCGGAGGCGCACCTGATGAGTTGCGTCTCCGCCGGCGCTTCCCGCTCCCCGCTCCCCGCTCCCCACGTTCTCACTCCCCCATCGCCTTGATGATGACGCGCTTGGGGCGCTGCCCGTCCCACTCTCCATAGAAGACGCGCTGCCACGGGCCGAAGTCCAACTCTCCATCGGTGACCGGGACGATCACCTCGTGGCCCACGGTCAGCGAGCGCAGGTGGGCGGCGGCGTTGTCTTCGCCGGTGCCGCTGTTGTGGCGGTAATGCTCGGGGTCCCAGGGGGCGATTCGGGTCTCCAGCCAATCGAGAATGTCCTTCCAGAGGCCGGACTCGTGGTCGTTCACGAAGACGGAAGCGGAGATATGCATCGCCGAAACGAGCACCATCCCTTCCTTAATGCCGGCAGCGGCGCGGCATTTCTCGACCTCTTCCGTGATGTCGATGATCTCTTGGCGCTTCTTCGTGGTGAAGGTCAGGTAGCTCGTATACGATTTCATAGAGTCGCGGCATTCGGCATTCGGCATTCGGCATTCGTGGTCATCGGCGCAAGCTATTTCGCCCTTCCCCGAATGCCTAATGCCGAATGCCGAATCCCGCTGTTCGCCCTGCCCACCGGCCCGTATGTTTCATTTCGAAACTCCGCCCCTCGTCCCCCGTAGGAGCCCTGTGTGAAGCGGCTGAGCTTCCGCACCCGCGTCCTCCTCTACCTCGTCCTCTTTGCCGTGGTGCCGTCGAGCCTGTTGCTGCTCGGCGGCGCGGCCATGGTGGGGAAGTCGCTGCCGCTGCTGAGCAGCAGCGAGGCGTGGGACAGCGTGGCCGTCTCGGGGAGGGCGGCGATCGCGGCGGCGCGCGAGGGGGCGCTCACGCCGGAGCAGCGGATGGCGCTGGACAAGCACGAGGCGGAGCTCGACGCGTCGCTCACCCAGGCGCGGCGCCTTCGCTTCCTGGCATCGCGGGCGGTGCCGGCGATGCTGCTCATCGCCGTGGTGGGGGCTGGGCTGCTGGCGCTGCTGTCGACGCGGGTGGCGGGACACCTGAGCCGGCAGCTCGGCCGGCCCTTGCTCGAGCTGGTGGGGTGGACGGAGCTGATCGCGCGCGGACGCCCCCTTCCCGACCAGCCGCCAAAGCGCGGGGCGCCGGAGTTCGAGCTGCTGCGCCGGCGGATGCGGAAGATGGCGAAGGAGCTGGAGGCGGCGCGCGAGCGGGAGCTCGAGGCCGAGCGTGTGGAGGCGTTCCGGGAGACGGCGCGGCGCGTGGCGCACGAGCTCAAGAATCCGCTCACGCCCATCCGATTCGCGGTGGAGCGACTGCGCCGAGAGGCGCCCGAGTCGCTTTCCGAGGCGGTGGAGGTCATCGGCACCGAGTCGCAGCGGCTGGAGAAGATGGCGCGGAGCTTCTCGCAGTTCGGGCGTCTCCCCGAAGGCCCGGCGGCCGACGTGGACCTGGGAGAGCTGGCGCGCTACACGGCGCGGTCGGCGGTGCCTGACGAGACGATGGTCACGGTCACCGTCGAGGAGAAGCTGCCGATGGTGGTCGGGCATCACGACGCGCTGTCGCGGGCGCTCACCAACGTGCTGCTCAACGCGGTGGAGGCGTGCCGCCTGGGCGGCGCCATCGCCATCGACGTGAGGCGCGGATCGCTCGAAGGCGTCACCGGCGTGGTGCTGAGCGTGCGCGACACGGGGCGCGGAATCCCCCCCAGCCTGATGCCGCGCCTCTGGGAGCCGTACGTCACCAGCACGCCGGGGGGGACGGGGTTGGGGCTCGCCATCGCGCGGCAGACGGTGCAGGCCCACGGCGGGCGCGTCTTCGCCGCCAGCCGTGAAGGTGAATGGACGGAGATCCGCTTCGTGCTCCCGCTCCACGGCGAGCCGCCTGACGAGCCCAAACCCGAACGCGCCGCCGAATGGGCGACGATTCCCGACCTGGGAGAGGAGAATCACCGTGGGACCTGAGATCGTCGTGCCGATCGCGTTCTTCACCTCGGTGGTGAGCATCATCATCGGGCTGCCGATCGCACGCGCCTGGGCGCGGAAGCAGGATCGTCTGCCCACCGTTCCCGCCGAGCTGACGGCGCGCCTGGAGCGCATGGAGCAGGCGATCGACTCCATCGCCATCGAGGTTGAGCGCATCTCCGAGGGACAGCGCTTCACCACCAAGCTGCTGGCCGAGCGCTCGAGCGCGCGCGAGGAAGGGCGGCTGCCCGGCGTCCCCGCCGCTCCACCGGAGCGATAGCGCGTGTCCTCGGTGCTCATCATCGACGACGAGCCGAACATCCGACGCATGGTGGGCGCGCTCCTCTCGGCCGAGGGGTACGACGTGCGCGAGGCCCCCGACGGCGCGACCGGCGTGACCACCGCCACCGAGCACGAGCCCGATGCGGTGCTGCTCGACCTCATGATGCCGGGCGCCATGGACGGCATGGGCACGCTGGCGGCGCTCCGGCAGAAGCTCCCCGACGTTCCCGTGGTCATGATGAGCGGCCGCGCCGGACTGAGCGACGCCGTAAAAGCCACCAAGATCGGCGCCTTCCACTTCCTCGAGAAGCCGCTCACACCCGAGAGCGTCCTCCTCACGCTCCGCTCGGCGCTGGAGCTTCGTCAGGCACGACGCGAGGCGCAGGCGCTCCGCGAAGACCTGGGCCTGGCCGGCGAGATGGTGGGACGCAGCCCGGCGATCGAGCGCGTCCGGGAGATGATCGCCCGAGTCGCCCCCACCGACGCCCGCGTCCTCATCGTCGGCGAGTCGGGCACCGGGAAGGAGCTGGTGGCGGCCGCGATCCATCGGCAGAGCGCGCGGCGCGGCAAGCCCTTCGTGCGGGTGAACTGCGCGGCCATTCCGCGCGATCTGGTGGAGAGCGAGATGTTCGGCCACGAGCGCGGCTCCTTCACCGGCGCCACCGCGCGGCGGATCGGCCGCTTCGAGCTGGCGAACCAGGGCACGCTGCTCCTCGACGAAGTGGGAGACCTCGGCGCCGAGGCGCAGGCCAAGCTGCTGCGCGCCATCGAGGCGCGCGAGATCGAGCGGGTGGGCGGCGGGCAGCCGATCCCGGTGGACGTTCGCATCCTCTCGGCCACCAACATGGATCTCGAGCGCGCGGTGGCGAATGGGAGGTTCCGCGAGGACCTGCTCTTTCGTCTCAACGTGATCCCCCTCCACGTGCCGCCGCTCCGCGAGCGCCCCGACGACATCCCGGCGCTCGTCAGGCACTTCTCCCTGCTCTTCCAGTCGCGGAGCGGGCGTCCCATGCCGGTGTGGCAGGACGAGGCGATCGCGCTCATGCAGCGCTACCGCTGGCCGGGGAACGTGCGTGAGCTGGCGAACATCGTGGAGCGGCTGGCGATCCTCCGCGGCGGCGCGGAGGTGACCACGCGTGACGTCTCGGCGGTGCTCCCGCTCGACGGCCGCGCCGCGGCGATCCCCGACGCGCTTCCCGACCCGGCGCTGCTCGATCATCCGCTGAGCGACGCGCTCGATGCCTACGAGCGCACGCTCATCGCCCGGGCGCTGTCGAGCGCCGGCGGGAACGTCGCCGAGGCCGCCCGCCGGCTGCAGACGGACCGACCGAACCTCTACCGCCGGATGCGTCGGCTCGGAATCGCCTGGGGGCAGAACTGAACACGCCTCGGGAATCGGGAATTGGGAATCGCGGAGCGAAGGCACACCGATGACTTCCGAATCCGCCGGTCCGATTCCCGATTCCCGATTCCCGATTCCCGATTTCCCGATCGTCTCTCGGAGTCACTAATGCGATCCCTCTTCATCGCCTGCGCAGTGGCAGGCGCCTGTCTCACGACGGCGGCGCGGGCACCGGCGCAGGTGCTCGACACGGCGCGGGCGGAGGTGCCGGCGGAGCTGGCGGTGCGGGCGGCGGAGCGGTGGAACAGGCCGGCGGAGATTCGTCAGGCGGAGGATCTGGAGATCGCGCCGGGGGAGGAGGTGCACGGCTCGGTGGCCGTGCGGGAGGGGTGGGTGACCGTCGGGGGCACGGTGCACGGCGACGTGGTCGTGCTCAACGGGAACGTGACGCTGCGGAGCGGATCGCGGGTGGACGGAGACGTGATCGTGGTGGGGGGATTCGTGGAGGGCGCGGAGCGCGGCTCGGTGGGTGGGACGGTGACGTCGCACGCCGGGACGATGCGCTACCGGCTGGAGGAGGAGCGGGTGGTGGTGGAGGGGGTGGAGGAGGTGACGTCGCGCGACAACTGGCTGCGCCGGTGGCGGCGGCGGCACCAGCTGAACAGCAGCCGCATTCTCATCAGCGCCGGCACGTACAACCGCGTGGAAGGGCTGCCGATCAACGTGGGCGGCGCGCTACGGCAGAACTTCGGATGGGGCCGCGTGTCGGCCGACGCGTTAGGCATCTTCCGCTCGCTGGAGCGCTTCGAGTGGAACGACCAGAACCTCGGCTACTCGCTCTCGGCCGAGGTGCAGTACGGGAAGCTCGACGCGCTGGCGGCGGGGGTGCGCATGTACGAGGTGGTGGATGGCAGCGAGCGCTGGCAGCTCCGGGACGCCGAGGTGGGGCTGGCGTCGTTCTTCTTCCGCCGGGACTTCCGCGACTACTACGAGCGTGAAGGCGCCACCGGGTACCTGACGCTCCGCGACGGGTCGCGGGCGACGTTCACCATCGCCTACGGGAACGAGCACTGGGGGACGCGAAGCTCGGGCGACCCGTTCAGCCTGTTTCGGAACGGCGAGTCGTGGCGCCCCAATCCGGTGATGGACGAGGGGCGCTTCCGCCTGACGACGGCGACGCTGACCTACGACACGCGGAACGACCGTGCCCGGCCGCGCTCGGGGTGGCTGTTGAGCGGCGAGGTGGAGCACGGGGAGAGCGATCGCGTCTTTCTCGGTCCGACCAGCCCGGTGGCGCGGCCGGCGGGCGTGGGGGCGGTGGATCTCGAGTACACGCGCGTGTTCTTCGACCTCAGGCGCTACAACCGCCTGTCGCCCACGCGCCAGCTCAACGCGCGGCTGGTGCTCGGCGGCTGGGTGGACGGCGACCAGCTCCCGTTGCAGCGCCGCTTTTCGTTAGGCGGCCCGGGGACGATCCCGGGGTACGACTTCCGGCGGACGGAGTCGGGAGAGGCGGACGTGCTGCAGTGCAGCGACGGGCCGCAGTTGCCGGGGCGCCCGGGGCAATGCGAGCGGATGGTACTGGCCCAGCTGGAGTATCGCGCCGACTTCCGCCTCCCCTTCGGGAACCGTGGCGACCTGCGCGAGTTCGGCTTTCACCGATCGCCGGCCTGGGTGGTGTTCGTCGACGCGGGGCGGGGATGGCTGGTGGGGCCGGGCCGCGTGGGTGACCTCCAGTTCACGAACGGCTCGCTGCCGCCGCTCGAGACGTTCAAGCTCGACGCCGGGACCGGTTTCGACCTCGGGCTCATCGGCGTGTTCGTGGCCAAGGCGGTGGGCGACTCGGACTCGCCGAACTTCTTCGTCCGCCTCCGCCACCGCTTCTGACCGTGCGCGCGCTGCTCGTCCTCGCTCTGGCGCTCCTGGCGCTGGCGTCGCTCCCCACGGACGGAGCGGCGCAGCGCGACGTGCGTCTTCGCGTGTCGCTCCCCGCGGCGGCGGCTCGCGCCACCACGCCGCCGTCGGTGCGCGCCGAGTACGTGTTCACCGACCCGCGGGTGGCCGACCTGCTGCGCAACGGGTTCCCGGCGCGGCTGCACTACCGGGTGGAGCTGTGGTCCACCGCGGGGTGGTTCAACTCCCTTCGTCAGGCGGTGGAGTGGGACGTGATCGTGCGCTACAGCTCGCTCGACCAGCGGTATCTGGTGGCGCGGGTGGACGCCGAGGACCGTGTGACGCAGCTCGGCGCTTACGAGGCGCTGCGAGACGTGGAGCGGGTGGTGTCGCAGCCGTACGAGCCGCCGATCACGCCGCGCGGGCGGCGCGAGGAGCTGTATTACGTCGCAGTCCTGGACGTGGAGATGATCTCGGTGAGCGATCTGGACGAGGTGGAGCGCTGGCTGCGCGGGGAGCTTCGCCCGGCGGTGCGCGGCGAGCAGAACGCCGGCACGGCGATCACGCGAGGAGTGAGAACGCTGTTCGTGAAGATCCTGGGCGGGTCGTCGAGGAGGTACGAGGCCAAGAGTGGCAGGTTCAGACCGAGGGGGTGAAGCGGGGAGCGGGGAGCGGGGAGCGGGGAGCGCCAGCACACCTGATGAGTACCGCCTCCGCCCGCGCTCCCCTCAGGCCGCGCTCCGCGCGGCCGCTTCCCGCCTCCCGCTCCCCGCTAATGCCTCATCTCTCTGTGCCTTCCGCCCTGCTTCTGCTCCAGATCCTCGAGCTGGTGCAGCACCTCCGCTCCATAGAACAGCCTGATGTACTTGGACTGCGTCGGTGTCAGACGGCGCACCGCCCAGCTCAGGTGGACGAAGTGCGGCTCGATCGGCGTCGACAGCGGATGCATGCCGATCTCCTCGGGCATGCGGTTCCCCTTCCGCGTGTTGCAGGGGGAGCACGCGGTGACGACGTTCGTCCAGTCGTTCGTGCCGCCGCGGGAGAGCGGCACCAGGTGGTCGCGCGTGAGCGACTCGCGCGGCTTGAGCTCCGCGCCGGGGCGGCCGCAGTACTGGCAGCGGTAGCGGTCGCGCGCGAACAGGAACGTGTTCGTCACCTGCCGGCGGAAGCGGCGCGGCACGTGGATGAACTTCACCAGGCGAATCACCATCGGCCGCGGGAGCGCCAGGCGCTCCGAGCGGATCAGGCGGTCGCTGTCAGCCTCGACGATCTCGGCCTTACCGTCGAGCACGAGCCGAAGCGCCCGACGCATGGGCACCATCGTCAGGGGCTCGAACGACGCGTTGAGAGCGAGACAACCTACGACCACGACTCCTCCACCTACATGCAGAAGCTCCCGCCACGGTGCACGCGACGGGAGCGGACGAACGATGAGGCACGCACCATGCCTTCGGACACCACACATTGGTGGTGTCGCCCCCAATCTTCTACACTGACG
>DATFFZ010000032.1:0-16645 GCA_035249845.1 Gemmatimonadaceae bacterium
GACCACGCCGCCGGCCGGACCGGAGAGCGCCAGCGCCGCCGCGCTCTCACCCGCCTCGACGGCACCGCGCACTCCGCCGGACGAGGTCATCACGCCCATCGGTGGGCATCCGCGCGCGCGCAGCGCGTCGTCCAGCTCGCCCAGGTAGCGCGCCACGCGCGGGCGGAGGTACGCCTCGGCCACGGTGGTGGCAGTGCGCTCGTACTCGCGGATCTCGGGGAGGACGTCGGAGGAGCAGATGACCGGCACGCCGCGCACCAACGCTCGCAGCTCCTCGGCCAGCCGCCGCTCGTGCGAAGGATCGCGATAGGCGTGGAGCAGCGAGATGGCGATCGTCTCCGGCTCGAGCTCCCGCACCTCCTCCGCGGCGCGCGCCGCCGCGGAAGGGACGAGGGGCTCGAGCACCTCGTGCGCCCCGATCCGCTCATCGACCGCCACGCGCAGCCCGGCGGGCACCAGCGGCGGCGAATGATGCCGGGCCAGGTCGTAGAGGGCCGCGCGCTCCTGGCGGCGAAGGTCGAGAAGATCGGTGGCTCCACGGGTGGCGCAGAGCACCACGCGCGCGCCGGTGCGCTCGAGCAGCGTGTTGGTGGCGATGGTGGTGCCGTGAATGAAGCGCGACACGCGTTTCGCCGGAGCGCCGAGCGCCTCCAGCGCCGACAGTACCCCGCGGGACTGCGCGCCGGGCGTGGAGAGCACCTTCCGCGACTCGAGCGCGCCGTCCTCTCCCACCGCCACCAGGTCGGTGAAGGTACCGCCCACGTCCACGCCGATGGAGACGTCGTTCATGCCTGACGAGTCCGAAGCGCCGGCCGGCGCAGCGGGCTCACCGCGAGGCCGGCGCGAGCTCGTCGCGCGCTCGCGCGAGCGCACAGTGGCTCTCGAGGCTCACAGCCGGGTCTCTTTCTCCTCGTCGGCCGCCTTGTAGATCGCTTCGGCGATGCGGTGGACGATCAGCTGGTCGTCGGGCGGCTCATAGCTGGCGTCGCCGCGCAGCACCGCGAGGAAGTGCGCGAGCTCCGCCCGGTACGACTGCACGAACGCGCTCTCGCGCGCGGCGGCGCCGGTGGGCGTCACCTCCACCGGCTTCCCATTCAGCTCCTTGAACACGCGCAGCGGCCCGAGCTGCGCGCTGCCGCGCGTGGCCAGCACGTCGAACCACCACCGCTCCTCGGTGCCGACGTACGCCCACGACACATCGAAGGCAAACGTCTTCCCTTGCGCGCACTCGAGGAGCACGATCATCGCGTCCTCCACCGCCGAGGCGCCGCGCGCGCGATCCATGTGCGCCACCACGCGCACGGGCTCGGGAAAGTCCGCCAGCCAGAGCGCGAGATCGAGG
This sequence comes from Gemmatimonadaceae bacterium, assembly GCA_035249845.1. Classification (GTDB taxonomy): domain Bacteria; phylum Gemmatimonadota; class Gemmatimonadetes; order Gemmatimonadales; family Gemmatimonadaceae; genus DATFBY01. Next base: position 1,343 of record DATFFZ010000032.1, read on the forward strand.
AGGGGGAAGCCTTGCTCGAGGAAGACTCCGCCCCCCGCTTCGGCGCGACGGAAGCGCCATCCCTCGGTCTGCCGGCGCTGCTGATACGCGCCGGCGCGAACGCCCACCAGCTTGCCGAGCTCCCCGCCGCGGAGAAATCCGGCCAGCGCCTGGACGTCGGAGCGGAAGCGGTGGTTGTTCGCGACCGCCACCTTCCGGCCGCCGCGCGCGGCGGCGGCGAGGATGCGCTCCACCCCACGCGACGTGAGCGCCAGCGGCCGCTCGCAGAGCACGTCCACCTTGGCGGCGATGGCGCTCAGCACGTGCGGCTCGTGCAGGTGGTTTGGAGTGGTGATGACCACCGCATCGAGCTCGTCGAACTCCAGCAGATCCTCGATGTCGGTGAAGACGTCCGGGATGCCGAAGCGGTCGGCCAGCGCGCGCGCCTTGGGGCCGTCGTTGTCGCAGAGCGCCACCAGCTGCGCCCCGCGCATCTTGGACAGCACGGGGAGATGCGCGAGCTGCGCGATCGCGCCCGCGCCCACCACACCCACGCGGACGGCGCTCACGAGCCCCCCGTCTGTCTGACCGAGCCACGGAAGTGGTAGCTCACCAGCCCTCGTAGCGTTCCGAACCGCAGCGTGCTCAACAGCGTGTATCTCCCCTGCACCGCGAACGAGATGCGCTCACTGGGCACCATCTGGAGACCGGCGATGCCCGAGACGCCGGCCGAGATGTTGTCCAGCGCGCTCTCCACGAACGTCCCCTGAATGAAAGGGGACTCGGCGTTGATGGCGTGCGCGCCGAGCCCGACCCCGAGGTACGGTCGCAGGAACGTGCGGCTGCGCGTGGTGACGTAGCGCACCTCCATCTCCAGCGCCACGTCGGAGACGCGGATGCGACCGATGTCGATCTCGTCATCCCCCGACGGATCCCGAATGGTGCGGCGCAGCTGCTCCTCGAACTCGCGAACGACCTTCTCGTTGAAGTGCGACTCCCAGTAGCTCGCGCCGAACACCACGTGCCACCGCGGCGCGATCTCGCCGTAGTCCACCTGGAGCGCGAAGGAGTGCGTGGCCTCCACCTTGGAGGGTTGCGCGGGACCGTAGCCGACGCCGACGCTCGTCAGGCGAAGACGGTCGAGCCCCAGGCGCTCGAAGAGCGACTGCGCCGAAACCGGCAGCGGCAGCACCACGCTGACCAGCAGCGCGCCGAGCGCCTGGCGAAGGCGGATGCCGCCGCTAGAGAGCATCGACCGAAGTCCCCGGGTAGTAGGTCTGCAGGATGGCACGGAAGTCCTGACCCGCGCGCGCACGCCCGATCGCTCCCCACTGGCACATCCCCACCCCGTGTCCGTTGCCGCGACCATGCAGCACGAGACGCGAGAGACGTCCGTCGGGGCCGTCCACGGCGTCGAGCGAAAAATACGTGCTGGGGAGAATCTCGCCACTCGGTGAGCGCAGCACGAAGCGCACGTCGTTCCCGCGCAGCGCATATCGGCCACCGGCGGTGCTCACCACCACGCCCCGCACGCGCCCGCTGGGCGTACGCCCGTCCACCTCGACCCGCCGCACGGAGCCGGGGCCGGCCGAGGGCACCGCCGCGTACGCGGCCAGATAGCGGGCCAGCACCCGGTCGAGCTCGGCGCGATCGTACGCCCGGGTCCACGCCCCGATCGGCGCGATGTCGCAATACGCGCGCGTCGTGCCCGGAATCGTGTCGCTCACCGACGCCAGGTAGGGCTCGTCAGGCGAGCGCCACACCTCGCTGGCGGCGGCGGTGCGACCACCACAGCTGGATGAGTAGGGAGCGCCCACCACCCGCCCACCGTAGGTGAGCACCATGCCGCGCGTGGACGACACCGCCTGGTCGGTGAGCGGCAGCTCGGCGTCCACACCGCCATACGCCTGATCGAGCGTGGAGGCGCGCAGATCGTAGAGCCCGGCCAGCGTGTCCCGCAGCCGGGAGTAGGCGAAGCTGCGCGCGGCGACGGCCTGCGCTTCCACCGCGGCGCGCTCCCCCGGTGCGCGGCGACCGATCTCCAGCGGCACCACGCCGCGGAGATACCACTCCACGGGAAGCCGGTTCACCACCACCAGACCGGTGTCGCGCACGGCGACGACGAGCTCGCCACGGTATCGCTTGCCGTCGACGAGGAGGAGGCTTCTCACTCCCTCCGGGCGCGCCATCACCGGCGCCGGCCGCGGCGGCATGGCCACGCCATCGGCGCCGACGAAGCGCACGAGCGAGCCATCGCGCTCCAGTATCCAGGAGTCCCCGCCGAGGAGCAGCGTGCTCTCTCCCCGGGCGTCGACGATGCGCCACGCGCCGGTGGCGCCGAGCGTCGCGCGCTGCACCCCGAGGTGCAACGCCACACGCACGACGCGTCCCTCCCCGCGCACCGCACCGCCCGGCTTGGCCGGTGGGGCGAGCGTGCAGGCCGTCGCCAGCGCGACGGCGAGGAGCGATGCGCTACGCACCCGTCGCCAGCAGTGCCGACTCCAGCCGCTCGAGCGCCTCGTCCACCTCGCGATCACCGTGCGCCGCGGACATGAACGCCGCCTCGAACGCCGACGGCGCGAGGTACACGCCGCGCGCCAGCGCTTCGTGAAAAAACCGGCGATAGCGATCCACATCCGCGCTCTTCGCGTCGCGGAAGGAGCGCACCGGCTCGGCGCGGAAGAAGAATCCCCACATGCTTCCCGCGCAGTCGGCGGTAAGCGGAACGCCGGCGCGCGCCGCGATCTCGCGCAGGCCGCTCACCAGGCGGCAGGTCCGGTCGGCGATGCGCGCGTGCAGCTCGGGGGTGAGCGCTCGAAGCGTCGCGAGCCCGGCGGCCATGGCCAGCGGATTCCCCGAGAGCGTCCCCGCCTGATACACGGGCCCTTCCGGTGCCACCAGCTCCATCAGCTCGCGGCGACCGCCGTAGGCCGCCACGGGCAGACCGCCGCCGATCACCTTGCCGAGCGTCGTGAGGTCGGCGGTGACGCCGAAGCGCTCGCGCGCTCCACCGGGCGCGATGCGAAAGCCGGTCATCACCTCGTCGAAGATGAGGACGCATCCTTCCTCGTCGGCCAGCGCTCGCAGGTGGCGCAGGAACGAAGGGTCGGGCGGGATGAAGCCCGAATTGCCCACCACCGGCTCGATGATGATCGCGGCCACGCGACCCCCGTGCGCGCGCAGGAGCGCGCGCGTGGCCTCCGCGTCGTTGAACGGCGCCACCAGCGTGAGCGACGCCAGCGCGTCGGGGACGCCGGGCGAGTCCGGGAGGCCCAACGTGGCCACTCCCGAACCGGCTCTCACCAGAAACGAATCGGCGTGCCCGTGATAGCAGCCGTCGAACTTGAGCACCATGTCGCGCCCGGTGTACGCGCGGGCGACGCGCAGCGCGCTCATCGTCGCCTCGGTTCCGCTCGACACGAAGCGCAGCCGCTCGAGGTGGGGCATGCGCGCGCTCACCAGCTCGGCCAGCTCGACCTCGGCCTCGGTGGGGATGCCGAAGCTGGTGCCGCGTCGCATGGCGTCGTCCAGCGCGTCGAGTACCACGGGCGGCGCATGGCCCAGCACCAACGGACCCCACGACAGCACGAAGTCGATGTACTCCTTGCCGTCCACGTCCCAGATGCGCGCCCCCTCGCCGCGCTCGACGACGAAGGGCTCCCCGCCGACGCCGCGGAAGGCGCGCACCGGCGAGCTCACGCCGCCGGGCATGATGGCGCGGGCGCGAGCCATGATCTCCGTCGAGCGCGAGCTCACCGGCCGAAGCTCCCGTCCGCGATCCCCGACATCACGGGAAGCCGGAGATCGCGCGCACGCGCCGCTCGGTGCGCCGCTCCGTTCGCGGAGCCGTTCGCCGGCCGCACCGTGCGCACCAGCGTGGCGCGGAAGTCGTAGTCGTCCACCACCTCGTCGAGACGCACATCCACCAGCGCGCCGGGCTCGGCGTCACCGCGCAGGTAGGTGATCCCGTCCACGTCGTCGGCCTGCCAGATCGTTCGCGCCTCCCCCGCGCGATCGACGATCGCCGGAACGGTGCGTCCGAGGTGGCGCTCGTAGCGCTCGCCGGTGACGACGCGCTGCAGCTCGGTGAGGCGCTCCAGGCGCTCGAGCTTCACCTCGGGCGGTACGTCGTCCTTCAGCTCGGCGGCGCGCGTCCCTTCCTGCGCGGAATACGTGAACGCGCCGACGCGCTCGAAGCGGATCTCCTCCAGAAAGTCCATGAGCCGCGCGAAATCGTCAGGCGTCTCACCGGGAAAACCCACGATGCAGGTGGTCCGAATGGCGAGGTCGGCAATCACGTCGCGCACTCGCGCCACCTTCTCGCGGATGGTCCGCGCGCGCTCCGGGCGACGCATGCGCGCCAGCACTTCATCGGACGCGTGCTGGATGGGGATGTCGAGGTACGGCACGATGCGCGACTCGCGGGCCATCACCTCGAGGAGTCGCGGCGTGAGGCCCGCCGAGTAGAGGTACAGCAACCGGAACCAGGGGATGGACGTCTCCCGCACCAGCGTCTCCAGCAGCTCGGGAAGCGTCACGCCATCGCGCCGGTCTCGCCCGTAGTGCGCGAGATCCTGGGCCACGAGATTCACCTCGCGCGCGCCCTGCGCCTCGAGAAGCCGAGCCTCGCGGACGATCTCCTCACGCGAGAAGGAGCGATGACGGCCCCGCATGAGCGGGATGGCGCAGAAGGCGCAGCCGTGGTCGCACCCTTCGCTGATCTTGAGATAGCGCACGTGCGGGAGATCGCCGGTGTAGATGCGCACCCCGGGGTGCGCCAGCATCTCCCCGCCGACGAGCCCGCGCGCCTCGAGCGCCGGTACCAGTTGCCGCATCTCCGACGAGCCGAGGAAGAGATCGACCTCGGGCAGCTCGGCCAGCAGCTCGGCCTTGTGCCGCTCCACCATGCAGCCCACGGCCACCACCGCCTGACAAGCGCCGTCGACCTTCATGCGGCCGGCTTCGATGAGCGCGTCGATGGACTCCTGCTTGGCGGCGTCGATGAAGCCGCAGGTATTCACCAGGATGACCTCGGCCTCGTCGAGCGCGGTGGTCAGCTCGGCGCCATGGCCGACGAGCTGGGCGAGGTAGCGCTCGCTGTCGACGGTGTTCTTGTCGCAGCCGAGGGTGATGAGGCCGATTTTCATGCGGAGTGTGCCGGCGGCAAGAGAGTGGTAGGCGTGCCGAAAGCTAGCCCCGGCGCCGGGGGGCCTCAACCGGAACGTGCGCGTGCGAGCACGTGCCGACGTGCAGTTCGTACCTCGCTTATCGCATCCGTACCGGGCGTCTGGCGTGTCACCGCCCCGGGCGGCATCGTGCCGCGACCCCGACCCGCGAGTGTGCACATGACGCGTCAGATCCTCGTCGTCGCCGGCGCTCTCCTCCTCGCCGCGGACTCGCTCACCTGGCACAGCGGCCCGGTGCTGGAGACCGGCCGCGATCATCACGCGACGTTCGTGACGGTGCGCGGCGGGAGCGCGCGTCTCTGGGTCGCGGGCGGGAACGACTACCGCCGCGTCATGTCGGACGTCTGGTCGGCCAAGATCGAGCGCGACGGATCGCTCGGCGCCTGGGAGCGCGGCGCTTCCCTCCCCATGGCGCGGGCGGGGCACGCGGTTGCGGTGGACGAGCGGACCGTCATCATCGCCGGCGGGCAGGACTCCACGCTCCGAAAGACCACCGAGCTGTGGACGGCGCGGATCGAGAGCGGCGGAAGGCTGGGCGCGTGGACTCCCTCCACGCCACTTCCCGCACCGCGCTTTCACCACGCGATGCTGGCTCACGACGGCTGGCTCTACGTCGTGGGCGGGCTCGAGGCGCGCGAGTCGGTGCCGGGCGTCTTCCGCGCGCGCCTGGGGCGCGATGGAAGCGTCGGCGCCTGGGAAGCGCTTCCCGATTTGCCGAGGGCGCGCTCGCACCACGCCATGCTGCTGCACGATGGCGCGTTGTACCTGATCGGCGGACTCGATGGGAACCCGGCGGGCGCCAACGCGCCGCTCGATGACGTTCTGCGCGCCGAGGTCAGGGGAGACGGAACGCTCGGCGAGTGGCGGGAGGTGTCGCGCCTGCCGCACGCCTACGCCACCCACGCCAGCGCGGTGTTCGGCGGCGCGCTCTGGCTCTTCGGTGGCGTGGAGGACAACGCGCGCTTCGTGAACGTGGTGCTCAGGGCGCCGCTGGCGCGCGACGGCTCGGTGGGGGATTGGGCCGCCGTGGAGCCGGGTCTCCCGGCCGCGCGCTCGCACGTGCATCAGGTGCCGGTGTTTGGCGGGCGCGCCTACAGCGTGGGGGGCTCCAACCGGCGGGTGGTGACGGGAGACACATATTTCGCGACCCTCGGCATGTAACCTTTTCGCCGTTCGTTCGTCAGTGGGTTGTCGCCGGCGAGCTCCCCGCTCGCACCGTCTCCCCGACAGCGCGACTCCTTCGCAAGTCCCCCCCGCACGACCATGTCATTCCTGTTCGCCACCGGGATCGAGAACGGCTATCCCGTGCTGCCCAACGGTACGCGCGTGGATCGCATGGACGCATCCGGCCACTACGCGTACTGGGAGCGCGACTTCGCGCTCGCCCGCGAGCTCGGCGTGGATGCGCTGCACTATGGTCCCGCGTACTACCTGGTGCACACCGCGCCGGACATCTTCGACTTCAGCGTCAGCGATGAGCCGATGGAGCGGCTGCGCGAGCTCGGGCTCGAGGTCATCGCCGATCTCTGTCACTTCGGCGTGCCGAGCTGGATGGATGGCTTCCAGGATCCCGCCTTCCCGGTGCACTTCGCGGAATATGCTCGCGCCTTCGCGCGCCGATATCCGTGGGTCCGCTACTACACGCCGGTGCGGGAGATCTTCACCGCCGCGCTCTCCTCCGCCTACCGCGGCGAGTGGAACGAGTGCGCGGCGGGAGAGGCGGAGCTGGCCACCGCGCTCCGGCATCTCTGCACGGCGCACGAGATGGCGGTGGACGCGATCCTCTCGGAGCGCCCCGACGCGGTGATCATACAAACCGAATCGGTGGAGCAGTACGACGGTGCGACGCAGCCGACGCGCGCCGAGGCGGAGCGCTGGAACGCGATCAAGATGGTGGCGCTCGACCTCACGCTGGGGCGCGAGCTGGCGCCGACGATGGCCGCCTGGCTGCACGAGCACGGACTGCGCTCGAACGAGCTTCGGTTCTTCCGGGAGACGCGGGCGCGCGGACGGCGCTGGCTGGGCCTGGCCTATCACGAGCGGCGCGAGCGGCGCGTCGGCGCCGACGGGCGCACGACGGACGCGAGGGGCCCGCTGGGGCTTCGCTGTCTGGCGGTGTCGTACTATCACCGCTGCAAGCTCCCGCTCTTCGTGACGGAGAGCGGAGGGAGCGCGCGCACGGCACCGGGATGGCTCTCGACACAGTGGCGCGACGTTACGGCGCTCCGCCGCGCGGGGATTCCGGTGCGCGGCTTCTCCTGGCAGCCGCTGACCGATCGGGCGGAGCCGGCGCTGCTGGAGGAGACCGCCTACCCATCCGGTCTGGCGGACGCGCGGCGGCGGATCAGACCGGTGGGTGAGGCGTACCGGCGGCTCATCGAGGAGGCGCGCGCCGAGCTGGGCGAGCGATCCACGCGCCTGCGGGTGGTGGAGAGCGCCTAACGATAGTTGCCGAACTTGAGCTCGACGCCGAAGTCCCGGGAGCGGAGGAGGGCCATGACCGCCTGGAGCTCATCCTTGGAGGCCGAGCTGACGCGTACCTGCTCGCCCTGAATGGCGGCCTGCACTTTCTTCATCTTCGCGTCCTTGATGGCGGCCACCACCTTTTTCGCGGTGTCGCCGTCCAGCGCCATCTTGAGCGTGATCTCGCGCCGCACCGTGTCGCCGCCGGCGGGCTTGACCTCGCCGATGTCGAGATTCTTCACCGACACGTTCCGCTTGATGAGCTTCGCCTGCACCACGTCGAAGAGCGCCCGCATGCGGAAATCGTCGTCGGCCAGGAGGACGATCATGTGCTCGGCCCGCTTGAAGTCGATCTGCGCCTTGGTGCCCTTGAAGTCGTAGCGCTGCGCGATCTCCTTCTGCGCCTGGTTGAGGGCGTTGTCGACTTCCTGGAGGTCGACGCCGGTGGTGACGTCGAAGGAGGATTGCTGGGCCATGGCCGAGTTCGGGTTTGGGCTGACGGATATTATATGGCAGCGGCGGCGTTGGGCATTGGGCATTCGGCATTCGGCATTCGGGCCAGGGAGCGACGATCTCGCCCTCTGGCCCGAATGCCGAATGCCGATGCCGAATGCCGTGCCGTCGGCCTACCCGAGGAAGCTCTCCAACGCTCGGGCCCGCGAGACGTGCCGCAGCCGCGACAGCGCCTTCTCCTTGATCTGCCGTACCCTCTCTCTCGTGATGCCGAGCAGCGACCCGATCTGCTCCAGCGTCATCGGCTCCTCACCATCGAGCCCGAAGTAGAGGCGGAGAATCTTGGCCTCGCGCTCCTTGAGCGAGGAGAGCGCTTCCTCGATCGATTCGGTGAGCGCCTTCTCGAAGGTCAGCTCATCGGGAGTCGGGTTGAGGTTGTCCGGCAGGTAGTCGAGGAGCTTGTTGTCCTCCCCGGGGGTGAGCGGGGCGTCGAGCGAGAGATGGGTCTGCGAGATGGAGATCGTCTTGGCGACCTCCTCCTCGGTGATGTCCATCTCCTCGGCGATCTCCTCGTGCGTGGGCTCGCGCCCCAGCTCCTGAAGCAGCGCGTTGGCGCGCTTCCCGATGCGGTGGAGCGTGCCCGCGCGGTTGAGCGGGACGCGCACGATGCGCGACTGCTCGGCCAGCGCCTGGAGGATCGCCTGCCGGATCCACCAGACCGCGTACGAGATGAACTTGATCCCCTTCGTCTCGTCGAATTTGTGCGCCGCGCGGATCAGGCCGAGGTTCCCCTCGTTGATCAGGTCGGAGAGGGCGACGCCCTGGTTCTGGTACTTCTTGGCGACGGAGACGACGAAGCGAAGGTTCGAGCGCACGAGCTTGTCGAGCGCCTCCCCTTCCCCGGCGCGGATGCGCTGCGCGAGGCGGACCTCCTCATCGCGGTCGATGAGCGGGTACGCGCTGATGTCGCGAAGATACTGGTCGAGCGACCCTTCTTCGTACGACGACTTCTTGTTGGTCGTCACTGCCATGCAGACGGCGGCTCCTCGGCGCAGCTAGCGCGCCCACCGGTGCGCCACGCGGAGCACGGGGGGGCGACATCCGGATGGCCCATCACCGGATGCAAGATCGAAGTGGAGTCACGATCGCTCAGTGGATACGCTCACCCAAACGGGACCAACGGATGCGCGTGAGCCACGGGATGCGATTGGTCGCCTCCCGCTCGTAGCTGTAATAGATGACGAGTGGTCTGCCCTTGACGAGTGAGTCAGGCACGAAGCCCCAGTAGCGGCTGTCGTACGAGTTGTCCCGATTGTCGCCGAGGACGAAATACTTGCCCTTGGGGACGATCAGCGGACCCCACGTGTTGCGCGACGGATGATAGCCGGCATAGGCCTCGGCACGACGCACCAGATAATTGCGCTGCCAGCCGAAATCGTCGGTGGCCGGATCTTCCTGCGGGCTGGAGTGCACCACGTACGGCTCGGCGAGCGGCTTGCCGTTGAGGATCACGCCGCCATCGCGCATCTCGAGCGTATCGCCCGGAAGTCCGATCAGGCGCTTCACGAAGTTCTTGGTGGGGTCCACGGGAAATTCGAAGACCACCACGTCGCCGCGGCGCGGCTCCTCGATGGCGGGCAGCCGCACCCCCGTGAAGGGAATCTCGGCGCCGTAGACGGCCTTGTTCACGAGCAGGAAATCGCCCACCTGGAGCGTCCGCTCCATGCTGCCGGTGGGGATCTTGAAGGCCTCGACCAGGAAGGTCCGGATGACGAGGAAGAGCGCGACGGCGATCAGAAACGACTTGGCCCACTCCCACATGAACGCAAAGCGACCGCGCGGGCGATTCACCACGCGGATGGCATGCGCGCGGTGCTCGCTCGTGATCGACATGCGGTGAATCGAGGGAGAGGTGCGATCGCTCATGTGAGGGTCGCGCCGGGATCGAGTGGATTGAGAAACGATAGAGACCAGTGCGAGCGCTCCGCAAGCCGCTCGAGGTCGGAACGGCCGGACGCCGGCAGGCGCACTGTCACCACGGTATGCTGCCCCGCGCTGCCGATGCCCATCTCCTCGATGACTATACCCGCTCCCTCCAGGTCACGCCGAATGCGGGAGGCGAGATCCGGGATCGAGCGGGCGGTGACGGCGGCCACAACCGAGCTGCCCGCGGCCGCGGGGCGTGTCCCCTGGGCCGCCGCGAGGGTGTCCAGCACACGCCCCACCACGTCGTCCACCGTCTGGCGAGAGATCCCGCGGCCCGCCACTCTCGCCATCACCGCATTCGAGAGCGCTCGCCGCTCATCCGCACGCCGCGCCGTCATGGATGAGAATTAGGTGTGGGGTGAGAGTAATTCAAGGCGTCAGTAGTTATCAATCTGCGCCCGCTGGAGCCGTCCCGAAAAATCGACGTACCCCACCTTCGTCTCCGAATAGAACTCGTACACCTCCCACCCGCCTTCCCGATGCCCGTTCCCGGTCTGCTTCACGCCGCCGAAGGGGAGGTGCGCTTCGGCACCGATGGTCGGAGCGTTGATGTACGTGATACCGTTGTCCAGCTCGTTGAGCGCGCGGAACGCGACGTTCACGTCGCTGGTGTAGAGCGAGGATGAGAGGCCGTACTTCACGTCGTTGTTGATGGTCAACGCCTCGTCGGGCGTGTCCACGCGGATCACGGAGAGCACCGGGCCGAAGATCTCCTCCTGCTCCAGACGCGAGCCCGGCTGCACGCGGGCGAAGATCGTGGGCTCGAAGAACCACCCCTTCTGCGTATCCTTCGTGGTGGGACGGCGGCCGCCGGTGAGGAGGTCGGCGCCCTCCGCCTGCCCGATGTCCACGTAGCGCTCCACCTTCTTCCGCGCCGCCTCGTTGATGAGCGGACCGACGTCGGTGTCCTTCTTCCGGCCGTCGCCCAGCCGCATCGCGCGAGCCTTGTCCACCAGGCGGCTCAGAAAATCGTCGTGGATGCCGGTCTGGAGGATGAGACGGCTGGTGGCGGTGCACCGCTGCCCGGTGGTGCCGAACGCGCCCCAGAGCACCCCTTCCATGGCGAGCTCGAGATCGGCGTCGTCGAGCACGATCATCGCGTTCTTCCCACCCATCTCCAGCGACAGCCGCTTGTGCAGACGCCCGCAGGTCTCGCCCACGAGGCGCCCGGTCTCGGTAGAGCCGGTGAACGACACCAGCGCCACGCCGGGATGCTCGACGATCGCGGCGCCGACGATCTCCCCCAGGCCGTGCACCAGCTGCACCACCTGCGGCGGGACGCCGGCCTCCAGCAGCACCTCCACGAACACCGTTCCGGTGTGCGGCACCTCCTCGGCGGGCTTGAACACCAGCGCGTTTCCGCAGAGGAGCGCGGGGAACATCTTCCACGTTGGAATGGCAAGCGGGAAGTTGAAGGGCGTGATGATCCCCGCCACGCCGATGGGACGGCGGAAGCTCATCGCCCACTTGTTGCGCAGCTCGCTCGGCACCGTGTGTCCGAAGAGGCGACGCCCTTCGGTGGCCGCGTAGTAGGCGGTGTCGATCCCCTCCTGCACGTCGCCACGCGTCTCCGCCAGCGGCTTCCCCATCTCGCGCGTCATGAGCTCGGCGATCTCTTCCTTGCGGGCGGTGAGAATGTCTCCGGCCTTGCGAAGGATCGCGCCGCGCTCAGGCGCCGGGACGCGGCGCCACATGTCGAAGCCGCACTTGGCCGAGGCCACGGCACGATCGACGTCCTCGCGCCCCGACTTCGGGAAGCGGCCAATGAGGTCCGACGTGTCGGCCGGATTGACGTTGTCGAAGTACGTGCCGGTGGATGGCTCGACCCAGGCGCCCGCGATGAAATTCTTGAAGGTCTTCATGCTCTCTCGTCGTGAATCATTGGCACATCCAGATGGCGGGGTGCTCCGGCGTCGGCTTGGCGTAGCCGAGCCGGGGAAGCAGCTCGGTGGCGCCGAGCAGCAGGCCCCAGCTCAATACCACGAGCGAGACGACGTGTCCGCGCGCCGTGCGATGGCGCCAGGTCCACACCGCGGTCCAGATTCCCGCCGTGACGAGGACGCCCACCGCCGCCAGATAGCCGAACAGCCCCGCGCCGCATCTGGTGGAATATGGCCAGAAGATCATCGCCACGCCCAGCACCACCGCCAGCAGGAGCCGGGTGAAGACACCCAGCGTCCGGGTCTTCTTCTGCGTGGTGACGATCGAATCCTTCTCGGCGGGACTCCTGGCGCCTGACGAGGGGAGGAGCGCCTCATCGGACACCGACTCCAGCTGGCGGTCGATCTTCGCCATCTCCTTGTCCCAATCGGTCGGACTCATCTCCCCTCCGGGGCGCTCTCACGCGTGAGCGCGTAGCGCTCGATCTTCTTGTAGAGATTGGACCGCGGCATCTGAAGGAGCCGCGCCGTCTCGGAGACGTTCCAGTCCGACTGCCGCAGCTTGGCGAGGAGAAAGGCGCGCTCCGCCGCCTCCTTGAACTCCTCGAACGTCTTGCAGTCGGCCAGCGAGCCGATGCTCGTCTGCTCCGCCGACTGGCGGCCCACCAGGCGGTCGATGTCGGGGGCGGCGATGCGCGGCCCGCCGGACAGGATGAGCAGCCGCTCCACCGTGTTGCGCAGCTCGCGCACGTTCCCCGCCCACTCGAGGACGGAGAGCCGCTCGACGGCGTCGGGCGTGAAGGTGCGCGGCGCCATCCCCTCCTGCTGCGAGAGACGCTGCGTGAAGTGCGACACGAGGAGCGGGATGTCCTCCCGCCGCTCGCGCAACGGCGGCACCGAGATCGGCACTACGTTCAGCCGATAGAACAGGTCCTCGCGGAATCGGCCGGCGGCGATCTCCCCTTCCAGCGCCTTGTTGGTGGCGGCGATGACGCGCACGTCCACCGCGATCGTCTTGGCTCCGCCGATGCGGGTGACCACGCCATCCTCCAGCACGCGCAGCACCTTGGCCTGCGCGGCCAGGCTCATGTCGCCCACCTCGTCGAGGAAGAGCGTGCCGCCGTGCGCCTGCTCGAACTTTCCGGCGCGATCGCTCACCGCGCCGGTGAACGAGCCCTTCATGTGCCCGAACAGCTCGCTCTCGATGAGCTCGCTGGGGATGGCCGCGCAGTTCACCTCCACGAACGCCTCATCGGCTCTCGACGAGAGCCGGTGGATGGCCCGCGCCACCAGCTCCTTGCCGGTGCCGTTCTCGCCGGTGATCAGCACCCGGGCCGGCGTGGGCGCCACGCGCTCGATCTTCTCGATGAGCGCGCGGATGGGATAGGAGCGTCCCACGATCTCGTAGCGCGACTCGATCGTCTCGCGGAGCTTTCCGTACTCCTGCTGGAGCTCGGCGTGCTGGAGCGCGTTGCGGAGCGTGACCAGCACGCGGTCGGTGTCGAGCGGCTTCTCCAGAAAATCGTAGGCGCCGAGCTGCGTCGCTTCGACCGCGGTCTGCACCGTGCCGTGGCCGCTGATCATCACCACGATGGCGGCGGGGTCCATCTGGCGGATGCGCTTGAGCGTCTCCAGACCGTCGATCCCCGCCATCTTCACGTCCAGGAAGACGAGGTGCGGGTGCCAGCTCTCGAAGGCCGAGATGCCATCCACCGCGTTGCCGGCGGTCTGCACCTCGTACCCCTCGTACTCCAGGAGCTGTCCGAGCGCGCCGCGGATTCCCTTCTCGTCGTCCACCACCAGCACGCGCGGCGTCACGACCGCTGCACCTTGTACAGTGTCACTCGGTTTCCCTGGATGCGAACGTCGCCGATGAATCTCGGCGCCATGAAGGGGAGCGCGTCCTCCGAAACGCCTTCCGGCCGGGAGCCGCGCCTGACGTTGGAGATGAGCCGCGAGATGAGCGCCTGCGGGACGCGGAAGTCGCGCACCTGGATGTTCTGCACGCGGAACTGGGCGAGCCCGGGACGAATCACCTCGAGCCTCCCGCCGAACTGCACCTGCTCTCGATCGCCGAGCATCCCCGCGAAGGGGCCCAACGCGCGAGAGCCACCGAGATCGCTGAGCTTCACCGAGGCTCGCACGAAGAGCTTGTCTCCGATGATGGCCGCTTCGGTCCGTTCCGCCGACGGCGGGAGCTGCTTGGACAGCTCCTCGAAAATGTACGCCGAAAGATCACCCGGGCGCACGTTGGCGAACACCGGCCCCGAGCGCTCCCCGAGCCGGGCCACGGCGGTCCGGGCGCGGGCCGCGCCCTCCGGCGTGAGCGGCTCCCAGACGACGGCCGCGGCCGAATCGCCCTCGACTTTCTTTTCGTAGCCGAGGAGGGGCAGCCACCGGTCGCGGGTGAGATAGCCCACCACGGCCACCAGGAGCAGCAGGAACAGACAGCCCAGACTGCGCAGGCATCCCACGTCAGGTGCCTCCTTCGAGCGGTAGCGCCGAGAGCAGCGCGTGGCGCGAGCCGCCGGCGGCGAGCTCGCTTTGCATCACGTCCACCGAGCGAACGTCCAGCGTCCCCAGGTAGCGCACGCCACGGGCCGCGGCGTGCAGCGCGCGCGTCTCATCGCCCTGGAGCGGGCGTCGAGCGCGGCCGAGGGTGACGTGGGCGCGAAAGGCGCGCCCATCCAGCTCGTGGCCGAGCTCGGCGCAGACGGATTCCACGTCGTTGTGCAGGAGCTCGAGCTTGGGGTCATCGGACACGCCCATCCATACGATCCGAGGGCGACGGAAGTTCGGGAACGCTCCGGCGCCGCTCATCTCCACGTCGAATGGGCGATGACGCGACACTACACCGGCCAGCGCCCTGGCGATCCGTCCAGCCTCCTCGTCGCGCTGGTCGCCGAGGAACTTGAGGGTGAGGTGGAGACGCTCCTCGGCCACCCAGGCGATGGCGCGCGACGCGGCGCGCAGCGGTGCCGCCGCGCGATACATCGCTTCGCGCTGTGGGGCCGGGAGGTTAATCGCCAGGAAGAGACGCACCGGTGGCGGAGTCGTCCGTGAGCGCGAGCGCGACGTGGGAGAAGCCGTGCCGCGCGGCGAGGGCGACGACCGTCTCACGCGCGGTGCCGTCGGCGAGACGCGCGCCGTCGGTGATGGTGAGCAGGGCCAGCGGGCCTTCCGCCTGGACTCGCGCGTCGAGGCCGATGCTGGCTAGCGCCCCCTCGAGCGCGGCGGCGCTCACGCGGCGGTCACTCCGTGGAGGACGTTGAGCGAGCCCGAGCGGAAGCCGCGAAGGTCGAGCGCGACGCGGGTGAAGCCGGCGGCGCGCACGGCGCCGACGATCAGCGCCGACC
>DATFFZ010000033.1:0-9179 GCA_035249845.1 Gemmatimonadaceae bacterium
ACGATCGCCGGCCGTCGCCGCTTCGCGACCACCGCGCCGATGGGATGGGTGTCGGTGCACGACGCCGCGCTGGGTCTGGTGCGCGCCGCCGAGCGTGGCCAGGATGGCGCGCGCTACATCGTGAGCGGCGACACGCTCTCGCCAAGGCAGCTGCTGTCGTACGTGGCCAAGCTGGTGGGTCGCCCGCGTCCGTACGCGGTGCCGCGCCCGGCGATCATCGGCAGCGCCGCGATCTCCACCGCGCTCGCCGCCACCGTGAACAAGCGCCCCGGGCTCACGCTCGACGAAGCCCGCTTCTCCACGCAGGGCTTCCGCGTGGACGGCACGCAGGTGTGCCTCGCGCTCGGCATGGAATACACCCCGATCACGCGCTGGCTCCCCCCGATGGTGGAGAGCTACAAGGCGGCGATGACGCGGTTCGACGAATAGCCGAGTACATATCGAAGCGCGACTCGGCCATCGGGACTCGGCACTCGGCTCTCGCAGCCGGGTGCCGAGTCCCGTTTGTCGGTTCCTCTGGCTCCGGCCACGACTGATGTCTAGTTTGCTGGCGCCATGAACCGCTTCCTTCTCCTCGCGGGACTCGTACTGGTCGGAGCGTGCGCGCCACGGGCCGGGATTCCGGCGCCGACCCGGCCGCCGGCGGACGTCGCGCCCTTCGAGGTGGAGGCGCCGGCGCTCCTCCCCATTCCGCTGGTCGAGGGCCCACTCGGCATTCGCGTCGTCTATCCGCGCGCGGACGCGCTCATCCAGGCGCGCGACTCGAACTTCATCTTCGGGTCCGTCGGCAACGGAAGGGCGAGCCTGACGATCAACGGCGCCAGCGTGACGGTGCACCCGAATGGGGCCTTTCTGGCTTTCTTGCCGGTGCCGGCCGCCGATTCGCCGCGCTACGAGATCGTGGCCTCGCTCGGCGCCGATACGGCGCGGGCCGTGCACCCGGTGAAGCTCCTTCCGCCCCGGTTGGCGCTGAGCACCGAAGGGCCGCTGGTGGTGGACAGCGGCAGCATCACGCCGCGCGGCTCGATCGGCGCGCGCGACGGCGACGACGTGCGCGTGAGCGTGCGCGCCCCGCGCGACGCGGTGGTGTGGGTGCAGGTGGACAGCGGGCGACGGTACCTGCTGGTGCGCGGCGCCACCGAGCCGGGTGTCAGCCTCTCCCCGCGTCCCACGTCGGAGTGGCCGGTGCCGCGCCGCTACCTCGGCGATCCGGAGACGTGGAGCACCGAGCTGCCGGCGTCGCTCATGCGCGCGGTGACGCAGCTGGTGGTGACCAGGGATGGCGACACGCTGCGCTTTCCGCTGCCGGCGGTGACGCCGCCCGCGTATCAGTGGGCCTTGTTAGGCGCCGACTCCAGCGCGGTGAGCGACACCGACCGCGTGGTGATCGCGCGGCCGATCCCGGGTGGGACGTACAAGTGGTTTCTCCTCCCCGGCACCAAGGTCGAGGTCACCGGATGGCGCGAGGAGTTCGTGCGCGTGCGGCTCGATTCCGATCTCGAGGCGTGGGTGGCGTCGAGCGAGGTGCGACCACTTCCGCCGGGCACCGCGTCGCCGGTGCGCGTGGCGCGCAACGTCCGGTTGGTGCCCGGGCCCGATTTCGTGGACGTCACCATCCCCATCGGCGAGCGTCCGCCGTACGCGGTGGAGGAGCGGGAGCGCGCGCTCGAGCTGGTGCTGTACGGCACCAGGGCCGACACCGACATCCTCCGCTATCTCCAGAACGACTCCACCATCCGTTCGGCGACGTGGACCCAGGAGACGTCCGACCGCGCGCGGTATCGTCTGGAGCTGGGAGAGCGACCGTTCGGATATCAGGCGATGTGGCACGGCGACGCCTTCGTGCTGCGCGTCAGGCGAGCCCCGCGCGCCGATCGCCGGCATCCGCTCCGTGGCCTCACGATCGCGGTGGATGCCGGTCATCCGCCCGCCGGCTCCACGGGTCCGACGGGTTTGTACGAGGCCATCCCCACGCTCGACGTGGCACTCCGTCTTCGGAAGCTCCTCGAGGATCGCGGCGCCACGGTGGTGATGACGCGGAGCACCGCCGACACGCTCGAGCTCGGGGTCCGCCCCATCATCGCGCGTCGGGCGAACGCGCACGCGCTGGTGTCCATCCACTTCGACGCGCTCCCCGACGGCGTCAACCCCTTCGAGGCGCACGGGACCGCCACGTACTTCTTTCACCCGCACTCGGCGGCGCTGGCGCGCGCGGTGCAGCGCGGCATGGTGTCGCGCATGGGTCTGCGCAACAACGGCGTCAACTACGACAACCTCGCGCTGGTGCGGCCGACGTGGATGCCAGCCATCCTGTGCGAGGGCGCGTTCATCATGCTTCCCGAGCACGAGGCGGCGATGCGCACACCGGACTTTCAGGAGCTGTACGCGCGCGGCGTGGCCGACGGTTTGGAGAGCTATTTCAGGGACATCGCCGAGGAGCAGCGAGCGGAACGATGATCGACCAGAGCGCGTTCATTCATGAGACGGCCGTGGTGATCGGCGACGTCACGTTAGGCGCCCGGGTGTCGGTGTGGCCCACCGCGGTGGTGCGCGCCGAGCTGGCGCCGGTGGTGATCGGCGACGACACCAACGTGCAGGACGGCACGGTGATCCACGTGGACGAGGGTGTCCCGTGTACCATCGGCGCGCGGGTGGGAATCGGCCACCGCGCGATCATCCATGGCGCGACGATCGAGGACGACGTGCTCATCGCCATGGGCGCGATCCTGTTGAACAACGTGTACGTGGGGAGCGGGTCGATCATCGGCGCGGGGGCGGTGCTGACGGAAGGGAAGGAGATCCCGCCGAACTCGCTGGTGCTCGGGGTGCCCGGGAGGGTCGTCAGGCAGACGACGGGTGAGGAGCGACTGAGGATTCGGAAGACGGTGGAGGCGTACATCGAGTTGCAGCGGCAGCATCGGGCGGGGGAGCTTCGGCGGCATCGCTGAGAGAGGAGACGAGGCCTCGCCGTTGGTATGTGTTTCCGAGCAATCACATCCGCGCCGGAGGCCGTTCGAGTCACGATGGAGTCGCAATCCTGTCGCTGAGCAGGGATTTCGTATCACATCGCGTAAATTAAACAGCGACAATAATTTGACTCACTCTGCGACTATTCATGGTCGTGGAAACAGCTGCACCACGCGATTCCCCCAATAAACCCCGAAAGTGGATAACGTCGCGTCCCGCGCGTTTGTGATGTTGATTGTGTAAATTTATCAGTACCGGCAACTTATGGCACGACTTGCGCGGAATCACGAGCCCGATAACGTTCCGCCCCGCAGCTCGGACTCGCCTCAGGCAGCGCCTTCGACGTAGCCCCCGCCGCGGTACCTCTCCAGATTCGTAATTCGTAGTTCGCAGGCCATCCAGACGGAGTCGTCGACATGCCCCTTTCCCCCAAGCCCCCCGCGACGCCCGTGTCGTTCGGCAAGAACGCGCTCACCGTGCTCGAGAAGCGCTACTTGATCAAGGACGAGACAGGGAAGCCCACCGAGCGCCCGGAGGATCTCTTCTGGCGCGTGGCGAGCGTGGTGGCCGAGGCGGAGCGGCGGTACGGGGCGAGCGACAAGCGCATTCAGCAGACCGCCGAGCAGTTCTACGAGCTCATGACGGAGCGTCGCTTCGAGCCGAACTCGCCGACGCTCATGAACGCCGGCCGGCCACTCGGACAGCTCAGCGCGTGCTTCGTGCTCCCGGTGAGCGATGCGCTCTCCAATGGGCACGACGGCATCTACGACACGCTGGTGTCGATGGCGCTCATCCATCAGTCGGGGGGCGGCACGGGCTTCTCCTTCTCGCGCCTTCGCCCCAAGGGCTCGATGGTGCGCTCCACCACGGGCGTCGCCAGCGGTCCCGTGTCGTTCATGAAGCTCTACGACGCCAGCACCGACGCCGTGAAGCAGGGCGGCACGCGCCGCGGCGCCAACATGGGCATCCTGCGCGTCGATCACCCCGACATCCTCGAGTTCATCACCTGCAAGGAAGACCTCACCCAGGTCGTGAACTTCAACATCTCCGTGGCCGTCACCGAGAAGTTCATGGACGCGGTGAAGGCCGGCACCGAGTACGAGCTGGTCGATCCCGGCACCGGCAAGGTGTCGGGCACGCTCGACGCCGCCATGGTGTGGAACAAGATGATCGAGGGCGCCTGGCGCACCGGCGAGCCCGGCGTCTTCTTCGTGGACGAGGCAAACCGCTACAACCCCGTCCCGCACCTCGGCGCCTACGAAGCCACGAACCCCTGCGGCGAGCAGCCCCTGCTCGCCTACGATGTCTGCAACCTCGGCTCCATCAACGTCGGCTTCTACGTGAAGGACGGGAAGATGGACTGGGACGCGTTCAAGCGCGACGTCCATCTGAGCACGCACTTCCTCGACAACATCATCGACGTCAACAAGTTCCCGCTCGAGGAGATCGACGCCCTCTCCAAGCGCATCCGCCGCATCGGTCTCGGGGTGATGGGCTTCGCCGACATGCTCGTCAGGCTCGGCATCCCGTACGACTCGCCCGAGGGCGTGGAGATGGGACGCCGGGTGATGGAGTTCCTGGATCAGGAGGCGAAGAAGGAGAGCGAGCGCCTGGCCAACGAGCGCGGCCCTTTCCCGGAGTGGGCACGCAGCATCTGGGGACCCGACGAGACCTGTGCCCGCGACGCCGAGGGGAAGCGCATCCGTCCCATGCAGCTCCTGAGGAACTGCAACGTCACCACCGTCGCCCCCACCGGCACCATCTCCATCATCGCCGGCTGCTCCTCGGGCCTCGAGCCGCTCTTCGCCGTCGCCTTCATGCGCAACCAGGCCGGCGTCATGATGCCCGACGTGAACGACGACTTCGTGGCCATCGCCAGGAAGGAAGGGTGGTACAGCGAGGCGCTCATGGAGAAGATCGCGCGCGAGGGTCGCGTGGACTTCGACGAGGTGCCGAAGCGCTGGCAGCGCGTGTTCGTGACCGCCAACCAGATCGCTCCCCAGTGGCACATGCGGATGCAGGCGGCCTTCCAGCAGCACTGCGATTCGGCCATCTCCAAGACCACCAACTTCGCGCACACCGCCACGGTGGACGACGTGCGGAAGATCTACGAGATGGCGTACGAGCTGAGGGCCAAGGGTGTCACCGTGTACCGCGACGGCTCGCGCGACAACCAGGTGCTTTCCACCGGCGCCACCGAAAAGGCCAAGGCCGAGCGTGAGGGTGCCAGCACCAGCGAGAAGCGCGCGGTTGGAGAGCTCGCCGGTCAGCTGGCCGAGGCAAACGCCGAGATCGAGCGGCTCAAGCGGGCGTTGTACGACGCCGAGGCCGAGAACGCCAACCGCCGCGCGAAGCGGTCGCGGCCGGATGCGCTCAAGGGCACCACGCGGCGCATGGAGACTCCACTCGGAACCATGTACGTGAACATCACCGAGGACGATCGTGGGCAGCCGTTCGAGGTGTTCATCACGTTGGGCAAAGCGGGCGGGGCGGCCATGGCGGACGTGGAGGCCATGGGGCGACTCATCTCCCTCGCACTCCGGTCCGGCATCCCGATCGAGGCGGTGTACCGGCAGCTCCGCGGGATCGCGTCCGATCGGCCGATCGGGCTCGGGCCGAACAAGGTGTTGTCGGTGCCCGACGCGATCGGGATCGCGATCGAGCTCTGGGCGCGGGAGAAGCAGGGGATCCAGCAGGAGCTCATCCCCGACGCGGGGCCCAAGTCGGCCGGCGGGGTACCGGCGCGCGAGCAGATCTCGGCGCCGACGGCGGGCTCGTCAGGCGCGGAGCAGCAGGCGTTCGCGTTCGATCAGAACGGGTACAACGAGTCGTTCATGGGGACGTGCCCGGACTGCGGGTCGCAGTTGGAGTACGCGGAGGGGTGTGTGAAGTGCCACGTGTGCGGCTTCTCCGAATGCGGCTAGGCGAGCCACAGGGCAGCGGCTCGGAAAACGGAACGGCCCGCCAATTGGCGGGCCGTTCGGTCTTTGGAGCACGATGGTCGAAGGACATCCGTACGGGATTGACCCACCCCTGCACTACGATCTCGTTAGGCGGCAAAGGCGCACACGCGATGGTGTCACTTTCTCCCCTTCGGCAACGTCAGGATGAACTTCGACCCCCGCCCCAGCTCACTCTCCGCGCTCAGATCCCCGTTCATCCCCCGCGCCAGATCGCGGCTGATGGCCAACCCCAACCCCACCCCCTCCTGCCTCCTCGTCAGGCGCGCGTCGATCTGAACGAACGGCTCGAAGATCGAATCCAATCGCGCTGCCGGAATCCCGTGGCCGGTGTCCGACACGATGATCGCCACCACCCGCTCCGCCACCTCGTGCGCGATGTGGATCCGGCCGCCGGGCTCGGTGAACTTCACCGCGTTCGTGAGCAGGTTCAGCAACACCTGCTGCAGCTTGTCGCGGTCCGCCACCACCCGTAGGGCGGGATCGACGTCGTCGACCTGGAGGCGGAGACCGCGCGACCGCACCTGCGGGGCGATCAGGGCTTCGGCGCTGTTCAGCATCTCGTCCAGCGAGATGACCGTGATGTCGTACTCCACCTTCCCGCTCTCCAACCGGGCGTAGTTCAGCACGCCATTGATCAGTCCGAGCAGATGCCGCTCGCTCTTGTGGATCCGGGTGAGCGCCTCGCGCTGGGTGTCGGTCACGGGCCCGTGCACGCCCAGCTCGATGAGCTGCGCGTAGCCGGCGATGGCGTTGAGCGGGGTGCGGAGCTCGTGGCTCATCACGGCCAGGAACTCGCTCTTGGCGCGGTTGGCGCTCTCGGCGACCTCCTTCGCGTCACGCAGCTCGGACTCGGCGGCGTCGCGCGCGGCGAAGGCGTCGCGCACGTCGTACTGGCGCGCGCGGGCGCGAAGCGCGGAGCGTACCACGGTCACCAGCGTGGCCACGCGCACCGGGCGCTCGAGCAGGGTGACGTTCGCCTGCTTGGCGAGGTCGCTCACGCCGTCGGTGATGGCGCGTGAGAGCTCCCCCTCGGCGGTGAGCACGATGATGGGAACGTCGGACCATTCGGGCTGAGCCTCGAGCGCGCTCAGCAGCGCGGCTCGGGGAGCGGGGTGCAGAGTCTCCTCGGTGAGCACGATGACGCCCACGCCATGCCGTACGGCGTCGCAGAGCGACGGCATCGAGGCGTACGCGACGGTGTGCACTCCCCACCGGTCCAACACACGTTGCGCCAGCGGCCCATCCTGGCCGGTAGGCGCGAGAACGGCCACCGCCGAGCTCCGCGACGGCGCGTCGTCAGCCGCGATCGCGCTACTGACCGCCGCCATCCTCGCGGGCCCCTCCGTCGCGCTGGGTCATTAGCGGGGCTCCGGGGCCGAAGTACTCGGGCAACCCGGTCAACACGCCGCGGAAGTCTCGCAGTGGCTCGCCGACGTGGAAGCCGCCAGCCTCCACGAGGCACTCGCGTATGGTGCGCTCGTGCATGCCGCTCCGCTTCTTCACCACGGAAATGGCCTGACGCACGGTGCCGGCATGCTCGAAGTAGCGGAGCAGAAGCACGGTGTCGGCCAGATAGCTCACCTCGGCGGCCTCGTCGATCGGCGCGCCGAATCCCCCACGCTGCACCAGCGTCATGATCGTCGTCGCTCCGGCGTTGGCCAGCGCGCTCAACAGCTCGTGGATCTGCATGCTGAGCAGCCGCTCCGAAGGCATCGCTTGCAAGAAGCCGTTTACCGAGTCGAACATGACCAGGGTGACGTCATCTTCGCGAACGGCCGTCATGACCTCGAGCGCCAGCTCGCCCGGGGACATCTCGGTTGGCTCCACCTGCCGTAATCGCAGCCGTCCCTCCTCGATCACTCGCCCCATGTCGAGCCCCAGCCCCTCGATGCGGATGCGAACGGTGTGTACTCGCTCGTCGAACAGGTAATACAGGGCGCGCTTTCCGCTTCTCGTCACCTCTCGAGCGTACTGCAGACAGAGGGTCGACTTTCCGGTGCCGGCCGCACCGGCAATGAGCATGCTGGTTCCCTTGGTCAGCCCTCCGCCGAGCAGGCTGTCGAGCTCCGGCGAGCCGCTGCTCAGCGACGTGGCCTCTCGCTCGACGACGGGGATGGACGTGTGCAGGAGCCGAGGATAGACGCTGAGGCCGCCCTTCTTTATGCGAAAGTCGTGGTAGCCTCCGTGGAAGGCCACTCCGCGCAGCTTGCCCACCTGGAGCCGCCGCCGCTCGGCGCCGTAGTCGAGCGCGATCTGCTCGAGGATGATGACGCCGTGGGCGATACTGTGCGGCTGATGATCGCGCTCGGCGGCCGGACCGCTCCTGTCGTCGAGGAGGAGCACGGTGCACTGCCGGCCGACGAAGAATTGCTTGAGCGCGAGGATCTGCCTGCGGAAGCGCAGGGGATCGCGCGCCAACAGGCGCATCTCGGAGAGCGAGTCGAAGACGAGACGCACCGGGCGGTGTCGGGCCACCGCGTCGAGCACGGTCTCCACCGTCTGCTGGAGCTCGATCTCGGCGGGGTGAAAGAGGGTGTAGACCTCGTCGGTGTCCTCCTTCGCGGGCGACAGCTCGAAGATGTCGACGTCGTCGAGCGTCCAGTCGTGGGACGCGGCGGTGGAACGCAGTTCGTCCGTGGTCTCGGAGAGCGTGACGTAGAGCCCCCGCTCGCCCGCGTCGCGTCCGGCCAGCAGGAACTGCAGCGCCAGCGTGGTCTTTCCGGTACCAGGATCGCCGTCGATCAGGTACAGGTGGTCACGCGGAAACCCACCGCCGATGATCGAGTCGAGTCCGGGAATACCGGTGCTGGCAACGGAAGTGCGGCTGGACGGGCCGTCGCTGTCGGTGCGCGTTGCGGAAGAGAGGGCCATGGCTCTCGTCGAAGAGGCTCCGATGATGGCTGTGAAAGAGTAGGCCCGCAATCGCGCAGCGCGTCCTCCTTCCCCCGAGCACTCCGCGTGCCAGACGTTCGCGGCGCACGCGGGGCGTCCGGGAGGGCCGTAACACCCCGACTCCCTCGGAACTCCTCTCCAGACCCGAGCGGGAGATTCTCGATGCCAAGCGGGCCAGGATGCGCCATCGTGGCATCTCCCCTCACGGCCCTCGAGCCCGTATCATCGTCGCATGAGACGCGTGGTCTACAGCGTGGCGATGAGCCTCGACGGATACATCGCCGGTCCGAAGGGCGAGATCGACTGGCTCTCGACCGACATCGGGCTCGACTGGGGCGCCTTCATGGCCCGTTTCGA
>DATFFZ010000034.1:0-13437 GCA_035249845.1 Gemmatimonadaceae bacterium
CGCCGCCGACCCGCTCCGGCGGATCCAGCGTCACGCGCGCGGAGGAGTCGCGTGCGAGCGCCCGCACCGCCTCCGCCACGTCGGAATCGAGCGTGGTGAGCGCGACGTAGCCGCTCCCGACGGCGCAGAGGCTCCCCTCCACCCGGGCCGCCAGCGGTGCGCCGCGCCCGAGCTTGTCGGCGGGGTCGGGGGTGACGACGGGGAAGCTCTGCACGCCGGTGGAGAGGGCGAAAAGACCATCGGTCTCGGTAGCGACCGGCACCGGCCTCGAGAGCGCGCGACCCCACCGCACCAGCGCGGCGTTGCGCTCGGCGATCTGTCGGAGTGGCGACAGCCAGGCCCTGGTCTCGTAGGCGCGAACGGTCGCGCGCCCGTACGCGACGGTGGGCACGATGAGGAGGGCGATCGTCGCGTGACGCCACAGCGGTCTGACCGATGCCCGCCCGACGAGCGCCGACGCGCCGGCGGCCGTGACCAGCGCCAGCAGGGGCAGGAGGCCCCAGATGAAGCGTTCCGGCGTGAAGGGCCACACCAGGACGAGCGCCAGGTAGCCGATCGTCCCCCACGCCAGCCATGGCTGCATGATCCCCAGGCGGAGCATGCCGATCGTCAGGCAGACGAGCACGACGATGGCGCCGGGGACGGTGAACATGTCGGCCGCCATGCCCAGCAGCGTGCCGGTCTGGAGTCCGACGATGGTCAGCACGTCGGCTACGCCGAAGCCGGAGCCCGCATACATCTGCGAGTACGTGCCGTACGATCCCACCCAAGCGCGCGGAAGCTCGCCGGCGCGGGTGCCCGACCAGAGCATCCAGGCGACCGGCGGTCCGATGGCCAGCGCGATGGCGATCGCGCGGCGACGAACGGGCGCGTCGGCGGCTCGAGCCTCGGCGACGGCCAGGGCCAGCGAAAAGGGGAGCAGGATCGTCCGGACCATCGGAAGCAACCCGGCCAGCAGCGATCGCTGCCACCCCCCCGACGCGGCCGCCACCACGGCCGCCATGCCTAACAAGAGCCAGGAGAGCGGCTCGGAGAAGGCCAGCGCGGCCAGCATGCGCGCCGGGAAGACGAGCATGCTCGTCGAGGCGACGACGGCGGCCGTCCAGGGTCGCAGCTGGAGCACCCGAACGCCCCACCACGCCCAGACCGCGGCCGCCAGCGCCGAGAGCACCACGTTGCCCAGGGAGAGCCAGGCGCCGGCATCGGAGCTCCAGGAGCCTACGCTCGTCCAGAGGGCAAGCCAGACCGGATAGAGCGGCGGGTAGTGCACGCCGGGCGGGGCACCCGGGAGCGACCCGTGGCGGTAGCCCTCCCCGGCGATCAGGGAGCGCGCCAGGTCCAGGTAGATGGCATCGTCGTAGCCGACACCGGGCGGCACCGGCGCGCCGTGCGTGGCCAGCATTACAGCGAGCGTCGCCAGCAGGGCGGCCATGGCGGCGATCCGGTGGCTCGGGGATGTTCCGGAAGGGTGAGCGGGCTCCGTCATCCGAGATGCGACGAGCGGCGGTTGCCGGGGCAACCGCCGCTCGATCGTGGAAGCTTCGCGCGGTCAGAGCTGCAGCAATTGAACGCTTCCGGAGCCGGTGTCGATGCGCACGCGGGCGCTGCCGTCGCCGATCCGGCCGCGGAGCGCGTCACCCTTGAGCTCCTGGGTCACGACGGGGAAGCTCGACCGGATCGAGCCGCTCCCCGTGTCGATCTCGACCTCCGCGCCGAACTCCTTGGGCAGGCGGAGCGTCACGTCGCCGGAGCCGGTGTCGACGACGAGATCGCGGACGGCTCCGGTGAGCTCGGCGTCCACCGAACCGCTTCCGGAATCGAGTCGCACCGTGGATGCCTTGAGCCCGCGCACGTTCACGTTGCCCGAGCCGACGTCGATGACGATGCGATCGCCCTCGAGGCCCGTGATGCTGACGCCGCCGGAGCCGGTATCGATGTTGTGCGTCGTCCCCTTCGCCCCGGTCACGCGTACTTCTCCCGAGCCGGTGTCGAGAGAGAGGTTTCCCTCCACCTCGGCGATGTCGACGTCTCCCGAGCCGGCGTCGACGAGCAGCGAGCCCCGTACGCCACGCGCCGAGACTGAGGCGCTGGAGACGTCGATCAGCATCCGCGAGGCGACGTTCGTGACGTTCACCTTGCCCGCCCCCAGGTAGAGCGAGAGGCGGCGGCCGGCGGGGACGAGCACGCGGATGTCGGCGTGCGCTTCGAGACCGCTTCCCGACGAGGCGATGCGAACGCTGCTGCGCCACCCGGAGTTGTCGCCGCCAAACGTGCCGTCCTCTCGCACGGAGAGATTGGTGCTCCCCTGGGCGTCGGGGTACACGATGCGCTTGCCCGGGTAGATCACGCGGAGTGTGTTCCAGCCGCGGATCTCGCCCGTTTCCACGCGGAGCTGCGAGGCGTCGTCGCCACCGCGGGTCACCTCGACCACCACCTCGTTTCCGGTCGAGGACTCCACGCGGAGCTCGCCCGCGAGGTTGTAGATGGCGACGTCGGTGCCACCGAGGCCGTAGCGTTGCGCCTGCGACTGGAGAAGGGACGGGGCACCGGCGAGCACGATGGCGCCGATGGCGATGGGCAGTGTTGGAGTGCGCATGGGTCGCTCGGTTTGAGCCGCGAGTTCGACAGCCGGCGGTGGCGGATGGTTTGAACTTGCCTCTGGCGCCGTCACTGCGAGCGAGGCGCGGCCGCCGGTGGATTCTGTGGGCTCGCCTTCAGCGCCTGGAGCGCTCGCTCGAAGGCGGGCCGGTTCCCGGCCTGGTCCGGGGGCACGTTTCGCAGCGCGAGCTCCCAATTGGCGATGGCCGTCTTCCTGTCGCCGATCGCGGCGTGGCCGCGGGCGAGGCCGAGGTACGTCCAGAAGGTCTCTCGCGGATGCCGTTGGCGATTGAACTTGAAGATGTCCATCGCCCGCTCCCGGCGCCCCGCGGCCATCGTCCGGACTCCGTACTGATAGATCTCCCGAACCTTCACCTCGGGGAGTCGCATCGCGCGGTCCATCAACGTGTCCGCGTCGCTCGCGCGTCCCATGGCGAGGAGCACGGCCGCCTTGGTGTGCAGCGTGGAGAAATCCTCGCGTCCCTGCGCCGCGTTGCGGAACGGCTCGCGGATCGCCTTGTCGGCCCAGACCAGGGCCTCTTCCAGGTTGACCTTGTTGTCGGCGGCAAACTGTGCGGCGGTCTGCCAGTTCTGGTAGTCGAAGCCCGGCCAGCCGCGGAGGTCCCTTCGCATCTGCGCGACGTAGAGCTCGTTCACGTTCGGCACGGCGACCTTCAAGGAAATCCGCTTGTTCTCCCATTGCAGAAACGCGGTCGCGCCATCGGGCAGACGGTCGTCGAAGCCGTAGGTGAGGAACTCCGTGAAGGGCGCCTCCTGAGGCATGACGGGAACGCGGAGCGCTACTTCCCTTGGATCGTACTGGAAGGCGCCCCAGCCGGGGTTGGTGGAAAGGATCCAGTGCCAGGGACCGTCCTTGGCGAGCTCGAGGAACAGGGCGTAGCTCCCGGCTTTGACATCCTGCCCCTCCACCTTCACGTCGTGCGAGAAGGTGATGATCGTGCTCTCGTTCGCGCCGGCGCGCCACGGGGCAGCGGTGGAAGGGCCGAAGCCCTCGTCGTAGAGGCCGTACGGGATCAGCTCTCCCCAGATGTGGCCCGTGCGCTGGCGTCCCAGAAAGTGCACGCGCGGACTGTGATAGGCGATCGTCACCCTGACGAGCCCGATCCACTGAGAGACCTCCGCCTTCTGATTGTCTCCGTTCGGCGGGAGCGTGAGCTCGGAATGCTCCTGGGTGAAGCCCGACCGACCGAGGAGCGACGAGAGAATCACCGCGGCTACCAGGAATCGTTTCATGATGCGGAACCGGATGGGGAGGCGAGGAAAAGTACGACTGCGCGCGTCGGCCGCGACACCCCATCGCACCCTCCTGCGCGGGGCTCGTGACGTGCGTGACGTTCGAGACACAGCGTGGTGGCTCCCGTTAGGCGGTCGAGCACATCGTACGACATCTCCGGATGCATGGTGAAGAGCACGGACGCCCTGCTGATCGTCGATGCACGCGCGATGCTCTTGGCTCCGATTCGCAAGTGAGTCGCGCGACCGATGCCGGGGGCCGTTTGAGACTCCAGGCGGTGGCGAACGAGATCCGACGGAGATCCACCCGGTTTCCTCCGGCGTACAGCACTGGACCGAAGTCCTTCTCACGTACACGGAGGAGCAGCAATGCGCACCAACAGCGGGAGCTCCCGGCGTCGCATCGTGCTCGCGGCCGCGGTGATGGCGGCCGTGGGCGGTGGATTCGCCGCGAGGCAGGGCATCCTGGCCTCGGATCACCAGGATACGCCGGAGGTGGAGCTCAACCCCCGGATGGACATCAACGATGTGTACGCGTTCCCCAACGCGGCCAACGACCGGATCACCTTCATCATGACCACGTCGTCGCCCATCGTCGGACGGAACGCGTCGTTCGATCCGAACCTTCTCTACCAGCTCAAGATCGACAACACCGGCGACGCCGTGGAGGATGTCGTCTTCCAGATCACCTTCGACCGCGGATCGGGCGCCGACCAGCGCATCACCGTGCGCGGCCCGGTGTCACCCATCCAGACGGGCACCGTGAACACGCTGGTGGACGACGGCCCGGAGATCGAGGGGCTGGTGAACACCGTGCTGGGAAACGCCGGCGCGACGCAGGTCTTCGCCGGTCTCCGCGGTGATCCGTTCTTCATCGATCTCGAGCAGTTCTTCAAGATCGTGCCGGATCGCAGGCCGTCCACCGGTCCGCTGGCCATCCCGCTCACGCAGACGGCCACCTCCTTCCGCGTGCCGGGCGTCGATTTCCTGAAGGCGACGATCCCGTCCAACGCGCTGGCGATCGTCATCGAGCTCCCGAAGTCGAGCATCCTGGCGAGCACCGCCGCCGGCGACTCGTTCGGCGTCTGGGGCACGATCAGCCGCTGACGCGACACTCACATCTCGAGGATTCGTTCAATGCGTTCCATTCAGCGCACCGTCGCGCTCGCCGTGCTCGCCCTCGGGGGCGTGGCCGCGGGGTGCAGCAACGACGACATCGCCGGCCCCGATCGCGATCGCATGTACTCGCAGATCGAACGGCTCGGCAATCCGCTCACCAGCGAAGTCTTCTTCATGAAGCGCGATCACGGGTTGCACAACACCACCGCGCCATCCACGGATGTGGCCAACGGATTCCGCGGCAAGATCGTCGACTTCATCGCCTCGTTCGGGCGAAGCGCCACGATTCAGAACACGGTGTCGGCGGTGCTGGTGCCGGACATGCTGCTGGTCTTCCCGAATCGTCAGGCGAGCACGGCCGGATGGCTGAGCTGGGCGTTGGCCAACGGCTGGGGTGGACGCACGCTGACCGACGATGTGGTTGACGCCGGTCTCTCGGCGGTCTTCGGCACGCTGGTCGATCCGAATGCCGGCTCACTCTCGGGTCTCACGTCGGACAACGTACCGGCCACCGTTCGCACGTTCTCGACCACGTTCCCGTACCTGGAAGATCCACGTTGACGCGACCGATGCTCCGGCCCCCCGGGTCGGAGCATCGTCGTGGAGGCTCCCATGATTCGTCGCACCGTCGCACTGACGTCGCTCTCGGTGGTCGGCATCGCCGCGCTGGTGCTGCTGGCCCGGGGCGTGTTCTCCGGAGTGATCAACGCCGAGGCGCCTGACGAGCGCGGTGGCGCGGAAGAGTTCTTCGCACGCGAGATGCGCGATCGCGCCCATCAGATCGGAGTCTGGGAACGAGCGGCCGCGCGGGACACGAGCAGCGCGCTGGCGCTGGCGCAGCTCGCCGGACTCTACCTGCAGCGATCGCGCGAGGTTGGAGACTACGCCGATGTGCTGCGCGCGGAGGCGGCGGCGCGTCGCTCGCTGGCCATCCGCACCAATCGGAACGCCCGGACCTTCTCGACGCTGGTGGCCGCGCTGGTCGCTCAGCACCGTTTTGCGGACGCGCTCCCGGTCGCCCGGCAGATGGTGGCCATGGACCCCGAGCTCCCGAGCTACAGATCGCTGCTGGGTGAGATCCAGATGGAGGTCGGCGACTACGCGGGCGCGCGCGCTTCGTTCGAAGCGGTGCGCGGCGCGACGGCGTCGCCGGCCGTGGCCGCGCGAATCGCCCGCTGGGACGAGCTGAACGGACGGGATCAGGACGCGCGCCGCCTGCTCAACAACACGCTCCTGACGATCGTGGATCGCGTCGATGTGCCCAGCGAGCAGGTGGCCTGGTTCTTTCTCCGCCTCGGCGAGCACGATCTGCGGCTCGCGCGGTGGTCCGACGCGCGCGCCGCGTTTCGCCTCGGACTCGACCGCGTGCCGGAAGACCATCGACTCCTGGCGGCAATGGCGAAGCTCGAGGCGATGCGGGGCCGATGGCGCCGCGCGATCGACTACGGAGAGCGCGCGATCGTGACCGTGCTCGACCCCGCGACCCTCGGCATCCTGGCCGATGCCCACGCGGCGATCGGCGACGGCGCCAAGGCGGCCGACCTGAGGCGTGCGCTGGAAGTGAGCGTGCGGGCGCAACCGGGGGCGTACCATCGGGCCTGGAGCCACTTTCTCCTCGATCACGGGCGCGTGAATGACGTGGCGCGACTGGTGGAACAGGATATCGAGTCGCGGCGCGACGTGTACGCCCACGATCTGCTGGCCTGGACGCGATACCGCCAGGGACGCCTGGTGGAGGCGACGGCCGCCAGTCGTGAGGCGCTGTCGCTCGGCACCGGCGACGCGTTGCCGTACTACCACGCGGGGATGATCGCGTCCGCGCGCGGGGACCGGGCGGCGGCGCGCCGCCACCTGTCGCGCGCGCTCCGCATCAACGAGCGCTTTCACCACGCCCACGCCGACAGCGCGCGCGCGGCGCTGAAAGCCCTCGGTGGCGAGGTAGACCGATGAGCGAATGGCTGGCCTTCGCCGAGTTGGGTCTTCGGCACATCACCGATCCTCGCGGTGCCGATCACATTCTCTTCCTCGTGGCGCTGGCCGCGGTGTATCGGGTGGGTGAATGGCGACCGGCGGTGTGGGTCGTCAGCGCGTTCACCGCCGCGGTGGCGGCCATCGCGCTGCACTGGGCGGTGGAGCGCGCACCGTGGTGAAGTTCAGCGCCGTGGCGGCGCTCGCCGCGTGCGTGGTGTCCCTCGCCGCGGCGCGGCATCCGCTGCACACGACCATCACCGAGATTCGATACCGCCCGGCCACGAGGACGGCGGCCGTGAGCGTGCGTGCGTTCGAGGATGACCTCACCCCCGTCACCGGGCGCGACGATGCCGGCGTCGTGGCCTACGTCGGACGGCAGATCCGGCTTCGAGAGCGCGACGGACAGGTGGCGAGCGTGCGGTGGGAGGGCGTGACGCGCCGTGACGCGCTGCTGTGGATCACCGGGCAGGCGACGCTGCGTCACGGATTCGATGGCGCGACGGTGGAGAATCGAATGCTCACCGAACGCTTCGAGGATCAGGTCAACGTGGTGCGGGCTACCGACGGCCGGCGGCGCCTGACGCTGCTGTTCACCCGAGGGGACGGGCCCAAGCTCCTGCGGTGACGATGGAGCGCTTGCTGGTGCACGAGGTGGGACGTATCATGCGCCGCCCACCACGATTGCGAGCGCGATGTACGCATCTCCCTCCACCCGCCTCACCTCCGCCTGGGAGCGTCTTGGTCGCCGGCCGGGTGGCAAGACGATCTTCGCGATGCTCCTCGGGCGCCTGGTGCCCTACACGGGCACCATCAAGCCTCGGGTGCTCGAGATGCGCCCCGGATACGCGCGCGTGGAGATGAAGGACCGGCGCATCGTGCGCAACCATCTCCGCTCCATCCACGCGGTGGCGCTACTCAACCTCGGTGAGGTGACGAGCGGACTGGCGATGATCGCCGGTCTGCCGGCGAGCGCGCGGTCGATCGTGACCGGGCTCTCGATCGAGTTCCACAAGAAGGCGCGCGGCCGGTTGGTGGCCGAATGCCAGTGCCAGATCCCGGACGCCAGCGAGCGCCGCGAGCACGAGGTCACGGCGACGATCCGCGACGAGGCGGGCGATGTGGTCGCCACCACGAGGGCGCGCTGGCTCGTCGGACCCGCAAGCTAGAGTCGGCACTCGCGCATCGGCGATCAACGCCTGATCACGCCGCAGGCAATCCTCGACCCCGAATTTCCAGCCGGGTCCGTCACGTAGTCGTCCGCCCCCGCGTGCACCACCAGCGACGAGCCATCGTCGTCGAAGAGGCTGGTGGAGCCGGAGCGGAGCGTCACCGTGGTGAGCAGCATCTCCACCTGCGCGCTGCCGTTGTCGGCCGCGCGGAAGTTCGGGAGATCCCCGGCGTGCGGGCCGCGCTCCTGGCGGAATCCATGGACTCGCCCGCCGGGATTGAAGTGACCGCCGGCGGTGGTGAAGGGAGCATCGCAGCGACCCGTCTCGTGCACGTGGATGGCGTGCGTGCCCGGCGGGAGATTCGACAGCTGGGCGGTGATGAGCACGCCGTGCGGCGTCTCGGTCAGCGCCACCGTTCCCGCTGATTGACCCGTCGCCGTCGTGAGCTCGGCCCGCGCCGTGCTCTCCGCCGGGCTCGCGCCCGGCGTGTCGACGCGACGGGAGCAGCCGCTCAACGCGACGGCCGCCAGCACCGTGATCGTGGTTTTACGCATGGCGATCGATGTTGGAGTTCGTCCTGTGCACCATTGTCACCCGACAGCTCGCACGACCCGCGCCACTCGCTTCACTCGTTGTCCTCCGGATCGTTCCCCGCCCGAAGCCGCGCCGTGGCTCCCAGCTCTTCCGCGCTCGGCTCATGGCCCAGGAGGCGCCGATGGGCCTCGTGCACCGCCGCGACCGCCGCGTCCGGCGTCTCTCCCACGGCCACCAGATGGCCCATCTTCCGCCCCGGGCGAGCACGCTTCCCGTACAGGTGAAGCCGGGTGCCTCGTACCGCCAGCGCTTCATCGAACGGCGGGGCGCGATCCGACAGCCAGAGATCGCCGAACAGGTTCACGATCGCCGCCGGGCGCGCCGCGGTGGTGTCGCCGAGCGGCAGGTCGCAGATGGCGCGCACCGCCTGCTCGAACTGACTGGTGGCACAGGCGAGCTCGGTGGAGTGGAAGGTGTTGTGCGGCCGCGGAGCCAGCTCGTTCACCAGCAGGCCGCCATCACTCGTCACGAACAGCTCCACCACCAGCAGCCCTTCCACCTGCAACGTCAGCGCGATGTCGACCGCCAGCGCCCGCGCCTGGCGAGCGAGCTCCGGCGAGATCGGCGCGGGGAGCACCGCCCAGGCGAGCACCTGTTGCTCGTGCTGATTGAGCGACACGGGATACACCGCGTGCGCTCCGCTCGGCCGGCGCGCCACGCAGACCGAGAGCTCCATCGCCAACGAGAGCCGCTGCTCGACCACGCAGCGACGCCCCCCGATGGCACGCCACGCCTCCTCGGCGTGCAAGGGATCCAGAACGCTGGCCTGTCCCCGGCCGTCGTATCCGCCCGCGGCGACCTTGGCGATGCTGGCGCCGGTCAGCGCTCGGACGGCGCGCACGAATTCGTCCGGCGTCGACACCGTTTCGTAGGGGCCCACGGGGAAACCGTGTCCGCGAAGCCATTCTTTCTGGCGAGCGCGGTCCTGCACGATCTCCAGCACCGCGGCGCCCGGTCGCACCGGGACGATCTCGGCGGCGCGGGCCATGCCTCGGGTCGAGATCTGCTCGATCTCCGGCATGAGGACGTCGGCGCCTCGGGCCAAACGGATCACGGCGTCTTCATCATCGAATGGCGCGGTCAGCACCTCGTCGCTCACCGCGCGCGCCGCGCAAAAGGGGTCGGGGTCGAGGGCGCGAACGCCGTAGCCGAGAACGCGCGCGGCGAGCGCCGTCATGCGGCCCAGCTGCCCGCCACCGAGGAGACCGATGGTGGCGCCGGGGAGGATCGGGGTCACGACAGCTCGCGCTGGCCGAGCACCTCGTCGCGGCGCGCGGCGCGCCAGGCGCGCAGCCGTTCGCGGATCTCGGGGCGCGAGGCCGACACGATCGCCGCCGCCAGCAACGCCGCGTTCACCGCGCCCGGCTGTCCGATGGCGAGCGTCCCCACCGGCACGCCCTTGGGCATCTGCACGATCGAGAGCAGGGAATCCACGCCCGCGAGCATCGTTGCCGGAATGGGCACGCCCAGGACCGGGATGATCGTCTTGGACGCCACCATCCCCGGCAGGTGTGCGGCGCCGCCGGCGCCGGCGATGATCACCTCCAAGCCGCGCGACTCGGCGGTGCTGGCGTACTCGAACATCCAGTCCGGCGTCCGGTGAGCGGAGACGATCCGCACCTCGTGTGGCACGCCGAGCTCGTCGAGAAGCTCGGCGGCCGGCGCCAGCGTGGCCTGGTCGCTCTTGCTTCCCATGATGATCCCGACCAGCGGCGCCGGTCGGTCGCTCCGTTTCGGCTTGGCCATTCGTATTGGGTGTGATGCGGGCTCTCGTCAGGCGACCTCGCGCCCACAGTGCTTGCAGATCTTCGCCTTCACGAGGATTCGCTCCGCGCACCAGGGGCAATCCCGCTCCTCGCGCGGCATGTGTCCTCCGCCGCCCTGGGCCGCGGAGCTGAGCCGCCGGTCGTCGGCGGCCATGATCTGCGCCTGGATCTGCCGCCGCAGCTCGAGCGGTCGGGCGATCTTGCGAAATCGCTCGCGCGTTCCGCCGGTTCCGGTGATCTGCACCGTGCCGAACCCCAACATGCGTCCCCAGAGCTGCTGGTCCACCCCGATCGCCTCGATCTTGGAGAGGAGCGTCTCCACCGTCGTGCGCTCGATCCACCCCGTCTTGGCGATCACGCGCATGTTGGTCACCGCGAACTCCGAGGAGAGCCAGGCGACGTGGGTCACCAGCAACGTCACCAGTCCCACGACGCCGACGCCGATCGACCATCCGAACCCGATGTCCGCGCCGAACACCGCGAGGGCGACGGCGGCGGCCAGGAGCAGCGCCGGCACCAGGTAGAGGAGCCGATGCAGTCGCGCGCGATACACCACGCGCTCACCCGCCAGGAGGTTCCGGTCGACGTAGCTCACGACGTTGGGTGCCGGGGAAGGGAACGGGCGGAAAAGTATCCCAATCCGGCCCCGTTCGGAACGCGCCGGCGCGGGCGTTGCGCTCCCGGCGTCGAGCTAGTCGCGCGAGGAGGAGGTGCCGAGCTCGCCGTTCGCCGTGCGCGCCATCCGCCTGGCGAGCGACGCGGCGCCGCGCGGAAGCATCTCGTCGCGCGGGCCCTTGAGCTCGAGCTCGTCGTTGAGCGCGACGCGCCCGCTCTCGACCTCCACCAGCTGGCCTGACAAGTACCAGATCAGGTTGCTCACCTTCCGGAGACGACCGACGGCCACCCACCTGGCGCCGAGGGCCCGGCCGACTCGGCGCGCGCAGGCGACGTCGGTGCTGCAGGTGATGCCGGGACGCTCCACCTTGCGCACTTCGGCGGAAACACGAGCGGTGTCGACGAGCGCCACGCCGCTGGTCTCCTGAATGACGGCCCGCATGCGGTCGGCGGCCTGGAGCGCAGTCCCCGAGTCGCCGGGCTGAATCGAGTTCGCGTGCGTTCCATCGAAGGCGACTCCAATGAACGCGACCGAGGGCGGCGTGGCCGGATCCTGGGCCGCAAGGTCGCCGGCGAGGGCGAGCGTGCCGCAGGCGGCCAGCATAACGAGAGAAAGACGACTCATATTCACGACGAATGCCAGGGTGGAGGAACGTCTCGCCGGCGCGGCGCGTTCGTTAACAAAGTCTCATTGCGGTGGCGCACTGCTTGCCAAACTTACCCGAGGCACACGATCACAGGGTAGTTGGATGGACAGTGGCCGCTCGGAACGGAGTACACAATCAGGCGTTTGTCGGCCCGGCGATGGATCCGCCGGCGTCGCCTCATACGGATACTCCAGTAAGGATGTTCGTCCCTCAGTGACTCTCCGGCGCGATGTCCGTCAGGAATGTGTAAGCACCTGTCTCACCGACGTTCCTCGCGTTATTGGTGCAGCGCTAGCGGACGCCAGCTCGTCCCCCCTCCTGTCGGACTCGCGCCGACTCAATCGTACTTCGCACCGAGAGAACGTGGCGGTCACAATGCGCGTCAGTCGCGGTCTTCCATTTCTGCTCTCTGCCTGGCTCCTTCCCGGCATCGAAGCGCGTGCGCAAGACGTCGGACCCTATCTCCCGATATCCGGTTTCAATCAGGGCGACTTCCGCTTCGGTACATCCGCCCGGACGTCGCTGCGCACGCTCTGGCAGGTCAGCGCGGGCGCGCGACAGGAGCGTGTCGCCTGCATCGGGGGGTATCGCTTCGAGGGAGTCACCTTCATCACCAGGGTGGAGCCGGTCATCGCGTCGTCCGCCGACTCGATGAGCGTGGCCGCCACCGCATCGCTCCTCCAGTGCCGGCCGCCGGACTGGCTCGGCACCATCCACACGCACGTGGCCACCAAGGACGGACAGCCGTACGTCACGTTCTCGGGCGCCGATCGTGGGGTGATGATGCGATGGGAGAGCATCTGGCAGTCGGTCGGCGTGTTCTGCGTGCTCTTCGATGATCGCCGCGCGCACTGCGAGGCGGGCCACGAGAGCAGTGGGGACGCCTTCTACGCCTACTCGCGCGGGAACAATCTCGGTCTGTAGCGGGCGCTGGTCGCGGGAATCGAAATGCCGATGGTGACGCGGGGTGCGGTCGATCGACCGCACCCCGCGCCGTCTTTCGTGCCGCGATGGTGCTATGGCTGCTTCGGCTTGATGGTGTCGCCCTTCGACGTCACCGCCTGCCCTTGCGTCGGCTCGGTCTTCTTCACGTTCGGCCCGAGCGTGGACTTGCCGCTCGCGTCGGTGACGCCGGACTGAGTCTGGTTCTGCGCGGTGTCGCCCATGGTCCCGCTCGATGATCCGGCAGCTCCTCCTGTGTCGGTGGCTCCCATCGTTCCCGTGCCGGTGGTGGCCGCGGTGCCCGTCGCCCCGGTGGCCGGTGCGACTCCGCCCGCGGTATCGGCAAGTGCGCCTGACGAGGCTCCCGTCGTCGTCGCGGCCGTGTCGGAGGCCGCGCGGTCGTCGCCTGCGTTGCAAGCGGTCAGGGCGATAATCACCGCGCCTATTGCGATCGATCTCATGACGCCCTCCGCGTCTTGGGTGCTCGTGTGGTGGTGGTACGGCAGGCGTTCCACGCAAGGGGCAGACCCCGAGGGCTGGAGGGCGCGGGCTACAGATGATTCGAGGGGCGAGGAGCGACCGAAGT
This sequence comes from Gemmatimonadaceae bacterium, assembly GCA_035249845.1. Taxonomy (GTDB): domain Bacteria; phylum Gemmatimonadota; class Gemmatimonadetes; order Gemmatimonadales; family Gemmatimonadaceae; genus DATFBY01. The sequence continues at coordinate 13,262 of DATFFZ010000034.1, forward strand.
CGCGCCTCGCCCCTCGGCTCGGGCGGCTGCGGAGCCCCCGCGATCGCGTCAGCCTTCGGCGCCGCTGGCGAAGGGGTGTCGGGCGGTCTTGGCCCCGGCGATGACGGCGTCGGTCTTGGGCTCGCCCTTCATGGCCCGGGCAATGGATTCCTTGGTCGCCCGGTAGTTGAAGTCGT
>DATFFZ010000035.1:0-3504 GCA_035249845.1 Gemmatimonadaceae bacterium
CGTGCGAACGCTCTGCGCGTTGGCGCTCGTGCTGGTCACGGCTTGCGGCTCTGGCGACCGCGACAGCACCCCGGCCGCCGCTGACTCACCTTCCGTCGCCAGCAGCTCGAGTGGTCCCGACATGCTCGCCATCCGCATCCCGCGGGCCGGCGGCGCTGTGCGGGCCTACGCGTATCCCCGTCTCGACTCCACCGTCTGGACATCGCGCGCGCGCGCGCCGGCGGTGGAGCGCGTGCTCGCCTTCGATCCCAACGGAGGCGCCATCGCGGCGCTCGACGCCAGGGGCGCGCCGATCCGCATCGACCTCAGGCTCGGCGGCGTCACGCGCGAGGCTACACCCAAGCTCACGAAGGTCACCTCCCTCGACGGCGCAGCCATCTTCGGGATCGGGCAGAACGGCACCGTCAATCGCCTGACACCGGCCGGGGCGTGGCAGTTCAAGCCACCCATCCCCGCGCGCGACATCGTGCCGCAGCTCGACGGCTCCATTCTCGTCCTCGCCGACCGCGGCCAGTCCACCGTGGTGTGGCACCTCTTCCCTCCCGAGACACGCATCACCGACACCGCGGTGGTTCCGCGCGCCTCACGAGTCGTCCCCTCCGCTGCGGGCGACCGGCTCTATCTCACCACCGACACGGCGCTCATCGGGCTCCGCGGGCGCGACCTCGCGCCAGTGCCGAGAGTGGAGCTCGAGCGGAAGCCGCGCTCCGTCGTCACCACCCCCAGCGGCGATCGCATCTACCTCGCGCTCGATTCGGCGCCGCAGCTCATGGTCATCGACCGCTACTCGGGCGACGTGGACGCGCGCATCGAGCTCCCGGGCATCCCCTCGGAGCTGCGCATGGACCCCACGGGGCGATACGTCCTGGCGCGCCCGGGACGCGCCGACTCGGCGTGGGTCATCGCCATCGGGAACGACAACCTCATCGGCGCGGTCGCGACGGCCTGGCGCAGCGATCTTCCCGCCGTCGCGCCCGACGGATCGATCGCGCTGGTGCGAGGCGCCGACGTCGTGCTCGTGGATGGCGAGACGTTGCAGCCTGGCGAGACCGTGCGGAACGGCGCGCGCGACGCCTGGCACTTCATCCTCTGGGATGGCTTCCGGCCGCGACCGACTCCCACCGAGGAGGAGCTCGCCGTGCAACCGCCCGAGGCGCCCGTGGACAGCGCCGCGCCGGCGAACCCATTCGAGGGTGCGGAGGTGCCCGCCGACAGCGCCCCTCCGCCTCGCAACGAGTCCGCCGGTAGCGACACGCCGCGCGACACGGCGCGACCGCCAGCGTTCACCATCCAGTTCGCCGCGCTCCGCGACGAGAGCGCCGCGCGGGAGACGGCACGCCGTCTTCAGGTGGATGGCGCCACGCCGCGAGTGGTGACCACGGTGCGCGATGGCATTACCATATATCGCGTGGTGGCGGGCCCATTCCCCACCCGCGCCGATGCCGAGCGCGTCGCGTACGCGACGGGCCAGTCGTTCTGGATCTACGAAGGAGCGCCCTAGGTGGTTGGCACCTCCGAGGCCGTGGCGATCGACTGGGAAGACGAAGGACGGCAGCTGGCCGCCAAGCTGGATGGCGTGTCGGCCGCGGTGATCGTCGGTCGCGACCCGGTCGCGGCGGCGAAGGTGGCGTTGGGGATCGGCCGGATCCAGGCGCGCCGCCGGCGCGTGGCGATCGGCGATCTGGTGGGCGAGGTCTCGGCGCTCCAGGCCCTGGTGCCGGCCGGCGAAGGACACGGCCTGGTCGACTCCTTTCTCTACGGCGTCTCGCTCACGCGCATCGCGCATCCCATCGACTCGGCCAAGAACCTGTACGTGCTGCCGAGCGGGATGGAGCCGATCGACTACGACTCCATTCTGCGCAGCGATCGCTGGTCGAAGCTGACGAGTGGCTTTCGAGAAGTGGAGGCGCTGCTGCTGATCCTCGTTCCGGCGCGCGCCAGCGGCTTGGAGCAACTGGTGGAGTCGGTGGACGGAGCGATCGTCGTGGGCGACGAGCGTCGCTCGGTGCCGGGAAAAGTTCTGGCGACGGTGCGCCCCGCCGCGCTCACGGCGCCTGACGCGGGCGACGCGGCCGTCGCCGATGATGCGCTGGCCGCGGTGTTCGGCGGCGGAAGCGGACGACGAACGCTCCTCGTCGTGGCAGCCACGCTGCTCCTCCTGGCCGTGGCCGCGGCGGTGCTGTGGGGCACCGCGGGGAAGTCGGACGACGACGCCGATGCGGCGGCGCCCACCGACAGCACACCGGCCACGGTCGGCACGAACGACAGCGCCGCCGGTGTGGCGGTGCCGCCGGTCATGATTCCGGTGGCGGATTCGGCATCGGCTATGGCGTTCGGCGTCGAGCTGTTCAAGTATTCGAGCTTCACCGAGACCAACGCCGAGCTCGACGGCGCCATCAGGAGCGGAATTCCGGCGGTCACCTTCACGCCGCTGATCGTCGGCCCCGACAGCGCGCGCTGGTACGCGCTGCTGGCCGGCGCCTTCAGGGACAGCCTCCAGGCCGAATCGCTGCTGGCGTCGCTCCGATCGCGCGGCTTCCTGCCGGTGGATCGCGGCACGGCCGTCCGCGTGCCGTACGCGCTGGTGGTGGAGCGCGGCATCACCGCGGAGAACGCGCGGGGATTGGTGACCGCTTATCATGCGCGGGGTCTCCCCGTGTACGCGCTCCGGCAAGTGGATGGGACCGCGACGTTGTACGCGGGGGCGTTTGCCTCACCCGAGGATGCGACGTCGCTCCTCGGCATGTTCCACGCGCTCGGCCTGGAGCCGACCGTGGTGTATCGAACCGGGAGAGCCTTCTAGTGCGCCTGACGAAGCTGGAGCTCCAGGGCTTCAAGTCCTTCGCCGACAACACCGAGCTCCTCTTCGAGCCCGGTGTCACCGCCATCGTCGGCCCGAACGGATGCGGCAAGTCCAACGTCTCCGACGCCGTCCGCTGGGTGCTCGGCGAGCAGCGCGCGCGCGCCCTTCGCGGCGCGAAGATGGAAGAGGTCATCTTCCAGGGATCCTCGGCGCGCCGCGCGGTGAACATCGCCGAGGTCTCGCTCTTCTTCGAGAACGACGACGGCGCGCTGCCGGTGCCCTTCAAGGAAGTGGTCATCACCCGGCGGCTCTCCCGCTCCGGAGAGAGCGAGTACCTGCTCAACAAGTCCCCTTGCCGTCTGCGCGACATCCACGACATGGTGCGCGGCACCGGGCTCGGCGCGGACTCGGGGGTGGTGATCGAGGCGCGGATGATCGACGCGCTCCTGTCGGACCGTCCGGATGACCGGCGCGAGCTGTTCGAGGAAGCGGCCGGCGTCGGACTCTATCGAGACCGGCGTCGCTCCACCGAGCGGCGTCTGGAGGAGACGACGATCGACCTCTCCCGGCTCGACGACCTCATCTCCGAGGTGCAGAGCCAGGTGCGCTCGCTCGCCCGGCAGCGGAAGCGCGCCGAGCGGCACGGCGAGCTGATGGACCGTCGCTTCTCGCTCGAGCTCACGCTGGCGGCGCGCGAGATG
>DATFFZ010000036.1:0-5672 GCA_035249845.1 Gemmatimonadaceae bacterium
TGGCTAGCGAGCGGCGCCCGCACACAGAATTCATACATGGAATGAAGGGGAACGCGTCACTGACGCATTCCCCTTCCCCGCATCGCCTTCTCCATCCAACGCTTGCGTTTAGTCGGGACGGCGGGATTTGAACCCGCGACCCCCTGAACCCCATTCAGGTGCGCTACCGGGCTGCGCCACGTCCCGTCCACGCGCTTCCACGCGCGGACCAACCGTTAAGTATACCACCCCGCCCCACCCGCCTCAACCGATTGCCTTTCCCCCACTCCCCCACCCTATTCCACCAGACCGCCCCCACCGCACCCGCCTCACACGAGCACCGGAGGCACCATGGCGGACACGCGCGCGCGACGCTCCCCGCTCGTCTGGCTCCTCAGCATCGCCCTCGCGGCGATCTTCCTCACCGCCGGCATCTCGAAGCTCATCGGCAGCGAGCCCTTCTTCCTCCAGGCCGCCGCCATGCGCGGCTTCCCAGGCTGGATCCGCGTCGTGGTCGGCATCGTCGAAGTCGCCGGAGCCATCGCGCTCCTCATCCCCGCGCTCGCGCCCGCCGCCGCGCTGCTCCTCGCCCTCCTCATGGTCCCCGCCACGATCACGCAGATCGTGAGCGGCGAGCCCGGTGCCTACATCCCGGCGATCCTCTTCGTCTTCCTCCTCCTCACCGCCTATCTGCGCGCCACGGAGGAGTTCCGCGCCGGATGGCGCGCGCTCCGCGAGACGCCGCACCCGCTCCTCCGCGAGGGAGCGATCGCCGGAATTCTCGGCGCCACGGCCATCGCGGTCTGGTTCCTCTTCGTCGACCTCATCTCCGGCCGCCCACTCTACACTCCCACCACGCTCGGACGCGCGCTCTTCGCGGTCCTCGGACCGGTCCCCGAAGGGGAGAGTCAGTTCCTGCACATCCTCGCCTACACGATCTTCCACTACGCCGCCTTCATCGTGGTCGGCATCCTCGCCGCCGCCATCGTGCGCGCCGCGGCGCGCGAGCCGTCGGTGCTCCTCGGCTTCGTCATCCTCTTCGTCGCCTTCGAGATCGGCTTCCACGCCCTCGTCGCCCTGTTGCAGGAGACGACGGACCTGGGCGCGCTGGCCTGGTACAACATCATGGCCGGCAACCTGATCGCGGCGGCGATCATGGGCACCTACCTCTACCGCACGAACCCGGCGCTCAAGCACACCTTCACCCACGCCATCGACGGCCCGGGCGAATAGTTCCCCTCAGGCGCCTGACGCCTAACGAGCGCGCGGCTCGCTCGACGATCGGCGCGGCGCGCGACACGTGGGCCACGCCGCGCTGTCGCCGTTGGCGGTCATCAACCGCTGGTCCCGCGGCACACGCTCCGGATCCTCGCTCGCCAGATACGCCAGCATCGCCGTGAGCACGGCGTTCTGCCGCACGTTCTCGGGGACGACCTTGTCGTACGTGTCGCGCGTGGTGTGCCAGGTGTACACGTTGTAGTCGTGGTCCTCGGCGCTCAGCCGAAAGGCCGGCGCCCCGGCACACAGAAACGCGGAGTGATCGCTCCCGCCGGTGGTCGGCCGCCCGGGATTGTCCAGCTCGATCTGGCTCGACAGCTCCACCGGAATCCGAGCCAGCCACCGCGCGAAGAACCCGCCGGCCTCGGTGAAGCCGTGCATCGCGATCCGCGTCACCCGCCCGGTCCCGTTGTCCTGGTTGAGCAGCACCTGCACGCCGCCCACGACGTCGGGATGATCCTGCACGAACGCGCGCGAGCCGTTGAGCCCCTGCTCCTCCCCAGCCCAGTGCCCCACCAGAATGGTGCGCCGCGGCGATGGCAACGCGGCCTTCAACACCCGCATCGCCTCCATCATCATCACGGTCCCGGTGGCGTTGTCCGTCGCGCCGGAAGCGCCGTCCCACGTGTCGAGGTGCGCCGAGAGCATCACGTACTCGTCAGGCTTCTCCCGCCCGCGCAGCTCGGCGAGCACGTTGAAGACCGGAACCTCACCTAACGACTGAGACCGCGCATCCAGCCGGAGACGCGGACCCTGCCCCCGCTCGGCCAGCCGGAAGACGAGCCCGTAGTCCTCGCACGAGAGCTGCACCACCGGCACCCGCTGCACATCGGTGCCGAACAGACGGTCCACCCCCCACCCGCGCGACCAGCGCGCCCACAGAATCCCCGCCGCGCCAGCCGCCTCGAGCCGCCTCTGGAGACCCGCGTTGTCGACGCCGGCCAGGAGCAGCCGCGCGCTCCACGACTCGGCTATGGAATCGCGCTGCCGCTGGAGCCGCGCGCGCACCGCCGGCGTCGCCCACCGCGTATCCGCGTCGTCGGGACGGCAGCTCGGCTCCGGCGCAGCGGTCAGCACGAACTTCCCGCGCGCGGCCGGCAGCCACCGCTCGAACGCCTCACCAGTCTCGAGCAACGGCAGCACGATGACGTCCCCTTCCACCGGCCTCTTCGTGCCGGCGCTGAACGCCATCATCGTCCCCTCCAGCGTGCGCACGCGTGGCGCGATGAGATCGACGTGCGTGTAGCCGCGACGCCACCCCTTCCACGTGCCGTAGCGCTCCTCGCGCGCCGCGATCCCCCACGCCTCGTAACGCGACAGGATCCACCGCTGCGCCGCCCTGAGCTGCGGACTCCCGGTGAGCCGCGGCCCTATCGAGTCGGTCAGCGCCTGCGCCAGCTCCTCCACCCGCGAGCTATCCATCCCCAGCGCCCAGATCCGCTCGAGCACCGGATCGTCAACCGGAAAGGTCTGCGCCCGCACGGGGAGCGACAGAGCCGCGCACGATCCGACGACCAGCGCGGCCAGTGCCACACCGCGTCCCCTCATCTCACCTCTCCTCGATTGACCAGTGAAGCGTCACGGGAGCGACGCCAGCCACTCCTCGGGCGAGCGCACCCGGCCGACGTAGAAATCCCCGAACTCGGCGTACTTCGCGCTCACCTCGTCGAAGCGCATCTCCGTCACCAGCTTCTTGAAGTCGAGCGGATCGCGCGCGAAGAGCGTCACTCCCCACTCCCACGAGTCGAGCCCGATCGCGCCGGTGATCACCTGCACGATGCGACCCGCGTACCGTCGCCCGGTCAGCCCGTGCGCCTGCATCAACCTGCTGCGCTCCTCGAGCGGAAGCGTGTACCAGTTCTGCTCGGCGTCCCGCCGCTTCGACATCGGGTAGAAGCAGACGTACGGCATCTCGCTCGGGAGCACCGGGAAGAGTCGCTTCCGTACCTGCGCGCTCTTCCGCTCGGCCCCCACGCGCTCCGCCATCTGGGTCTGATACTGCTCGTCCCCCACGCTCCCGCCGCGCGCTTCGGCGTCGCTCGCCAGTTGCGCGCTCGCGTGATAGAGCCCCGCCTCGGTGACGCTCAGGAAGGTGTACACCGGACGCATGAGGTCGAAGAGCGGCTCCCGCGACACGGCGCGCTGTGCATCGCCCAGCTCATCCAGCGTGGGACGGAAGTGGACGAGCATGATGTCCGCCGCCGATCCGACGAGCGGGACGACGGCACTCCACCCCTCGCCCCCCGACGACGCCAGCTCGCCCAGCGTGGCGGCGGCGCGGTCGCGCATGTAGTCGAGGGAGGTCGGCGCCTCCGCGCGAAGCGCGGCGCGGTCGGCCGTGAAGATCTGATGAAGGGCGTACCAGCCCTCGATGGTCTCCGGTGCGTGCTCAGACGGCATGCCGGAAAGCTATCGGGGCACCCGAGCCACGTCAGGGGTGGGACGATGGCGCGCCCAGAGCCAGATCGCCGCGGCCACGAAGCCGGCGACGGCGCCAGTGACCGGATTCTCCTGCACGATCATTCCGGCGACGGCCCCGACCACGGTCCCCACGGCCGACCATCCCACGGCGCGACCGAGTGGCACGCGGCGCAGCAGCCCCCACGCCACCACCGGAGCCATCACCCCGCCGATGATCGCGCCAAACAGCGCGGCGATCGCCAACAGCGCCGACTCGGAGACGTCCGGAGAGAGGCCGAGCGGAAGAATTATCAGCGGAAACGCCACCACGGCGCAGAGCGCCCCGACGACCATTCCGGTAGCGATCAGGCCGCCGGTGACCGCCAGGACGCGCATGCCCTTGCTCATGCCGGGATGTACCGGCAGATCGGATCGGAGTTCCCCTGCACGGTCGGGGCCGGCCGCACCGAAACATCGATTCCGGCCGAGGCGAGCGCCCGGCGCGCCCTGGCACGCCGGACGTTCCACTCGTACCAGCTCCCGCCATCCTGCCACTGCTGGTTCCCCCAGTACGTCTGGTGCAGACAGGTGCGCAGCCACGCCGCGTCGGCCGCGGTCATCCGCGGCATCGCCGCTACCACCGTGGGAAGCGCGTTCGGCGACAGACGGGCCAGGTACTGCAGGTCTATCTTCCCCGTTCGCGCGTGGCGGTCGAGGTTCTGCTCGGCGATCCAGGCGTGATGATTCCAGAAGATGAGGAGCGCGAAGGCGGCGGCCCCCACCACCGCGACACGGCGCGCCAGCCGCCGCGCGTCGATGGACCGCCAGATCTCCCACGCCAGCATCGCCAGGCAGAGCGACACCACCACCATGTACGCCTGCGCGTACAGCCGCGCGGTGGTGAAGCCGTAGGCGTTCTCGTACAGCAGCACGCGGCGAAAGGCCGAGACGAGGAAGAGCTGACACTCGGCCACCAGCACCAGCTGGATCAGCCGCACCAACTCCTCCTTCGGACCGCGCGCGGCGTACACATCGGCGACGAGGATGAGCAGCGTGCACAGCGTGACCACGAACGTCAGCTCCCCGAACCCGCGCCGGGCGTACTCGGCGAAGGTGACTCCGCTCCCGGCCACCGAGGGCACGTTGCCGAACACGTAGCTGAGCTGGAGCCCGAGGAAGAGCGCGAACAGCACGGCCACCGAGCCGAGGAGGATCAGACGCTCGGTGACGCCGAGCTGGAATCGCGGAGTGGACGACGACACCTCCACAACGTTGTCGCGCGACCGCAGCGCGTAGCCAAAGCCGCCCAACGCGATGGTACCGAGGACCGAGAAGAACACCAGCCGCGGCAGCCAGGCGAGCTCGTCGAGCAGCGTGCCTAACGCCTCGCGCCACCCGGCCAGCACCGGGTCGGCCCCGGAGAGGAGGAGGGCGAAGACGCCGACCACGGGGATGGCGATGAGGATCCCGCGCAGCCAGGGCATGCTGCGCTCGGCGCGGATGAGACCCACCGCTTCCGCGGCTCGCCTGAGCACTTCGATGGCGGCGCTGATGGCGGCCACGAAGGGAGCGGTGAGCAGCCAGAGCGTGCCGGCGCGGTCCGCCCGCGCGCCTCCGGCGAAGAGCATGGCGATGGCCATGAGCGTGGCCGTCACCAGGACGATGAGCACGAGCCACGGCTCATCGGCCGTGATCGCCGCGCCTGACGAGATGGCGCAGGCGAGGGCGAGCGGGATCAGCATCGCCGGAGTGAGCGCCCTCCCCGAGCGACGGGTGAAGACGATGAGCCCCGCCGACAGTGCGAGGGTCCACAGGCCCCAGTTGAGCCCGGGCATGGCCATGTAGATCGTCCACGTCCCGAGCGTGGCGGTGCCGAGCGCGAAGAGCCAGAGCGCGCCGATCTCGCGCGGGGCGGCGGGCGCCGCCGCCCTGGTCTCGCGTCGGACCGACCCGTCGAGTGCGTTGTTGGTCATCACGGTCTCCATGTGATTCGCTCCTCAGCCCGCGGCCGCGCG
>DATFFZ010000037.1:0-21907 GCA_035249845.1 Gemmatimonadaceae bacterium
GCCCCGCGCCGCTGCCGGTATCGCCCCCACGCGCGGCGGTGGCGGCGGCGGTGCGCGTGGGCGTCCCGCCGGTGGAGCGCGAAGTCGCGCGCGTGCGGGTGTACCGCACCGGAAACGACATCCCCGTGCTCGTCAGGCACAAGCCGGGGGCGCCGCTCGTCCACCTCGGCGTCTTCGTGCTCGGCGGTGCCACCGAGGAGGACGCCGATCTCGCCGGGCTCACCGCGCTCCTGGTGCGCACGTCGATCAAGGGGACCGCGCGCCGCAGCGCCGAGCAGATCGCCGACGACGCCGAGCACCTCGGCGGAAGCATCGGCACCGCGGTCGGCGCCGAAAGCTTCGGGTGGACGCTCTCGGTGCCGGCCGACTACGCCGACGCCGCCGTGGAATTGCTGGCCGACGTCGTCCAGCAACCCACCTTCCCGGAGAGCGCGCTCGACACCGAGCGCGACATCGCCCTCGCCGATCTGGCGCTGCTGCGCGACGACATGTATCGCTATCCGCTCCGCCTGCTGGCGCAGGCGGCCTTCACCGGCCACCCGTACGGCGTTCCGGCCAGCGGCACGGAGGAGACGCTCCATCGCATCGATGCCGAGCGCGTGCGCGACTGGCATCGTCGCCGCGTGCTCGAGGCTCCGATCGCCATCGGCGCCGTCGGCGCGGTGGACGCCGATCTGATGGCCGAGCGCCTCACGCATTGCTTCGAGACGCTGCGCATGGCGGAGCCCGCCTCGCTCGAGCGCCCGCGGACGTTGCGGTGCCCGGTGACGGTGGCGGAATCGAGGGACAAAGCGCAGACGGCGCTCGCCATGGCGTTTCCCGGGCCGTCGCGCACCGATGACACGCGCTACGCCGCGCATCTTCTGGCGGGAGTGGCCAGCGGGCTCGGCGGCCGCTTCTTCGAGGAGCTTCGCGACCGCCGCTCGCTGGCGTACACCGTGAGCGCGTTCGCCAGCGAGCGGCGGCTGGCCGGGCTCTTCGTCTCGTACATCGCCACGTCACCGGAGCGCGAGGAGGAGGCGCGCAGCGCGCTGCTGCGCGAGTTCCAGAAGCTTCGAGAGTCGCCGGTCACCGGGGAGGAGCTGGAGCGCGCCCGTCGGTACTCGATCGGCACGCACGCCATCGCGCGGCAGAGCGGCGCCACCGTACTGGGCGAGATGCTCGACGCCTGGATGTTCGGGCGCGACCTGGCCGAGCTGGAGGAGCATGACGCGCGCGTCAGCGCCGTGACGGCGGAGCACATCCTCGACCTGGCGCGCGAGTGCTTCGACGAATCAGCGCTGGTGCAGGCCGTCATCCGCGGCACGGGGAAGCGCGTGTAGCGTCCCTCGCGCCGCGTCAGCTCCCGGAGCTTTCCCCGAGCGCGCGCACGGCGCGGCTCAGCGACGTGGCCGCCGGCCGAATCCGTCCGCCGGGAGCGCGCAGGCCCATGCGCGCCTCGTAGTCGCTGGCCTCGAAGATGACCACGCCGCGCACCACCGGATGCCGCGTCGCCCACGCCAGCGAGCCGAGCAAGGTGCGCGACAGACTGGCGTCGCCGTGCACGGTTGGGAAGCCGCCGGCCTCGAGTACCCACACGGGCTTGGCCGGCGGCGAGGCCTGCATCCATCGGTCGGCCGCGTCCATCCGTCCGCGCAGCGCGGTGGCGCCGCTGTACCACGGCCGCAGCGTTATCCCCGCTCCCGACACGGGGGAGGAGGCGGACGTCGCCCACGCGAAGAGCGTGCTGTCCTGTGGCGTGAAGCCGCCCACGTGTGCCAGCACGCTCGTGCGCGCGCCGGCGGCGCGAGCCGCGTCCGCCGAGCGGGTGAGGTACTGCTTCCAATCCGCCTCGGCGATGACTCCGAGTCTGCGCCGCGCCGCCCCGTAGGGATCCACCACTGGCACCACGAGGTCGGGGCGCAGTCGCCTCGCAATGCGGCCGATGTCTTGCACGCGCGCGGCGAGATACTGGTCTATCGTCGCGCCCTCGGCGGGCGGGTCGCCGCTCGCCAGATCGAGCGCCACGATGAGCAGCCGCTCCGTCCGTATCGGCTCCAGCGCGCGAGCGAGCGAATCGAGCGCGCGTCCGCGCGCTCCATCGGGAGCGATGTAGACGCTCACCGCGCCCACGCCGATGGAGTCCGCAAGCGCGACATCGCTCTGAATCGCGAGCATCGATGGCGGTCCGTCGAGCGTGGGGAAGAGCTTGAGCCCAACGGTGAACTCGTTGCGGTCGCGCTCGGTGAGTCGCTCCCCCTCGAACATCGCGTAGCTCCGGACGGCTTGCGTGGACAGCAGCACGGCGCCGGCGATCGTGGCCGCCCAGCCACCGGCGACCATCGCCACCGCGCTTCGGAGCACCGTCCCCATGCCGCGGCGCCCCGGTGACGCCGGCGCCAGGATGGGGACGTGAAGGTAGTACGGCAGGACGATGGCCAGCGGATGCGCGGTGACCGACAGTGCCCCGCTCTGCGCCGCGGCGAGCCCGAGCACCGTGTCGGGGACCGTGTCGCCCGTGTACACGAGGTAGCGCAGCGTGTAGATGACGGCCAGCAGGACGTCGTAGGCGGCGATGGCGAAGCCGATGGGGAAGGCGGTGCGGCGGAGCACCAGCGCGGCGATCGCCTGCGCGGCGATGATCGCGGCCGCGAGCGGCCACGCCCAGGCGATGGTGTGGAGCGCGCGACCGGTGAGCAGCGACCCCGACGCCCACACGATGAACAGCGCCGGCGCGACCAGCAGCCCACCGACCGCGCTGAGGGCTCCGAGCACCGGCGGCGTGTCGTGGCGCGTGGCGATGCGGCCGGCCATCACGATGTTCCAGAGCAGGACCAGCGCCGACAGCACCAGGTGCGCGGCCGCGAGATGCGACGGCGCCAGCAGCTGACCGAGCGCGCTCATCCGCGCGGCAGCATCTCGCTCCGGATTCCGCGGGGCGTCAGTCGGCGCGTGAAGACGTCGATCACCTTGCGCCCGTCGTGACTGGCGGGCGCGAGGATGTCGAGAAGGAGCAGCTCGCGCTCGGGGAAGGAGTGGAGCGCGATGTGGCAGCTGTCGAGCACGAGCACGCCGGCCACGCTGTCGTTGGGGCGCGTGTACACCACCGGGGTGCCGACGGTGGCGAACCCGGCGCCACCCGCGCCGGCGATGAGCAGTCCGCTGAGCAGCGCGGTGTCACGCAACTGTGCCGGCGACACGCCGCTCAGGTCAGCCATGATGTGTGTGAATGGCCGCGACGCGCTCGACATGCGGCGGAGAATAGGCGCGGCAGAGGGGAAAGACAAGCAACGCAGATCACCAAAGCGCGCTCGCCGACCGACGCGCCGTCGCGCCGCCGAACGCGCGCCGAAGCCGAGTCAGAACATGGCCATGGCCATGACGGAGCGAAGCGAGTCGTTGGTGCTGCGCAGCCGCTCGGAGAGCAGGCGCACCATCGACCACAGCACCTTGTACGCGATGTCGCGGTGCAGGTCGAGCAGCATCTCGAACTCGGCGCGACTGATGGTGAAGACGCGCGCGCCGCCGTGCGCGATGGCGTCGGTGCTGCGCTGGCTGCGGTCGAACACCGCCATCTCGCCGAACACCGCGCCGGGCTTGAGCACCGCCAGCGCCTCCTCGCCGGCGCCCGGAATGTCGCGGCTGATGCGAACCTCGCCTTCCACGATCACGAAGAGCCGGGTTCCCGGCTCTCCCTCACGGAAGATGTACTCGCCGGGCGCGAAGACGCGCTCCTCGCACAGCTCGCTCACGCGAACGAGCTCGTCCTCGTCGAGCACGGCGAAGATCGGGAGTGCGCGCAACAGATCCATCGTGGTGGCCACGGTCGCTCCGGAGCGAGACGCGCCAAGCTAGGCGTGCACCCGTCGCGCTGGCAAGCGTGGTGACGCGGGCGTAGCTTTGGCGTGTGCGCCGTCTCGCCACGTACTACCTCCCCGACGTTCTCACCATCTCGCGCTTCCCGATGGCGGCGGCGTTCCTGCTGGTGGAGGACACGCGCGTCCGGCTGGCGCTGGTGGCCGGAGCCTCCCTCAGCGATTGGCTGGACGGCTGGCTGGCGCGGCGGCGCGAGCACGGGACCTCGTGGGGCGCGCTCCTCGATCCCATCGCCGACAAGACGTTCGTGCTGTCGGCGCTGGCCGCCTTCGCGCTCGAGGGCGCGCTCTCGTTAGGCCAGGTGCTGGTGATTCTCTCGCGCGACCTCGCCACCGCGGTCGGGCTCATCGTCGCCTGGCTCATGCCGACGCTCCGCGCCTCGCGCTTCAAGGCGCGATACCCGGGGAAGGTGGTGACGGTGCTCCAGCTGCTGGTGCTCTTCGCGCTCCTGCTGGCACCGGGCGCGGTGTGGTGGCTGGTGCTGGCCACCGGGGTGGCGTCGGCGGTGGCGATCGCCGACTACACGCTGGAGCTGGCGCGCCAGCGCGCCCGCGCGCGTCGCACCGCCTAACTACAAAGCGCCCCCGCGGGTGGCGGGGGCCAGGGCACGTCCAACTTCGCTTTCGTATTACGCAGCCGACGCGGCTTCGTCGGGCTGTCCGTCACGCTGCTTGGGCGGCTGACAGAAGCGGAGTCCGAGCGTCCGGAGCTGCGCCAGCTCGCTCTCGTCGAGCTCGGCGTAACGGTCGGACAGATATGCCATGGTATCGTCGAACCACTCGATCTGGTGCTCGGGGACCGCCTGGAGCACGCCGCAGCGGATGATGTGCTGGAAGAGCTCATCGCGCGCCTGTTCGAAAGGCGTTGGCGTCGCTACCTCACGCTTACGGTTCTTCTTGGCCAATTCACTCTCTTCTGATGGAGACCTTGAAATGTAATCGAAACAAACGTCCGCTTGAAGGCACAAATGTGACATCCGCCGCCCGACCTCACCCCTCCAACCTTCCCCCGCCCGCCTCCTCCACCTCCTCCATCCACTCCAGCAGGATCCGGCTCAGCGTCTCCGGCGCTTCCTCCGGCACCAGCCTGGCCACTCCCGGGAGGCGGATCAGCGTACTACCCGAGATCGCGCTCTGAAGCCGCTCGGCCAGGCCGCTGTCCAGCCAACGGTCCTCCTCCCCCCAGACGATCTGCGTCGGAGCCGTGATCGCCGACAGGTCGAGCTGCTCGACGTCCTCGGTTCGCAAGGCGCGAGCCAGGGTCAGGAGGTGTGACACCCCATCGGCGCCGACGAACGGCGCGAGGTAGCGAGCGACGAGACGCGCCGGCATGTGCGCCGGGTCGGCCACGCTTCCCTCCAGCACGCGTCGCAGCAGCGGTGCCGCACCCAGCACCCCCCGCGCGACGGCAAAGGCGAAGCGGGCCGTGCCCGTCTGTACCGCGCGGACGTCCTTCCCGGGACAGTCGTCCAGCCCCACGCTGTTGATCAGCACCAGACGACTCACGCGGAGCGGATTCAGCACCGCCAGTCGCTGCGCCACCCCCCCGCCCATGTCGATGCCGACCACCGTGGCGCGGGTGAGCCGGAGCGCGGTCATCGCCCGATCGAGATACTCGGTCTGCGCGGCGATGGAGTAGTCGCACTCGATCGGACGGTCCGACTCGCCATAGCCCATGAGATCGAGCGCGAACGCGGTGTGACCGTTGGCGGCCAGCGCCGGACCCACGGCGCGCCAGAGAAAGCTCGACGTCGCAAACCCGTGCACGAGCACGAACGGCTCGCCACCCTGACCGTAGCGCTCCACGTGCAGCGCGCCCGGTCCGGCGGGGATGCGGAGAATGTCGGCGTCTATGTGGCGCTCCGTGGATGGGTGCGAGCGATCGAACCTCGCACCGTGTGGCGGTGAGGGTCAAGCATATGACGATCGGACGCGGCGCGGACGCGTTGCTTGCGTCCGCCGTGCCATCTTCTAGTTTTCATGGGAGAACGCCCGGCACGATCGAGCGACGCTCCCCATCATCACCGCTGCGCTGACGACGCGACCCCGCGGTCGTGGGCGCGAGCCCGCGCCGTGACGTCGCCGCCCCGCTGGCGTCGAACGAAGGACGGCACGGTCGCTCCCGCCAAGCGGGCCGGGCTGGAAACGCCGGACGGGACTCATAGCGAGGCAGCTGATGTCGGAGTCGGAGCAGACGTACGACGAGGGACGATCGCGAAATCTGGAAGCGCTCCTCAAGGCGCTCGCCGAGCGGATCCGCGAGCTCGACGCGCGCGGCGAGCTCCTTCATCACGCCGGCGAGCTCACCAAGCTGATCGGCGACGTGCGGAGCGAGCTCTTTCACTACGAGGTGCGGGCCACGTACGATACCCCCGAGGTCGCCGAGAACCGCCGCATCGTCAGGGACGCGCGAAACACCGAGGACAAATGGGAACCAAGCGAGTGGACACCGGACGAGGAGGACGATCCAACGTGGTGAAGCGTCAGCGCGCGGGCCGGAACCGCGCGCTCTATGCGTCGCTCGCCGTGATCGCCCTGGTCGGTGCCTTCCTGATCTACCGCAGCGCCGGCCAACCGGCGCGTGCCACCACCATCGCCGACGTCCCCGCCTCGAACCTGCAGGCGGAGGGCTACCTCAAGGGGAACGCCGACGCGCCGGTGCAGATCCTGGAGTTCGCCGACTTCGAATGCCCCGCCTGCGCCCAGTTCGCCACCATCACCGAGCCCGACGTCCGCACGCGTCTGATCGAGACCGGCATCGCCAACCTGCGCTTCTTCGACTACCCGCTCGAGCAGCACCGCAACAGCCTGGCCGCGCACAACGCGGCCGCCTGCGCCGCGGAGCAGGAGAAGTTCTGGGAGATGCACGACAGACTCTTCGCCGGACAGGTGGATTGGTCCACCCAGTCCACCTCGAATCCCAAGCGAATCTTCTCCCGGTACGCCAGGGAGATCGGGGTGGACGAGAACCGCTGGGAAGAGTGCTTCGACAGCGGGCGCAACCAGGCGAAGATCCGCGCCAACCAGCAGGAGGGTAATCGCCGCCGCATTCAGTCGACGCCGACCTTCGTCATCGGGCGGCGGATGGTGCCCGGCGCCATCTCCTACGACGAGCTCAAGCGCCTCGTCGATTCCGCGCGCGTGGAGACGGCGGCCGCCACCCCTGCTCCCACCAAGGCGGCTGGCGACACGACCAGGGCGCAGTGAGGCCTCGCGTCATCATCGCGTTGCTGGCGCTGGTGGGCACCTTCATCGCGCTCTATCTGACGCTGTACAAGGTGGGCGCCGTCGGGAACCTCACCTGCTCGGTCGGATCGTGCGAGACGGTCAACACCAGTCGCTGGGCGACTTTCCTGGGGATCCCGGTCGCCGCCTGGGGCCTCGGCACGTATCTCCTGATCCTGGTGCTGGCGATCGCTGGCGTGCAGGAGCGCTTCGAGGCCTCGCGAACGATCTCGCTGGCCCTCCTCGGCATCTCGGGGTGGAGCGTCCTCTTCTCCGGCTGGCTCACGTATCTCGAGCTGTTCGTCATCAAGGCCATCTGCATCTGGTGCGTCACGTCGGCGGTGCTGATGCTCGCCATCTTCGCCGTGAGCCTCCTGGACTGGCGCGAGGTCGGCGCGCCGCCCACGGCGGAGCCGGACGCCGAGCGCCCGGCGTAGCCGTGCCCGCAATCCTGGCCGGACCACTCGTGAATTCGGTCGTTTCGACCGGTTCCTGGTCCACTTGAATCTTATCCTTTCGCTCTTTCGTCCTGTCACTGTGGCGGCGACGCTTGGTACGCGCTATGCCTTGTAACAGTGGCGCAGCCTGGGTGTACGACGGAGTGAAAAGGCCCCTCTCACCGGGTGGAGCACATACATGTTGGGTCGGTTGTTTCCTGAAACGATCTTCCCTCGAAAGCTGGACCCATCGGCCGAGAAGCGTCTGCGCCTGGCGCAGGCGAGGGCCGAGGAATCGATGATCCGGGCGCATGTGGACAACGCCCTGATGTTCGTGGACACGTTGGCCGAAGACCTCCCCTTCGATCGCGCGATCGATACGTACGTTCGCGTCATGGGGATCCCGGAGCCGCTCGCCAGCACGGTGGTGACGCGCGCGCTCGTGATCCTCGGCGAGGACCTGGTCCCATTCCGCCGTCGCGCGCAGGAAGCCGCCACGCGCGAGGAGGCTGGCAAGCCGCCGCTGCGCCTCAACGACGCGTCGGATGGGCGCCAGCGGGTGATCAAGAGAGCGTAAAGGCGCGGGGAGCGGGAAGGGGAGCGGACGCCGGGTGCGAATATCACTGCGCCGGTCGGATTACCGACCGGCGCTTTCCTTGTGTTCATGCACCAGACCCGAGAGTCCGCTCCCCGCTCCCCGCTCCCCGCTCCCCGCAGCCGCTAGGCCGCCGTCAACACCAACGCCCTCCCCTTCGTGACCACCACCGTGTGCTCGTGGTGAACCGCAAGGGCATGGTTGTGCGTGCGGAGCGTCCAGCCGTCGGGCTCCTCGACGATCCGCGCGGGACGAGATGACACCAGCGGCTCGACGGCCAGCACCTGCCCGTCGCGCAGACGACCTCGCGTGAACGGCGAGTAGTGGTTCGGGACCGATGGCTCCTCGTGGATGCGGCGGCCGACGCCGTGGCCGGTGAGGTCCCGGATGACGCTGAAGCCGTGGCGCGTGACCTCGTCCTCCACCACGCGGCCGATCTCCGAGAGCGCGACGTCGGCGCGCGTCACGCGCATGGCGCGCGCGAAGGCCATGTGAGCGCAGTGCCGGAGCCGGCGCGCCTCGTTCGTCGAGGGCGGCAGCAGCACGGTCACCGCGCTGTCGGCGATGAACCCGTCGAGCTCGGCGGTGACGTCGATCTTGAGCACGTCGCCCGGCCGGAGCACTCGCGTGCCGGGGACGCCGTGCACCACCTCATCGTTGAGGCTGATGCAGTTGAATCCCGGGAAGCCGTAGGTGAGCTGAGGCGCCGAGCGTGCGCCCTCGCGGCGCAGAAACCGCGCGCCGAGCTCATCGAGCTGCGCGGTGGTCATTCCCGAGCGCGCTTCGCCACGCATGTACGCGACCGCGCGCGCGACCAGGCGGCCGACGCGCTTCATCCCGTCCAGGTCGGACCGCGAGCTGATCGTCACGTCACCCCTCCCGCTCCTCGTACTGATCCTTGAGACGCGACACCACGTTCGGATCGGCGAGCGTGGTGGTATCGCCTAACGCGCGCCCCTCCGCGATGTCGCGCAGCAGTCGCCGCATGATCTTCCCCGAGCGCGTCTTCGGGAGGTCGGCGGAGAAGAGCACGTCGTCGGGACGCGCCAGCGCGCCGATCTTCTGCGCCACGTGCTCGCGCAGCTCGTCGCGAAGCGCCGGGCTGGGCGTGTTCCCCTCGCGGAGCGTGACGAACGCCGCCAGCGCCTGCCCCTTGAGCTCGTGCGCGCGCCCTACCACCGCCGCCTCCGCCACCGCCGGGTGATCGACCAACGCCGACTCCACTTCCATCGTTCCGATGCGGTGGCCGGCGACGTTGAGCACGTCGTCGACGCGGCCCAGGATCCAGTAGTATCCGTCGTCATCGCGCTTGGCGCCGTCCCCGGGGAAGTAGAGGTCGGGTCGTCCAGGCCACTTCGTGAAGTACGTCTGTACGTACCGCTCGTCATCGCCCCAGATGGTGCGGAGCATCGACGGCCAGGGCTTGGTGATGGCCAGCAAGCCGCCGCCCACGGGGATGCTCTTGCCGTTGGCGTCGAGCAGATCGGCGCTGATGCCGGGGAAGGGGATCGTCGCGCTCCCGGGCTTGGTGGACGTGATGCCCGGAAGAGGCGTGATCAGGATGGCGCCGGTCTCGGTCTGCCACCACGTGTCCACGATCGGGCAGCGCTCCTTCCCGATGTGCTCGTGATACCACATCCACGCTTCCGGGTTGATCGGCTCGCCCACCGAGCCGAGCAGACGGAGACGCGAGAGATCGTGTCGCTCGGGGTGCCGCGCTCCCCACTTCATGAACGCGCGGATCGCGGTGGGCGCCGTGTAGAAGACCGTGACGCCGTAGCGCTCGCAGATGTCCCAGAAGCGATCCTTGTCCGGCCAATCGGGCGCGCCCTCGTACATCACGCAGGTAGCGCCGTTCGCCAGGGGCCCGTACACGAGATACGAGTGACCGGTGACCCACCCGACATCGGCGGTGCACCAGAACACGTCGTCCTCGTGGAGGTCGAACACCATCCTCGTCGTCGCGGCACAGGCGGTGAGATAGCCGCCGGTGGTGTGCACGATTCCTTTCGGCTTCCCGGTGGTGCCCGACGTGTAGAGGATGTACAGCACGTCCTCGGCATCCATCGCCTCCGGCTCGCGGTGGAGCGGCGCGTCCTCCATGAGGCGATGCCACCAGTGGTCGCGTCCCTCCTTCATGTGCGCGAAGGCCTCCTCGGCGGACGCGCCCGGGCGACGCTGCACCACCACCACGTGCTCGATCGACGGCGTCTCCTCCAGCGCCATGTCGGAGTTTCGCTTGAGGGGCACCACCTGTCCGCGGCGGTAGCCGGCGTCGGCGGTGATCAGCACCCGCGCCTCGGCGTCGTTGATCCGGTCGCGCAGCGACTCGGCCGAGAAGCCGCCGAACACGACCGAATGGATGGCTCCGACGCGCGCACAGGCGAGCATGGCGACCACCACTTCGGGAATGAGCGGCAGGTAGATGGCGACGCGATCGCCGCGTCGCACGCCGAGCCGCCCCAGCACGTTGGCGAACTTGGTGACCTCGCGGTACAGGTCCCAGTAGGTGAGCGTCCGATGGTCGCCGGGCTCTCCCTCCCAGATGAGCGCCGCCTTGTTCCGCCCCGCGCCGCGGATGTGCCGATCGATGCAGTTGGCCGATGCATTGAGCTTCCCGCCCACGAACCACTTCGCGCGCGGCGGCGTCCACTCGAGCACGGTCGTCCACGGCTGCATCCACTCGAGCTCGCGCGCTTGCTCGGCCCAGAACCCCTCGGGATCGCGCGACGCGCGCTCGTAGATGCCGGCGTCGTCCACCAGGGCGCCGGCCCTGAACTGCCGTGGCGGCTCGAACTTTCTGTTCTCCGACAGAAGGACGTCGATGTCAGTCATAAAGCGCGGGAAGCGGGAAGCGGGAAGAGGGGAGCGGGGGTTAAAGCGAGAATCCAGCGGCGTGCCGCCGCCGGATGCGAATCTGGCTACCGGGGACTCACCTCCGCAATCGCTCCCCGCTCCCCGCTTCCCGCTTCCCGCGCTTGTCCGTAGTGTTCGCTTCGTGAGCGACGCGATCACGCAGGTGCCGCATCCGGAGGTGCATCCCGAGCCGGACTACGATCCGGTGCATCGATTTTCCTCATGGCTGGAGAAGATGGGGAAGGCCGAGGCGACGATCGATGCGTATCATGCCGATGTCGCCGACCTGGTGCGCGCCTACGCGCCGCGCGGCGTCGAGGGGCTCGAGCCCCGAGAGCTCATCGAGTATCTGGGCGCGCGGTCGGCCCACGAGGAATGGGCGCCACCCACCGTCCGGCGACATCTGCAGGCGATAAAGTCTTTCTATCGCTATCTCATCAGCGAGGAGGGACTGCGCGCGCCCGGGCCGGCGGAAGCGCTCGCCGAACCGGTGCCGGAGCCGAAGGTGCCGCACGTGATCGCGCAGGGCGACGTGGAGCGGATCTTCGCGCATCTCCAGCGACAGGTGAAAAAGGAGCGCCCCGCGGAGCGGATGGATCTGGCGCTGTACGGCCTCTGCTATCATGGCGCGCTCCTGATCTCCGAGGCCATCGGGCTCACCGTGGCGGCGGTACGCGGCGGACCAGCGGCCATGCACATCGATGTCGTGGGGCGGCGCGGGGAGGAGAGCGAAGTCCGGCTCGAGGGTCGGGCCGCGCGGTGGCTCTCGGCGTGGCTGCATCGGCGGCCCACGCCCAAGCGGGCGGCGCATCGGCCATTCGTGTTCATTCATCCGGGCACCAGGCTCCACACGTCGCGCCAGCGCGCCTGGGACCGCCTCAAGCGCGTGGCGCGCGCCGCCGGTCTCGAGGAGGAGGTGGCGGCCGCCATCACGCCACATTCGCTCCGTCATTCGTACGCGGCGCACCTGGCCGCGCGCGCCGTGGGCGTGGCCGATCTGCGCGACGCGTTGCGACAGCACAGCCCTCGCCACGCCGCCAAGTACGTGAAGCTCGTACAGGGCGGAGGCGCCTGACGATGCCGGGCTCGTGAGCGGAATCGTCCACCTCATCGGAGCGGGTCCCGGGGATCCAGGCCTCGTGACCGTGCGCGGGCGGGAGCTCCTGCGCTCCTGCGACGCCATCGTCCACGATGCCCTGGTGAGCGAGGAGCTGCTCGACGCGGTGCTCGCGGAGCGTCCGGTCCCGCCCGAGATGCACGATGTGGGGAAGCGCGGCGGGGCGCGCTCGACCTCACAGCAGGTGATCAACGCGCTGCTGGTGCGTCTGGCGCGCGAAGGGAAGACGGTCGCCCGCCTCAAGGGAGGGGACCCATACGTCTTCGGTCGCGGCAGTGAGGAGGCGCAGCGACTCGCGGCGGAGGGGATCCCCTTCGAGGTGGTGCCCGGCGTGACGGCCGGAGCCGCGGCCGCCGCGTACGCGGGAATTCCGGTCACGCATCGCGGTCTCTCGACCTCGGTCACCTTCGTCACGGGGCACGAGGATCCGGCGCGCCGAGACGCGCTCACGGATTGGAGCGCGCTCGCGCGCGCCGGCGGGACGATCGTGCTCTACATGGGCGTGGCGCGCTTGCAGCCGATCGTCGAAGCGCTGATGGCCGGGGGACTCGCATCCGACACCCCCGCGGCGGTTGTGGAATGGGGAACGCACCCGCGGCAGCGTACCGTGGTGGCGACCCTCCACACGATCGTGGCGCGTGCGTCCGAGGCGGCGATCGGGGCACCGGCGATCACGATCGTCGGAAACGTGGTGTCGCTGCGCCGGGAGATCGCCTGGTTCGACCGTCGTCCGCTCTTCGGACGACGGGTGGTGGTCACGCGCGCGCGTGCCCAGGCGTCGGGATTGGCGGCGCGTCTCCGCGCCATGGGCGCCGACGTGCTGGAGGCGCCGTCGATTCGCATCGAGCCGCTCGATCTTCGCCCGCTCGTGGAGCAACTTCGGCGCGTCGGCGACTATCAGTGGCTCCTGATCACCAGCGCGAACGCGGCCGATCTCCTGTGGGACGCTCTCCGCGCCGCCGCGCTCGATGCTCGCGCGCTCGCCGCCCTGAAGATCGCCGCCGTGGGCGATGCCACTGCCGCGTCGCTGGCTGACCGGGGGCTGGTACCGGACGTCATCCCGCTCCGCTCGGTGGCCGAAGGCCTGGCCGAGGCGCTCCTCGCCCGCGACGACGTTCGCGGCGCGCGGATGCTGTACCCGGCGGGCGAAGGCGCGCGCGACGCGCTGGCGGCGGCGCTGCACGAGGGAGGGGCGGTGGTGGATCGGGTCGACGTCTACCGCTCGGTGCCCGACGCGCGCGGCGCGGTGCGACTTCGCGAGGCGGTCGCCAGCGGACGCGTGGACGCGGTGACGTTCACCTCCGCCTCGACCGTCCGTCACTTCGTGAATGCCGTGGGAGAGGACGCCGCCGGCGCCATTCGCGGCGTCTCGATCGGGCCGGTCACCAGCGAGGAGGCCAGGCGCCTCGGCGTGACCATCGTGGCCGAAGCCGATGCGCCGTCCCTCGAAGCGGTAGCCCGCGCCGTCGTGTCAGCCGTGCGGGGCAGCGCGGAGCGAGCGGCGGTTCAACGGTAGTAGGCGTCGATTCCCCATTTCACCACCCGGTCGACGAGCTCCGTCTCCTCCACGGCGGTGTCCGCCAGCGACACTCGCTGCACGTGCGACTTGAGCGCGATGATGACGTCCTGCGGCGCTTCCGACTGCGATTTCCGGATCTTCACGAACTCGAAAACCGCCTCGCGCAGCTCCGCGGAGCCGACGTCGTCCGTCCGCAACGCCCCCTTCAGCGCGTTCATGAGCGCCGAATCGGTTGGAGGTGGGTACCTACCGCCCGCGCCGCCGCCAGTCATGAAGGTTTCTCCATGCGCTCCGCATCGATTCTCACTCCCTGCCCCAATGGCGACACTGCATACCGGCGTCGCCCGGATTTGCAAAATGTGTGCAGCTTTCACGGAGCGGTTAAATTCCCGCGCGTGACGCACATCGCCGGCCGTAACCCGTGACACCGCGCCGCGACAAGGGTCGCGTCGAAGGACTCCTACGGATTGGTACGCGGGCCTCCGAGCTGGCGTTGCGACAAGCGCGCGCCTTGCAGGAACGGTTGTCCGATCGCGGCGTGAAGAGCGAGCTGCTCACCTTCAAGACCACCGGTGACAGGCGCCTCGATGAGCCGCTCTCGTCGATCGGCGCTAAAGGCTTGTTCACCAAGGAGTTGGAAGACGCGCTGGCGGCCGGCAAGGTGGAGTGCTGCGTGCACTCCCTGAAGGACCTTCCCACCGAGCAGCCGGAAGCGCTTCCAGTCGTGGCGATTCTCGAGCGCGAGGATCCGCGGGATGTCCTGGTGGTGAACGACAACATCACCGCGGAATCGCTCGAGGACCTCCCACGCGGCAGTCGGGTGGGGACGTCGAGTCTGCGGCGGCGCATGCTCCTGCTCAGTCGGCGCCCCGATGTCGACGTCGTGGAGCTCAGAGGAAACGTTCCCACCCGCCTCAAGAAGGTGGACGAAGGTCAGGTGCACGCCGCCATTCTGGCAGCTGCCGGGCTGCGCCGGCTTGGCGTGCACCAGCGGATTGACGCCTGGCTCGAGCCACCCGAGTGGCTGCCGGCAGCGGGGCAGGGCGCGATCGCGGTTCAGGCACGGGCCGACGACGTCGAAACGCTTGCCCAGCTGGCGGGGCTCGATCACCCCGACACGCGCCGCGCCGTGAGCGCCGAGCGCGCCCTGCTTGGCGCGCTGGAAAGCGGCTGTCAGGTACCGATCGGCGCGCTGGTAATGGAATCGCGCACCGGGCCCGTGTTGTACGGGATGATCGGCGACGTGCGTGGCACCCGGGTGATCCGAGGCGAGGAGCCGCTGGGCGCCGACCCGGTGGCGAGCGGAGAGCGGTTGGCGCGCGAGCTGCTCCGCCGCGGCGCGGCGACCATCCTCCTCGAGCTACGCGGTATGGAGAAGGTCCCCGCGCCTCAGCCGGAGTAGGACGCGGGCGACGCGCTACTCGCGCAGGATGAGCATCGGCGGCACCCGCGTGGCGCGTCGCGCCGGGATCAGCACCGCCAGCAGCGCGGCCGCCGCCAGGAGCGCCGCGGCGCCGAGCAGACCCGCGACGCCGGACGGCCGCACCCCCGCGATGGCCGAGGCGATGGCGCGTCCGAGGAGCACGCTCATCCACGCGCCAGCGGCCAGTCCGGCGACGATGATGGGGAGCGCCTGACGAGCGACCATCCGCATCAGGTCGCCGTCACGGGCGCCGAAGGCGATGCGCACGGCGATCTCCTGGCGGCGCGACGTGACCAGGTACGACAGCACGCCGTAGATGCCGAGCGTGGCCAGCGCCACGGTGAAGATCGAGAAGCCCGTCAGGAGCACCGCCAGAAAACGGTAGGACGCGCCCGCGTCCTCCAGCACGGTGGTGAGCGTGGCCACCTCGGCCAGCGGTTGCCGCTCGTCCACCGCGCGCACCGCGTCTCGCAGCCGGGCGGCCGCGCTCTGCTCGCTGCCTGACGAGCGAGCGAGCAGGAAGAAGTACGGGCGCGGATCCTGCGCGTAGGGGATGTAGAGATCGGGCGCCGGTACATCGGTGAGATTCTTCCGCGTGTCCCGCACCACGCCCACCACGGTGCGCCACGCACCCTCGGAGCGGGGCGGGCCCACCCTGATCCTCCGCCCGATCGCGCTGCCGCTGGGCCAGGCGCGCTCCGCCAGCGACGCGCTGACGATCGCCACCGGCGTCGCCGCCGCGTCATCTCGCTGGTCGAACGTTCGGCCGCCGAGCAGGGCCACACGCGCCGTCTCGAAGTAGCCGGGGCCGATGACGTAGCTGACCGCGGTGAGCGTGGTGTCGGACGCGCCGTCCGCCGTGACCGCGCGCGGGCCGACATCCCGGAACGGATGACTGTTCACCACCGAAGCCGCGACGATGTCGGGATGCGCCGAGAGCCGCTCGAGCACCGCCGATACGAACGCGGTGCGGTGCGCCGGCTCGGCGTATTGCGCGAGTGGAAGGAGCACGCTCGCCTTGGTCACCTGTCGCGGGTCGAAGCCGAGCTCCAGGCGCTCCAGCTCCCGCGAGGTGCGCACCAGCATGAGCGCCCCGCAGAGCAGCGCCAGCGACACCGCCAGCTGCGCGGCCACCAGCGCCGAACGCGTGCGCGCCCGACTCCGCCCGGCCGTGCTCCACCGAGACGATTCCCCCAGCGCGCGGGCGGGATCGACCTGGCCGTGCAAGAACGCGGGCAGGAGACCGAACGACGCCAGCGTGACGACCGCCAACGTCGCGCTGAAGACGAGCACGGTGGAGTCGATCGCCAGGCGCGATGTTCCGCCGGGTACCGTCGCCGGGAGCTGCCCCGCCACCACCGGGCCCAGCAGGTCGAGCGCCAGGTACGCGAGCGCCACACCCACCGCCGTCGCCCAGAGCGCGAGTATCGCGCTCTCGGCGACGAGCTGCGTCACCAGTCGTCCGCGCCCGGCCCCCAGCGCCGCGCGCACCGCCAGCTCACGCTTGCGCTCGACCGCGCGCGCTACCAGCAGGCTGGCGACGTTGGCGCACGCCACCAGCATGACGAATCCCACCGCCACCAGCATCACCAGCAGCGTGGGACGCACTCGGTGCACGTGCTCCTCGCGCGCGCCGGCCAGCGACATCGCCCACCGCGGGTCGGCGCCCGGGAACTGCGCTCGCGCCACCACGTTCAATCGTCGCTCTGCCTCATCGATGGAGATCCCGCGCCGGAGACGCGCGATGGAGATTGCCCGCTCCCCACGAAGCGGGACGAGGATGTCGGTGAAGCGATTGAAGTGCCAGAACGGGGCGGGGAGCACGCCGATGATCGTGAACAGCTCGCGCTCCCGGGGACGATCGGTGGAGAACGCGGTGAGCGTCCGACCGATCACTCGAGGGTCGCCGCCGAATTGCCGCTGCCAGAGCACGTGGCTGATCACGGCCACGGGCGCACCGCTCGTCGTCTCACCCTGATCGAAGAGACGCCCATGCGCCGCGCTCACGCCGAGCGCGCGGAAGAATCCGGCCGACACCCACGCGCCGTCCACGTAGGCCGGTTCGCCGGCGCCCACCAGCGTGAAGCCATCGAGATCCCAGGCAGCCGCTTCCTCGAACGTGCCGTCGAGGGGCGCGAGATCGAGCGACTGGATCTCCTCCGGCGGCCGGATGCCTTGGTCGAACGCCTCGCGCGATGGCATGGGGAGCACCCAGACGAGCCGGTCGGCGTCGGGGAACGGGAGGGGACGGATGAGGTAGGCGTTCACGACACTGAAGGCGGTCACGCTCGCGCCGATGCCGAGGCCGAGCGTGAGAACGGCGATCGCGGCGAAGGCGTATCCGCGGCGCAGCGCGCGCCACGCGTTGGCGAGCTCGACCGTCGTCGAGCGGACGAGCCGCCGCGGATCGGGACGCCGCGGCCGGCGTCGCAGCAGGCCATCCGGCGCCTCACGATGCGCCACCGCGGCGCTGACGATGGCGTCGCCCGCGGCGCGAGCCATCAGACCGGCCACGCCGAGGTGCCCACGCGCGCGGTATTGCTCGCGCGCGAGATCGGTGAACAGGTCGGTCATGTCTCCCGCGAAGCGGCGACGGACGCTCCCGGGCTGCAACCGCAAGAGCCGCCGGTACCAGGCGGCCGCCAATCGAATCACGCGCGTCATGGCACCGTCCTCGGGCGCTCGAGAAGCCGCCGGGTCTCCGCCAGCCGCAGCACGTCACGCATCCGTGCCAGCTCCGCCGCGAGCACGCGCTTGCCGAGCGGCGTGATGCCGTAGTAGCGGCGCCGCTCGTCGTGCTCGCGCGCGCCGCGGTGGTCCTTCTCGCGCACGAGGCCGTCGCGCATGAGCCGGCTCAGCACGCCGTAGAGGTTGCCGGGGAGGAGCTGCAATCGCCCCTCGCTCTCCCCGGCGATGTCCTGCACCAGTCCGTAGCCGTGGCGATCGCGGTGTGAGAGCGCGAGCAACACGTGCACGTCCACCGCGCGGAGGGGGAGCAGCTCGTCGGGATCGCCTTTCACGCGGCCTCGGCGCTCATATGATGAAACTCAGTATAATTGGTTCCAACATAAGACCGGTCGACGCCGGCGCAAGACGCGCGTGTCAGGAGCGCGTGAGGGACGGGTGTGGACGCGCACCGCCGGCGGGAGCCGTGTGCCGCCCGGAGTGTTATCTTTCGCGCAACGACTCCCATTGCCCACTCGTCTTGCCCCGCTTCCCCGAGTACCGGCCACGCCGCCTCCGCCGCACCGAGGCGCTCCGACGCCTCGTCCGCGAGACGCGGCTCGATGCGTCGCAGCTCGTCCTTCCACTCTTCGTCCGCGACGGCGTCAACGTGCGAAGGCCGGTGGCGTCGATGCCCGGCGTCGCCCAGACGTCGGTCGACGAGCTCCTGCGCGACGCCACCGCCGCGGCGGGCGCGGGAGTGGGCGGCGTCATCCTCTTCGGCATCCCCGAGCGAAAGGATGCCACCGGCTCTTCGGCCATCGATGAGAACGGTCCGGTGCCGCGCGCCGTGCGCTCGCTCAAGAAGGAGCTCCCCGAGCTGGTGGTGATCACCGACGTCTGCCTGTGCGAGTACACCGACCACGGACACTGCGGCCCGCTCCGCGACGGCGACGTCGACAACGATGCCACGCTCGCGCTGCTGAGCAAGGCGGCCGTGGCGCACGCCTGCGCCGGTGCCGACATCGTGGCGCCGAGCGACATGATGGATGGGCGCGTGGGCGCCATCCGGCAGGGGCTCGACGACGAGAAGCTCACCTCGGTGGCGATCCTCTCGTACGCGGCGAAGTACGCGTCGGCGTTCTATGGTCCGTTTCGCGACGCGGCGGAGTCGGCGCCGCGCGAGGGCGACCGCCGGGGGTACCAGATGGACGCCGCCAACGCCGATGAGGCCATGCGGGAGGTCTGGCTCGACATCGAGGAGGGCGCGGATGCCGTGATGGTGAAGCCGGCGGGGCCGTATCTCGACATCGTGTTTCGCGTGAAGCGCGAGACTGGCTACCCCGTGGCTGCCTATCAGGTGAGTGGCGAGTACGCTATGATACAGGCCGCCGTCGAACGGGGCTGGCTCGACGGCGAGCGCGCCATGATCGAGTCGCTGCTCGGCATCCGCCGCGCGGGGGCCGACTTCATTCTCACGTATTTCGCGGCCAGCGCCGCCCGCATCCTCGACCGATGAAGCTTCGCACCTTTCCGGGAACCGATCTCGCCGTGAGCGAGGTCGGTTTTGGTCTCTGGACGCTCTCCACCGGGTGGTGGGGAGAGAAGAGCGACGACGAGGCCGTGGCGCTCCTGCGCGAGGCCTACGACCGTCACGGCATCACCTTCTTCGACGCCGCCGACGCCTACGGCAACGGACGGAGCGAGCGCCAGCTGGCGCGTGCCTTCGCCGGGATGCGCGACCGCGTCGCCATCGGCACCAAGATCGGCTACGACATCTACGACGAGGCGGCGCGCTCGGAGCGCCGCGGACAGGCGGAGCTCCCGCAGCGCTTCGACCCGCCCTTCATGCGCACGGCCGTCGAGCGGTGTCTGGAGCGACTGGAGACCGACTACATCGACGTGCTGCAGCTGCACAACGTGAAGCTCGAGCACGTGCGCGATCCGCGAATCTGGGAGACACTGCGCGAGCTCACCCGCGAGGGAAAGATCCGCATCTGGGGCGCGGCCTTCGGTCCGGCCATCGGATGGCTGTACGAGGCGGTGGAGCTCGTCGAGCGCGAGTCGGACATCAACACCATCCAGATGATCTGGAACATCCTCGAGCAGCATCCGGGGACGGCGATGATCGACGCGGCGCGGCGGCACGCCCCCAACTGCACCTTCAACATCCGCGTCACCCACGCGTCGGGGATGCTGGAAGGGAAGTACACCGCCGACACGGTCTTTCCGCCGAACGATCATCGCCGCCATCGGCCGCGCTCCTGGCTGCTCAACGGCCTGCGCAAGATCGAGACGCTGGACTTCCTCACCGAGCGGATGACGCTGGGTCAGGCGGCGCTCAAGTGGCTCCTGGCGGAGCCGCGGGTGGTGTCCACGCTGCCCAACATCTACGACGCCGAGCAGCTGGCCGAGTTCGCCGAGGCGAGCGACCGTCCGGAGCTCACCGAGGAGCAGATGCGTCGCGTGGCGTCGCTGGCCGCCACCAACTTCGGCGTGGAGGAGCCGCCCATGGCGTACAAGGGGACGATGGAGCGCGCGCCGGAAGCACGGGTGTGATCCACTCCTGGCACGACCTCTCCACGGGCAAGCACCCGCCTGACGAGGTCACTGCCTTCGTGGAGATCCCGAGCGGGAGCCGCAACAAGTACGAGCTGGACAAGGAGTCGGGGATGCTGCGCCTCGACCGCGTACTCTACTCGGCGGTCCACTATCCGGGCGACTACGGATTCATTCCGCGCACGCTCGCCGAGGACCGCGACCCGTGCGACATCCTGGTGCTGGTGAACGAGCCGACCTTCCCCGGCTGCCAGATCGATGCTCGTCCGATCGGCGTGCTCCGTATGCTCGACCGAGGCGAAGCCGACGACAAGATCCTGGCCGTCCCCAGCCACGACCCCTACTACGGCGAATTCTTCGACATTGCCGACATCCCGCAGCACACGCTCAAGGAAGTCGAGCACTTCTTCCACATTTACAAGGACCTCGAAGGCCGCCGCGTCCAGACGATCGGCTGGGAGAAGAGCATCTCGGCCATGCGACTGATCGGGGAGGGGATGGCGCGCTACAAAGAGAGGTACTGGAAGGAGCAGGGACCGTAGCGGGGGAGCGGGCAGGTGCCCGCTGCCACTCTACGGCACCGGCTCTATCGCCCCATGATCCGCCAGCTCGATCGGGTGGCGAATGAACAGCCGGTCGTACAGCAGCGCGGCCAGCGCGCCGCCGATGAGAGGACCGATCCAGTAGATCAACTGCCCCTCCCAGACTTGTGAGGCGAAGGCAGGACCGAAGGAGCGAGCGGGGTTCATCGAGCCGCCGGTGAGCGGGCCGATCGCCAGGATGTCGGCCGCGATCGTCAGGCCGATCGCCAGGCCGCCGATGCGCGGGGCCTTCTTGTCCACCGCCGTGCCGAAGACCACGAACACCAGAAAGAACGTCGCGATCGCCTCCAGCGTGATCGCCTGCGACGCGGTGATGTCGATCGACACCGCCTGGCCGCCGGCACGGGCCGCCTCGAAGGCGGTCGGCGGCATCGTGAAGCGGAGCGCGAAGGCGGCGGCGATCGCCCCGACGAGCTGCGCCACGATGTAGAGACCGGCCATCATCGCCTCGATCCGCCTCGTGATCATGAAGCCCAGCGTGACCGCGGGGTTGAAGTGCCCCGAGATGCGCATGAGCGCGCTCACCATCACCGCCAGGATGATCCCGTGCGCGAGCGCGACCTCCACCAGCCCGATGTTGCTGTCGGGGAGCTTGGACACGATGATCGCGCCGCCGCCAATGAACACCAGCGCGAACGTGCCCACGAACTCGGCTACGAAATGGCGAATCGAGTCTTGCATGACGAATCCTCGTGGTGAGCGAGCCGCGGCGAAGCTACGGGGCCGGCCGGACCGCGGCAAGGAGCACCCGATCGGCGCGCGGGGCACGCCTGCTGTTAGCTTTCTCCCCATGAGATCGCCGATCGTCTTCATCGCCGATCGCGCCGAGCGGATCCGCGCTCTGCAGCGGAGCGCGCTCGCCGGCCGCCCGGTCTACTTCTGGGCCGCCGGTGACGGGAAGCAGCCCCGGCTGCGCGGCGGCAGCTCCGCGCTGCGCGGGGATCCCACCGATCCGCGCACCTTCGAGACGCTCCGCGACGCCGCGCCGATCGTGATCGTGGACGTGCACGACGAGCGCTACGCCACCCGCGTCGCGCGCGCGGCCACCACCGCGCT
>DATFFZ010000038.1:0-20751 GCA_035249845.1 Gemmatimonadaceae bacterium
CGCTGCTCGCCGCGATCGGTGACGTCGCGCACCCGTCCTGGCGCGCCAAGGCGTTCGGCGTCTACCGTATGTGGCGGGATCTCGGCTACGCGGTCGGGGCGCTCGGGGCCGGCATCCTCGCCGACAGGTTCGGCATCGCGACCGCGATCGCATCGGTGGGCGTGCTCACCGCGGCGTCGGGGCTGCTGGTCGCTCTCCGAATGCCGGAGACGCACCCGTCTCGCCGATCGCAAAGCTGATTGTTGCGGCTCCGCGAAGGACGACCCGCTCACCAAACGACAGCGCGAAGGCGCGAAGACCGTTCCTGACCATCCGCTGCTCGCTCTGTCATCGAGCACTACAGCGAGTCGGACAAGACGCTGCCGGAGTTTTCCGCGGCCGCACTCGAGCCGTTGCTCCGCGGCACGCTGGTCTCCAACGTCGACGCGATCCTCGCGCGGCGTGACACGATCCTCGACGGCGTCGTACTCCCCGACGCGGTGGTGGACCAGCTGATGGACTACATGAGCGCGCTCACCGACGAGCGCGCGCGCAACCTGGAGTACCTCACGCCGCCTCGTGTGCCGAGCAAGCTGCCGGTGGCGCGTCCCTGAAGGCGCTCACCGAGGACGTGTCGTCAGGCGGTGACGCCCGCCGCGCTCACGGCCATCCGAAGATGCGCGACGCCGGCGCCGCCGCCCGCGCGCTCGACAGGTCTGACGGCGTCTGCCAGAATCCGCGCAGCGGGCGCGTGTACTGAAAGCGTAGCTCGTACGACCCCGAGCCCTGACCGCGCACCAGTGGAAGCGCGAGGTCGGCGCGCAGGAGACGACGCGAATCGCGCGGGATGGCGGCCAG
This sequence comes from Gemmatimonadaceae bacterium, assembly GCA_035249845.1. Classification (GTDB taxonomy): domain Bacteria; phylum Gemmatimonadota; class Gemmatimonadetes; order Gemmatimonadales; family Gemmatimonadaceae; genus DATFBY01. The sequence continues at coordinate 838 of DATFFZ010000038.1, forward strand.
GAGGGACACGCCCACGCTCGGTCGCGTCACGGTGCGACCGAAGGGGACGTCGCCGGCCCACATCCGGCCGACGTCGGCGAACGCCGCCACGCCAGTCCCGAGGAAGCTCCGAAAGCCGGGGAGCAGCCAGCGATGCTCGCCGCGCAGCACCAGACGCTGGCCACCGGCGAGGCGCGAGGAGCCGTAGCCGCGCAATCCTCCCGCGCGATGGCGCATCAGCAGCTGGTACGGCACGTCTTCGCGCCAGGCCGCGGACAGCTCCAGGCTCGTGATCAGCGTTCGCTCCTCCGACGCCTTGAGATACCACGCCAGGCGGCCGCTTCCCACCAGATTCCGCCACTCGCCGCCGCCGCGCTCCGCCTGCCATTCCATCCGCGTGCCAACGAAGGACCGCGCGCCGCCGGCTCCGGCATAGACGTCCAGCGACACCATGTCGTCCGACCCGCTGCCGAATCCGAGCCCGCCGAACAGCGCTGCCTGGATTCCTCGCGCAATGTCCTGCGTTCCCTCGAGCGCATCGAAGCCGGTGGCCTGGGTGTACGACAGGGCGCGGGCGCCGATCACCGGTCCGAAACGCGTGGCCTCCTGCCGCGCGTAGCGAGCGTCGAGCGTCGGATCGTCGGTCGCCTCTATGCCGTCGTCGGTCACCACGATCCCCTCGGCCGCGGGCTCGATCCGGTCGTGGGTGAAGAGCACACCCCCGAACGTTCCCGCCGACCTTCCTCCGATCCGTGTGACCGCGCCCGCGCTCCAGAAGCGCCGCTTCACGGAGATCGAGAGGGGATCGCCGGACGGGCGAATGAACTCGGGATAGCGAATGTCGTGTCGCACTTCGGTGTGGAAGGCGTGTCGCTGAAACTCGGTGAGCCACGGCTGGCCCAGTGACAGCGTCAGCTCCTCTCCCAACGGCCGGCGTGCCGCGCTCACCGAGGCGATGAACGGGCGGCGGAATGCATGGAAGTGCGTGACCCGCGCCGACCAGCCGTCTCGGAACGCGAATCCCTGCTCCCATTGCAGGTGTCCGTAGATGCCGCTGCCGAACACGTTGTTGCTTCCGTAACGGATGCGGGTGGGCGTCGCGCCTCGAAGGCGACCATCGATCACCACCGGGATCTCGTCCTCGGTCTCGACATCGAGTGTCACGCCGCCCGCTCCATCGGGAATGGCGCGCACCGTCGCGTCCGAAATGTAGGGCTGCGCGCGCAGCAGGCGAGCGGACTCCTCGACCTCGAAGCTCGTGCAATCGTCGCCGGTCTCGAGCAGCAGGAACGGGGTGATCGCCGATTCGCGGCTGGTGCGGTGCTGGATGAGCTGCTTGACGACACCGCGCGCCCATGACGGCGCGGACCGCACCGCCGCGGGCGGATGACGACGAAGCTCGCGCGCGCGCACCACCGTGCCCGCGCACGAGACGGTGTCAGCCGTGCTGTCCCGCGTGGCTTCTCGAGTGCGCGCGCTGTCCTGGGCGGCGGCGCGCTCGCCGGAGAGCAGCCACGCGATCCCGAATGCCGAAATCAGTGACGGTCGAAGCAAGCGTGCGCGAGTGATCAGTGGGCGTCGAGCGGGCGTGAAGGATGAGAGCGAGATCGGCACTGCAACTCGGCAGAGCACGAAGCGCGCCAACGATGGAGCTCGGTCTCCGGGCTCACACCGCCGGGACCGCCCGCGCATCACCCGAGTACGTCACCCTCCGCCACACCGCCTCCAACGTACCGTATCGAACGCCACGCAGAGCACTGTTCGCCGGAGCGCTGGACAAGGTGGCGGAGCCGGCTCACCTTCAGCGGACCCGCAGCGGAGGTACTCCATGATTCTCGTGGTCGGCGCCACCGGCAATCTCGGCATGGCGGTCACCCGCCTGCTCCTCGAGCGCGGCGAGCGCGTGCGCATCCTGGCGCGTCCGTCCTCGGCGCACGAGTCGCTCACGCGCGCCGGCGCCGAGCTCGCCGTCGGCGACCTCAAGGACCGCGCCTCGCTCGACGCCGCCGTGAAGGATGCGGACATCGTCATCACCACGGCCAACTCCGCTCGCCGCGGCGGCGATGACAATCCGCGGACCGTCGAGATGGAGGGGAACCGCAACCTGGTCGACGCGGCCAAGGCGGCGGGCGTGCGGCAGTTCATCTTCGTCTCGGCGCAGATCGCCGATGTCAACAGTCCCGTCCCCTTCCTGGCGGGGAAAGGGCAGACGGAGGAGTACCTGCGCCAGAGCGGGATGCCCTACACCATCATCGCGCCCAACATGTTCATGGAGGTGTGGACCTCGATGCTGGTGGGCGCGCCGGCGCGCGCGGGCCGGCCGGTGTCGTTCGTGGGTGAAGGACGACGCAAGCACTCCTTCATCTCGGCGGCCGACGTGGCGCGCTTCATCGTCGCGGCGGTGCGCAATCCCACCGCGCTCGACAAGCGGCTGGTGATCGGCGGGCCGGAGGCGCTGTCGCTGCGCGAGGCGGCCGAGGTGTACGGGCGCGTGCTCGGACGCGACGTGCCGGTACGGAGCGTCCCGCACGGCGAGCCGATCCCCGGCGTGCCCGACACGGTGCAGGGAATCGCCGCCGGGCTCGACATGTTCGACTCGGCGGTGGACATGGAAGAGACGAGCCGCGTCTTCGGGATCGCGCTCACCCCACTCGAGGAAGTGGCCAGGAGAGAGTGCGCCGGCGGCGCCTGACGAGTCGCGCCGCGCGATTACCCGCGCGCCGCTTCACGTTCGCCGGCCGTCGCCGTACGTACGGCCGCCCGCGTACCGCCTGACGACTGCTGCCGCGCCAGGTAGTACGCGCGCGTCGCCACGGAATCGCCACGGATCTCGGCCCGCAGACGCATCAGCTCCTCGGGAAAGGGGCCGAGGCGCGCGGCCTCGAGGTTCTCCCGGTAGTCGCGCAGCGTGCTGGCGTCGCGGTCGATGGCGTAACCGCGGAGGGCGTCGTCGAGATCGGTGCGTCCGGAGAGCCCATCATCGATGGCGACGGCCAGGCGCTCCGCATCTCTGAAGGCGTCGCAGATGCCGAGCGCCAGGAAAGGGTCTTTGTGACAGCCGGCGTCCCCCGCCAACGCCCACCCCGGACCGCAGGGAACGCGCAGAAAGTTCGGCACATCGGTGGCGCCGAGAAAACGCTCCACGCGCCGGCCGGCGCGCACGCGCTCGGCGAACGACGGGATCGCGTCGATCGCGCTCATGGTCTCCTGCTCCACTGCCTGACGAACGCGGTCGAGCTGCTGGCGGCGCCAGCCGACGAAGATGCCGAAGAGGCCATCGCTGGTGGGAAAGGCGAACACGACCCGCCCCGCGCGCACGTACACCTCGAGCCCGTCGTCGGGCACGTCCTGCCAGTAGGAGAAATACCAGAACGTGCGTGGCTCCTCGGCCTCGTACGTCGCGGCGCCGACGTACCGAGCCAGGCGCGAGTTTCTGCCATCGGCACCGATGACCACGCGAGCACGCTCCACCACCGAGCGCTCGGCGCTCGCGCTCCGCATGCGGGCGCCCGACAGGCGGTCGTTCTCGGTGACGTAATCCTCCACCACGCACCTGTCGCGCAGCTCCGCGCCGGCATCCACGGCGGCATCCACCAGAATCTTGTCCAGCAGCGCGCGACGCGGAGCGTAACCGAAGGCGATCCCCTCCGTGACGAGATCACGGCCGGTGAGCGGAAAGTCTCCCAGGTCCGTCGTCTGCGCTGTCACGCGCGGACAGACGGCGGCGACGCGGTCGAGCAGCCCCCATTGGTGCAGCCGACGCGGCCCGTGACGATGGATGAAGTGACCGTGCGGGATCTCGCTCGGAAACCCGGCGCGGTCCACCAGCAGCACGCGATGGCCGCGCCGCGCGAGGAGCAGGGCGAGCGACGACCCCGCGCACCGCGCGCCCACGATGATCGCATCGTGCGTCGCCATTCTCGACGAGGACATGGACGAGAAGGAAGAGGGAAGGGGGAATAAGGAGCAGGGATTGGGGAAAGGAAAGGGCCGCCGGTCCCCGGCGGCCCTTTCCGTTTTCCTCTTCCCTCTTCCCGATTCCCCCTTCGTCACGCCTGCACGATCATCGCCGTCACCATCCCGAACATCCCGTGCGGCGTCTCGGCGTGCGGCAGGATGTGGCAGTGGAAGGCCCAGGCCCCTACTTCGGTCGCCTCGATCAGCACGTCCCACCGCTCGCCAGGACCGATGTTCAACGTGTCGCACAGCCAGGGGGCCGGCTGCTTCCACCCATCCTTGGCGATCACCTGCATCGGCATGCCGTGCAGGTGCATGGGGTGGATCATCATCCCCTCGTTCATGTACCGCACCCGGACGCGCTGCCCCTTCTTCACCGTGATCGGCTCGGTGGCGGGGAAGCCCTTTCCGTTGATCGTGTAGCCGTGGGCGCCATCGTTGAGGATCATCACGTAGTCGACGTCCACCTTGGGCTCGTCGGCCGCGTTCCTGGGCTCCACCACCAGCGCGCCGAGGAGTCCCTTGCCCACCTGCATCGCCGCGTTGTGGTGCGAGTGGTACATGTGCGAGCCGGCGTTGCGGACGGTGAACTCGTAGGTGAAGCTCTGGCCGGGCTTGATCGGCGGCTGCGTGAGGTACGGCACGCCGTCCTGGTTGTTAGGCACGTACAGACCGTGGAAGTGCACCACGGTCGACTCCGGCAGCTCGTTCTTCACGTTGAACCGCACGCGATCTCCCTCGCGCACGCGAATCTCCGGGCCTGGGAGCTGGCCGTTGTACGTCCACGCCTCCACGCGCCGCCCAGGCTCGACCTCCCACTGCACCACCTTGCACGTCAGATCGAACACCTTGACGCCCCCTTCCATGCGCGGCGCCAGCAGCTGGCCGCCCTTCCCCTCGGTCTTGGCGGGAAAAGCCTTTACGCCCTTCTCGTGCAGGGCGTCCATCTCGTCGGCCTTGGCGGCGATCGTGGCCGCGGCCGTCGCCGGCGCGGCGTGCGGCGCCGTCGTCCCGCCGCTGTGATCGCTGTCGGCGGGCGTCGCGCTCACGTTCTTCGGCGCCTCGCCCCGCGTGTCACACGACGCGAGCGTGGCGACGATGGGCGCGGCGATGGCGGTGAGAGCGGTCTTCCGGAGGAAGGTGCGACGAGTGGCGGGGCTCGACGCGCGCTCGGGGTGGGGATCGGCGGGCATTGGTCTCCTTGGCCTGGCTGAGGTGTGCGGACAAGGTAGACCGAAGCGCCGGCGCGCTCTGTCGGAAAAGCTACCGAACTACCTCGCGGGGGAATGCCCTGGACTCGTCAGGGATTCTCTGACAGGGGTAAGCTCGGCGGGAGTCGACCGCGCCAGAGGCACGGTGAAGGAGAACCTCGTGCCCAGGCCGACGTCGCTCTCCACACCGATTCGTCCACCATGCGCCTCGACGATCCCCTTGGCGATCGCCAGCCCGAGGCCGGAGCCCTGAATGCGCGATTCCCGGCGCGCATGCCAGTAGCGATCGAAGATGTGCGGGAGGTGCTCCCTCGGAATCCCCGGTCCGGTGTCGGTGACGGAGATGACGACGTAGTCGCCTTCGGCCTCGGCGCTGACGGTGATCCTCCCGCGCTGCGTGAACTTCACGGCGTTGCCAACCAGGTTGGCCAGCACCTGGAGCAGTCGCGCGGCATCTCCCAACACGGGGGGAAGACCCGGCGGCACGTCCTCGTAGATGGGCACGGACCGCTCCGCCGACACCCGCGCGAACATCTGCACGGCGCGCTCGACGATCGGCGCCACATCCTCGGGGCGCTTGTCGATGGAGAGACGTCCCGCCTCCATGCTGGACACGTCGAGCAGGTCGCGGATGAGGCGCATCATCCAATCCGCCGACTGGTCGATGGTGGAGAGCATGTCCCGCCGCACCGCCTCATCGTGCGGCGGGCTCTCGAGGAGCACGCGCGTGCACATGGCGATGACGCTGAGCGGCGTCCTGAGGTCGTGCGAGACGGCGCCGAGCACTTCGTCGCGGATGCGATTCGCGTTCTGCGCTACGCGGTAGAGCCGGGCGTTGTCGATGGCGAAGGCGGCGCGGAGCGCCAACTCCTGTGCCAGCGCGAGGTCCGCATCGCCGTACCGTCGGCCGCTGGTGGACAGCAACGTCAGGGCGCCCACGACGTGCTCGCGTGCGATCAGCGGAACGATCATGTACGAGCGGACGCCGAGCCCGGGGGCCACCAGGCCCAGATCCGCCTCGGCACGCGCGGGCGGCACCTCCGACGCAACGGATGGACGCCGGCCGCGGATCACGTCCATCACCCGCGACGGAGTGCTCACGGCCAATCCCCGTGGCCGCTCGTACTCCTGAAGGATCTGTTGGCAGTCAGGATCGGCGTGGGTGCTGGCCAGCCGGTACAGCGGCGCCTGGTCATCCCGCCGATCATCCAGGATGTCGAGGAGGGCGCAGTCCGCCAACGTTGGAACGGCAAGCTCCACCACCACTCGCAGCGTCTCGTCGTACTCCAGCGACTTGCTGAGCCGTGCGCCCGCTTCCGAGAGCAGCTGCTGATTGCGCTCCGCCTGACGGCGCTCCGTGACGTCGCGGAGGACCACGGTGAACAGCCGCTTGCCCGGCGCGCCGATCTTCGAGATCGAGGCTTCGCAGGGGAACTCCTCGCCACCCTTCCGGAGCCCCGAGACCTCCCGCCGGTGTCCCATCAGCCGGGCCGACTCCGACCCCGCGGCGAAGTCGGACACGTGCCGGACGTGCGCCTCCCGGTAGCGCTCCGGGATCAGAACGTCGAGCGGACCACCGATGAGCTCCCCTGCCGTGTAGCCGAAAATGCGCTCGGCGCCGCGGTTGAAGTGCACGATGCGTTGCGACTCGTCCACCGTGATGATCGCGTCGGCCGCGATGGCGAGAATCGCCTCGAATCTCGAATCGGGCGCTGGCCGCTCCGCATCCGGGGGCGGAACGGTCGAGTCCTGCCTGGGTGGGGTCATCCTGGCCTGTACTATAAGGAAGGAAACCTGGCCCCTGCCAGCGCGGGGCGCGGGAGTTCCCCATACCGCCATGTAGGAGAGTCTCCGACAGGGATTCAATGCTTACTCCGACAGTCGGCCCCTCCAGCCAGGAGTACGATTCCTTCCACAAGCCTCCGACGGGGAGTCACATGTCAACCGCAGCCGCCATGAACACGAATCCTGCTCTCCAGCGTGGACGCCGGGTGGCCGATAACCTGGACGAGAGCAGCTCCATCCTGCTGGCGGTGGACGGTGGGCCCGCGTCGAATGCCGCGGCTCGAGTCGTCGCCGATCTCGCTCGTACCACCGGGACCATGGTCGAAGTGCTGACCGTGGAGCGGCCACAGCCGCTACCGGCCGCGTCGCCCGAAGCGGGTGTGGTGGCCGCGGCGGCGGAATGGACGGTCGTGCCGCATCGGCGGCGTCTCCAGCTCCGCGGGCAGATCGACAACGTCGTTGGGAAGAGGACGGACTGGCCGATCGACGTGGAGATCGGCGTCCCCTCGCAGGTGATCACGCAGGAGGCGGAGCGGCGTCAGTCCGACCTCATCGCACTCGGTCTCCAGCCGCACGGCGCGCTCGAGCGTTTCATGAAGGGGACGACGGCGCTTCCGGTCGTCATGCAGAGCAAGACGCCGGTGCTGGCCGTGACGCCTTCGCTCACCGCGGCACCGCGCCGGATCGTGGTGGCGGTCGACTTCAGCCGCGCCAGCCTGCGGGCCGCGCGCGTGGCGCTAGGACTCCTGGCGGACGGCGGAACGCTCATCCTCACGCACGTCATGCCCGATCTCGGGACCCGATCCGAGGTGACCGAGGGGTGGGGGATCGTGTATACGCAGGGGATCGCCGGTGCCTTCGCCCGTCTTCAGGAGGAGTTGAACGCGCCGCCGCAGGTGAAGATCGACACCGTGTTCATCGAGGGGCCGGTGGCCGAAGCGCTGCTCTCCTTCGCCGGCGCCGCCCAAGCCGATCTCATCGCCGTCGGTGCGCACCGGCACAGCATGATGGACCGGCTGATCGTCGGCAGCGTGACCGAGACGCTGGTTCGGAGCGCGCGTCGCTCCCTGCTCGTCTCGCCGCCCAGCGAAGCGGTGCGCCGGCCCAAGATCACCGTGAGGTGAGAAGCCCCAGCTTGAGCGCGAGCTGCACGTATTCGGCGCGGTGGGTGAGCCCCATCTTCTCGCCGATGCGCTGCTTGTATGTGTCCACCGTTTTCGGGCTGATGAACAGCTTCTCCCCGATCTCGGGCGCCGTGTACCCCTCGGCCACGAGGCGGAGCACGTCGCGCTCGCGTTCGGTGAGCTTCTCGTAGCGCGCGCGCTCGTCGGTCGCCTTGTCGGCGCGCTGCCGCCCCTTGGCCAGCACGCGGCCGGCCGACGGCTGCACGTACACGTCGCCGTGCGCGACGGCGCGAACGGCATCCACGAGCTCCCGGTCGGCGGCGCTCTTCTCGAGGAATCCCGTGGCGCCGGCGTCGAGCGCCTGCACGAGATACTCCTCCTCGGAGTGCATGGTGAGCACCAGCACGCGCGGCGTCGGCCCCTTGGCTACCAGCTCGCGCGTGGCCGTCAGCCCGTCGATGTCACTCATCGACAGATCCATGATGATGACGTCGGGCTTGACGCGCTCGGCCAGCGCGAGGGCTTCGCGTCCACTCGACGCTTCGCTCACCACGAGAATGTCCTTGGCGGTGCCGAGCACCGCGCGGAGTCCGGCGCGCACGACGGCGTGGTCGTCGGCCAGGATCACGCGAATCTTGTCGTCACTCATGAGCAGGGCTGTGGGTTGCCAAGGTGGTCGGAACGGTGGCCACGATGCGCGTGCCGCGTCCGGGTGTGCTGTCGATCTGAAGCTTACCGTCCACGAGCGCGGCGCGCTCGGCCATCACGAAGAGCCCCCGGGCGGCGGGGGGGGTGCCGGGCGCTTCCGCATCGAAGCCGTGCCCGTCGTCGGCGATCTCCAGTCGCGCCGCGTCGCCGGTGGCGACGACCATGATCTGAATCGAGCGCGGCGCGCCGTGCCGCACGGCGTTGGTCACCGCCTCCTGGGCGATGGTGTAGAGTACGGAGGAGAGCGGCGAGGCGAGCGCGGACGCGTCACCCGCGGCCGTCACGGTCACTTCCACCTCGTGCGCCTCCCTGGTGCGCCGGGCGAGCGTCTCCAGCGCGGGAAGGAGACCGAGGTCATCGAGCACGCGAGGGTGGACCGTGTGCGAGAGCGTGCGGACCTCCTCCAGTGCGTCCACCGCGTGGACGCGAATCAGTTCCAGCTGCTCGCGGAGCCCAGGGTCGCGGGCCGATTGCAGCGCGGACGAGGCCTGGAGCGCGAGCGCGGCCAGCGTCTGCGCGGTGGAGTCGTGCAGCTCGCGCGCGAGACGCGATCGCTCCTCGTCGCCCGCGCGAATCACCTGCGTCGCCAGCTCGCGGATGCGCGATCGCTCCTCAGCCAGGCGGTCGAGGAGGAGGTTGAGGGTGTTGCCGACGCGGAGCATGTCGCGGTCGGCCAATGGCGAGGGAGCGACGCGGGCGTCGAGGTTCCCCTTCCAGACGCGCGCGGCCACGGACTCGATCTTCTCGAGCGGGGCGAGCGCCAGATGCACCAGGGCGAGGTTGAGCAGCAGGCTGCCTGACAACGCCAGCAGGATCGTGAGGAAGAGCTGCGAGCGCGACACGGCTCCGTCCCACGCCACGACGAGGATGGCCCCCGCCGCCAGGATGAGGAGGAGGTTCGCGCCGGCGAGCTTGACCCGCAACGGGACGCGCAGGAGCCGCCCGATCAGATCGCCTGGGGCGGATGGGTCTTCGAACGGATACTTTGGGTCCAAGTACGCTCACCTCGCTTGCACCGGCGCGACCCGAGCAGGATGCACCGGTGCCACCCGGCGGTCTGTCGGGGTCCGACACACTGCAATGTAAGGGATTCCCGTACAAGGGCCGAGCAGCGCCCGACAGCTTTTCCGCGGGTTGCGATCGAGGATTCAGCATGACCAGGGCAAGGGGAGAATGAGAACCTCGGCAGCGGTGCGCCTGGCGGTCGGCGCGGGGATCGTGGCAGCGACCTGGCATGCGGCCTCGGTCAGGCTGGCCAGCGGCGTGCTCGATCTGATCCCCTTCACCGCGCCGGGGATGCTCATCGGGCTGCTGATCGGATGGCTCTCCTTCGCCCTCATGCGGGGAGAGTTCAGGTGGCGGACCGGGCTGATCAGCGCGATCGTGGGAGCGGTGGTGCTCCCCCCGTGGTTGGGCGTGCTGGTCGCCATCTCGGGGATCACGACGGCGGGGGCGGTGTTCCTCCTAGTCGCCGGCGCCTGGGCCGCCGTGGCGATCGGTGGAGTGATCGCGCTGTTCCGTGGAGCTGACCAGTTCCTCCGTCGCTGGCGCGCGCGGCGGGTGAAGCTCGAGCGCCGTCGGCGGAGCCACATGCCGCGTTGGCGAATGGCAATTCGTCGCGGAGGATCCGATGAGAGGTGAGTCGCAGCCCGCGTCCGCGGGCGCTCCGCGCTTCGGCGAGCTGGATCGCGAGACGTGCGAGGCCATCCTGGCACGGAACAAGGTAGGGAGGATCGCCTACTCCTTCCGCGATCGCGTCGACATCGAGCCGATCAGCTACGTCTTCGCCGGCGAGTGGCTGTACGGCCGCACCTCGCCCGGCGCCAAGCTCCAGACGCTGCAGCACCGCCCCTGGGTGGCGTTCGAGGTCGACGAGGTCGACGCCCAGTTCGAGTGGAGGAGCGTCGTCGTCCGCGGGGGATTCTACACCTTCTCCCCAGGCGGCCCTGAGCGCGAGGCCCGCGCCTGGGAAAAGGCGATCGATCATCTTCGCACGCTCATCGCCGAGACGTCCACCGGAGAGGATCCGGTAGTCTTTCGAAACGTGGTGTTCGGGATCCACGTCGACGAGATGAGCGGGCGCATGGCCACCACCAGCGGCTGAAGCTCACGGTGGCTCGGTCGTCGAAGCTCCTCGCGCGGCGCGGCGTCGTGCTCCCTGTCGCCGCCATCACGTTCATCGTCCTCGGCGTGCTCGCCGGCGTGGTGGGCGAAGGCGCCGGCCAGCGCGAGCTGGTGTGGCGTGTCGGTCTGCTGATCACCGGCGCCCCGGTCGTCATCCGCACATTGACCGGCGCGTTGCGAGGACGCTTCGCGGCCGACATCGTGGCCACGCTCGCCATCGTGGTTGCCATCGTCGTACAGCAGCCGCTGGTGGGGCTGGTGATCGTGCTCATGCAGACGGGCGGCGAAGCGCTCGAGCGCTACGCCGAGGGTCGGGCCAGCGCGGCCGTACGCGCGCTGGAAGCGGCCGCGCCGCGAGTGGCGCACCGATTGGTTCGCCAGGGCGTTCTCGAGGATGTGAGCGTCGACCAGGTGAGCGTGGGCGACATGCTCTTCGTGCGACCCGGAGAGCTGGTTCCCTGCGACGGTGTCGTGACCGATGGCCGCTCGCACGTGGACACCTCGCCTCTCACCGGAGAGCCGGTGCCCGTGTCCGCCGCGCCGGAGACGGCGCTGATGAGCGGCAGCCTCAACCTCGACGGCGCGCTCACCATCCGCGCCACGGCGATCGCGCGCGAGAGCCAGTACGCACGCATCGTCGAGCTGGTGCGCTCCGCGCAGGCGAGCAAGGCTCCGCTGCAGCGCGTGGCCGACCGCTACGCGGTGTGGTTCACCCCGCTCACCATCGCCGTGTGCGTCGCCACGTATGCGGCCACGGGGGACTCGCTGCGCGTGCTGGCTGTCTTGGCGGTGGCCACGCCCTGTCCGCTCATCCTGGCCACCCCGGTGGCCATCCTCGGCGGAATAAACCGCGCGGCCACGCGCCAGGTCATCTTCCGTCACGGCACGGCGCTGGAGCAGATCGGCGCCACCACGGTCGCCATCTTCGACAAGACCGGGACGATCACCATCGGCAAGCCCCACGTCAGTCGGGTGCTCTCGCGCGGTGACCAGGATCAGTGCGAGGTGCTCCGCCTGGCGTCGGGAGTCGAGCAATCCTCGGGGCACCTCCTGGCGCGGACGGTGGTGCAGTACGCCGAGGATCAGGGCGTCGAGGTACCGCAGGCTCGTGACGTGGTGGAGGCGCCGGGACGCGGAGTGGCGGGGACGGTAGACGACCACGAGGTGCGAGTGGGATCACGCTCGTTCCTGCTCGAGCGTCATCCCGAGCTCCTCGGTCACATCGACGAGCTCGAGCCGCCTGACGAGGGCCTCCGTGCCTACGTCGCCATCGATGGAGAGCTGGGAGGGATCATCGAGTACGCCGACTCGGTACGTCCCGGCGTCGACCGGGTGCTCGAGGATCTCAACGAGCTGGGGTTTCGGCGGACGGTGCTTCTCTCCGGCGACCGCGAGTCGCACGCGCGCGCGGTGGCGGCCGCGGTGGGAATCTCCGACGTGACCGGCGATCTGCTCCCCGAAGGAAAGGTGGACACGGTCAGGCGATTCGTGTCCGAGGGGGAGCGCGTGCTCATGGTCGGTGACGGCACCAACGACGCGCCGGCGCTGAGTGCCGCGACGGTGGGCGTCGCCCTGGCCGGGCACGGCGGCGGGATCACCGCCGAGGCCGCGGACGTGGTCGTGCTCCGCGACGATCTCGGGCGCGTGGTAGAGGCGATTCGGATCGGCCGGCGCACGATGCACATCGCGCGGCAGAGCATCTGGGCGGGACTGGGGCTGAGCGCCGTGGCGATGTTCGCCGCCGCCGCCGGCGCCATCACTCCTACCGCGGGCGCGCTCATTCAGGAGGGGATCGACCTGGCGGTCATCATCAACGCGTTGCGCGCCAGCCGCTGACGGCCGTGGTCGACGTTTCGGGATTACCCTGACGAGAGGGCGGCGATCCGCCTATGGGCCGACCTCGCCGCCACCGGCATTCTTACGCGGCCCGAACGCTGGTATCGCGAACAGGGGTGACGAGCGAGCCGGGAGTCCGCGATTCCGATCAGGACCACGGAGGATGACATGAACAGAACGGCGAAGCGACTCGGCGCGATTGCGGCCGGAGGGATGGCCGCGACGGCGCTGGGATGGGCCGGCTACGCGGCCACAGCCTGGCTGCGCTATGGGAGAGAGACGAAGCGCGGAGCGCACGCGACGCTGCTCGACCGCTTCATGCCTCGGTTCGAGGTCGCGGAGCGCCACGAGACGACCGTCGCGGCGCCGGCCACCATCACGTGGGAGGCGGCGCGCGAGATGGACATTCAGCGCTCGCGGGTGGTGCGCGCGCTCTTCCGCGGCCGCGAGATTCTCATGCGGAGCGGAGCGCGGGAGAACGGCAAGGCGGTGGAGCCGGGACCGCTCGTCTCCCAGGCGCTGGCACTCGGCTGGGGAGTGCTGGCCGAGGACGCCGGACGGGAGATCGTGATGGGGGCGGTGACCCAACCGTGGGCGGTCGACCCGCGCTTCGAGCGGCTCGCGCCCGACGAGTTCGCCGCATTCGACGAGCCGGGGTACGTGAAGATCGCCTGGAACCTGTCGGTCGAGGCGATCGACGGCGAGCGCTCGGTGTTTCGTACCGAGACGCGCGTCGCCACCACCGACGCCGGGGCGCGGCGGCGGTTCCGTCGCTACTGGGCGGTATTCTCCCCCGGGATCCTGCTCATTCGGCGTCAGAGCCTTGGGATCGTGAAGGCCGAGGCGGAGCGCCGGCTCCGCGAGGCGCGCGAGCCGGGGGTCGCCGAAGGGGAGCCGGCGATCCTGCCTGACGACTGAGGAGCTGGCCCGCCGGCTGTTCCTGGATCGATGGGCCGTCGGGGAAGAAGGCCCGCGCATTGGGGAGTTCCCCCGACGCCCGCAATCCAATTCCCGACAGACTCCGGATGCCCGCTTCGCCATCCTGATGACAACTGCCAGGAACGTCATCAGGAGGGCGTATGCGGAGCCTAGAGCAACCCACCGAATCTTTCACGGCGTGTAGTCTCAGCTTCGAGGTCGAGCCGAGCTCGCCTGCCAGCGAGGGATGGACGCCACCGTCCAGCGTACTGATCGCCACCGACGGCTCACTCGCCTCCGACGCCGCGGTGGTAGTCGGTCGCCGGCTCGCGTGGCGCGCGGGCCAGGAGGCCGAGCTCGTGACCGTGTTCGAGCGGCCGATCACGTACGAGCCGCCGCTGGTGGCCGGGCTCAGCGACATCGAGCTCGAGCTCGCCGCGAAGCAGTCGTGGTGGTACGAGATCGAGCAGCAGCGGCGGCGCCTCGCGCCGGCCGCGTTGCGTTGGCCCGTCAGCTTCGAGGAAGGTCGGCCGGCGCGCGCGATCGCCGATGTCGCCGCGTCCAAGTCCAGGACGCTCATCGTGATGGGGTCCGGTGGACACGGGCTTCTGGAGCGCACGGTCGGACGTGAGCTGGCGCTCAGCGTGATCCGCCGGGGCGTAGCGCCGGTGCTCGCGGTTCACTCGGATCAGAGCAGGCTGCCCGCCAGCGCGGTGGCGGCGATCGACTTCACGCCGGCGAGCATCGAAGCCGCGCATCTGGCGCTGCACCTCCTCGGGGACCGCGGCACGCTGTACCTGGTGAACGTCCGCGACGGCGAGAAGGATGACCGCTCGCGGACGAACGTGCCTGACGAGGCGACGGCACGACTGCTCCTCGAGGAAGTCCGGCGCACCCTGGAGCCGCCCCCGGGCGTCACCATCGAGGACGTGGTGATGTTCGGCGACCCGGCTCACGCCGTACTGACGTTCGCGGCGGAGCAGGATGTGGATCTCATCGCTTGCGGGATGCACGGCTATTCGGCGTTCGAGCGGTTCCTGGTGGGCAGCGTGTCCACGCGCCTGCTCAGGAGCTCGCACTGCTCGGTCCTCGTCGCGCCGCCGGGACAGGAAGGAATCGGGTGGCGTTGAAAACGACGCAGGAGATGGAGATGATGACCAACAGCTTTCGGGTCCTGAACGACGTGACCGATCGGCCGCACTTCCGGACAACGGGCAATCGGAAGGGGCGGTCTCCGGAGCGGCTGGCCCGCTTGCGCAGTCGCTGGCCGGAGGTTGCGATCCTCGAGGTCGACGTCGACAGCCGCAGGGTCGAAGGACGGCCCCGTCGCCGCGTCACCGCGTATCTGCACCTGGGCGCGCTCCTTCCCGTGGACGTCGCCGTGTTCGTGACGCGGGGCACGGACGGCGTGCCGGAGAACGCGAGGTGGCCATTGTTCAGCGTTTCGACGCTGTGCAACGGCAACTATCGCTACGAGGGTGACCTGCCGGCGCGCGCCGATGATACGGACGGCGAGTGGACGGTGTACGCGACGCCGGCCGCCGAGATGTCCGCGGATTTTTCGCCCTGCATCGCGCGCTCCGCGCTTCCATCACGATGATCAGGTCGATCGTCGTTCCGCTCGATGGCTCGGAGCTCAGCGAGCAGGCGCTCCCCCTGGCGTTCCGATTCGCCGAGTCGCTCGGGGCCACCGTGCACATCGCGCACGTGTTCGTTCCCCGGCTCGACGCTTCGCCGCGCGCCGAGGAGCTCGATGCCGAGGCGACCGGATATCGGGAGCAGGAAGAGGACGCGCGACGGTACCTGAACGACGTACGCGCGCGCTACTGCGTCGCGGCAACGGGCAGGGCGACCTTCGACTTGATCAGAGGCCGCCCGACGGCCGGGCGGCGCGGAGGCACCGCCGCGGTGGTGATGGCACTTCGCCGCTACGCGAGTCAACGCCGGGCCGACCTCATCATCCTCACCAGCCATGGGCGCGGAGGGATCGATCGGGCGTGGCTGGGGAGCGTCACCGACCGGCTGGTACGTCGCGCGCGGGTGCCGGTGCTGGTGGTTCGCGCGTCAGTCGAGCCAGGAGCGACCGATCTCGAGCACGTACTGATTCCGCTCGACGGCTCGCCACTGGCGGAGCAGATCGCGCCGTTGGCGTTCGGCCTGGCCGGGATGGCCGGCGCGCGCGTGACGCTGCTGCGCGTGATCGCGCCTCGCCAGAGCCTCGCCCGCCCCGCGCCGGTGGCGCGGATGGACATCGCCGATCTCGCCAGGCAACGCGAGGAGGCGGAGTCCTATCTGGCAACGGCGCTGTCGGCCGCGCCGTCCGAGCCGCGGACGCGTGAGGCGGCCGTGGTCTCCGACGTCAATCCGGCGCGGGCGATCATCACCTTCGCTGAGAGTCACGGCGTGGATGTGATCGCCATGACGACGCATGGGCGAGGAGGCTTCAACCGAATGCTGACGGGGAGCGTGGCCGACAAGGTTCTGCGCGGCGCTTCGGCGAACGTTCTCATTCACCGTCCGCGGCCGGTCTGAGCCGCG
Source organism: Gemmatimonadaceae bacterium (assembly GCA_035249845.1). Lineage (GTDB taxonomy): Bacteria > Gemmatimonadota > Gemmatimonadetes > Gemmatimonadales > Gemmatimonadaceae > DATFBY01. The sequence goes on from DATFFZ010000038.1 coordinate 17,018, forward strand.
GGACGGTCGTGGTTGCAAGGCGCACGCAGGTTTGTGACAAGAAGGAGGAACCATGAGACGACCGACGTTACTTCCACTCGCACTGCTTCTGCTCTCGTCCGCCGCGGCCGCCCAGGAGCGCGCTTCGATCGAGATCCGTCCCTTCGCTGGCGTGTACGTTCCCACCGGCGCCCAGCATGACATCTTCCGCGTGGGACCGCTGTTCGGTGTGCAGGGCGCACTGGAGCTGCGGCCGAACATCCACCTGGTTGGCGAGCTGAGCTGGGTGCCGGCCAACATGAAGGTGCCGGCCACCAACGACAACGCGCACATCCTGTCGCAGGACCTGGGCGTGGAGATGCTGCTCGTCCGCGAGCTGCCCAACGGTTGGATGGTGAAGCCGTTCGCCGGCGTCGGCGGCGGGATTCGGAACTTCCTGTATCGGGCCAACGAGTTCACCAGCCGTGGCGGTCCGTCGGGTTACGGCACGCTGGGGTCGGAGCTGGAGATCGGCTCGATCGCGCTTCGCCTCGAGGCACGCGGCCACATCTTCCGGTATCGTCCTCCGACGGTCGGAAGCGACAACGTGACGCGCCGCGACATGACCGTCCAGCTCGGCATGGCCTACCACCTCCGGTAGTGCCCTGGAGCCGGCGCCGCCGCGTGACGATTCGTCACGCGGCGGCGTGACGCGCGCGCCGGCCGTGCCCGCCGATCACTCCATCAGGACTTCCAGTCGCGGACGGTATCGCCGGCTGGTGCTCACCTTCGTTCCATCGCGCAACAGCACCACGTACTCTCCGCCGAACCACGGCTGTATCTCGCGGATACGCGCGACGTTGACGATGGTGGAGCGGTGGATCCGCACGAAGCGCTTGGGCGAGAGCCACTCCTCCATCCGCTGGAGCGTCTGCCTGACGACGTGGGTCTCCCCCTTGGCGTGCACCTTCACGTAGTTGTCGGCCGCCTCCACCCAATCGATGTCGTCCACGTCGAGGAAGAAGACGCGTCCCGCCGACTTGATGGGCACGCGGTCGCGGGGCTGCGCGCCGGCGCCGCCCACGCGCTCGCGCTCGATCTCGTCGAGCACGGAGACGGCCGTGGTCGCATCGGTCCGGCGCCCTTCGCGGATGCGCGACGCGGCGTGACGGAACGCGTCGTAGAAGCGGTCGGGGTCGAAGGGCTTGAGCAGGTAGTCCTGCGCATGCACCTGGAAGGCCTTGATCGCGTACTCGTTGTACGCGGTCACGAAGATGACGGCCGGCACCTTCTCGGAGGGGAGCGACGCCAGCACGCTGAAGCCATCCATGGCCGGCATCTGCACGTCGAGAAAGAGGAGGTCGGGGGAGTGCTCCTGGATGGCGCGGAGGGCGTCGGGGCCGGTCTCGCACTCGCCCACCACCTCCGCGTCGGGAATGGCCTTGAGCAGCGCCGAGATCCGGTCGCGGCCCAGCGGCTCGTCATCGACGATGAGACAACGAATCTTCATCGGGCGCCTCCTCGCGCCGGCGGAAGGGAAGGGTGACGCGCGTCTCGAAGCCGCCGCCAGGGATGTTCACCAGCGAAAGCTGCTGCGCGTCGCCGTAGAGCTTGGCCAGCCGCGCCCGCGTGGTGCGGAGCCCCACCCCTTCGCGGTGGCCGCCGTTCGGCTCCTCGCCGCTCATCCCCTTCCCGCTGTCGCGCACGGTGATCCCCAGGCGCGCGCCATCGCGCTCGGCGCGGATCTCCACCCGGCCGCGCCCCGGATGCGGCGCCACGCCGTGCCGCACCGCGTTCTCCACCAGCGGCTGCAGCAGCATGTTCGGCACCAGCGCGTTGTAGGTCTCGCTCGGGAGATCGACGCGCACGTCGAGGCGGTTGCCGAAGCGCATCTGCTCGATCTCGAGATATCGCTCCACGAACTCCACCTCATCGATCAACCTGATCTCGGGGGTGGAGGAGGTGTCGATGGCGATGCGCAGGAGCTCGCTCAGGCGCGCCAGCATGCGGTCGGCGCGGGCGACGTCCTTGTGCATGAGCGCCGAGATGGCGTTGAGCGAGTTGAAGAGGAAGTGCGGGTGGAGCTGGGCGCGGAGCGCGTGAAACTGCGCCAGCGCCAGGTGCGTCTCGAGCTGCGCGGCGCGGAGCCCGCGCTCGCGATAGGCGTCCTGGTAGTCGAGCGCGGCGGTCACCACCACCACGATCACGTAGCTCATCGCGTTGAACGAGCCTAACGAGACGAGGAGCTGGATGAACGGCCGGGTCGGCGTGGACGAGATCAGCGACATGATCGTGTTGTAGACCGTCACGTCGACCACGTGCACCACCAGAAAGGTGAGCGCGTGGGCGGCGAGTCGGCCGGCACGCGAGCCGACGCGGTCGTGGAGCCGGCGCGTGTTCCACATGATCGCGGGCGTGACCAGCGCCCAGAAGGAGGAGCCGAGGAGCGAGGTCACGAAGGGGCGGGTCCAGGACTCGACCTCGCGACCGCTGGCGATGGACGTGAGAAGATTCTGCTGCGCCAGCCAGAGGCCGAACAGCGTCCACACTCCCAGGATCAGGAGGAATGGCGGACGCCGCCGGTCGTGCGGCAGATCGCTCTCGTTGAGGGAGGGGGAGGGCGTGGTCACGGCAGGGGGCGAGGTGAAGCGACACCGGCAAGGTTAGACGCGTCGCTCCGGGCCGCAATAGGCGAGTCGACCCCCTCTCGAGCGCCTCGAGCGGAGGATCGGGGCGGATCGGGGGGTCACCCCGCGCTCGGCGGGTGTCGCCCCAGCAGCCGAGAAGGTCACCCCTCGATCGTGGCCCGCGTCACGTCCGTCGTTCACACTAATGAGACTCTCGTGACGCCACCCGCCGGAGCGATCGCGTCGTTAGGCACGCCGGCGCGGCGTCCCGCCCCGTGTCGATTCGCCTGGAGATCTCGCATCATGCGCCACCCTTGCGTGCTGCCGTTTCTTGCTGGTTCCGCCGTGTTTCTGGTCGCCTGCACGCGCACGAGCGCGCAGATGGCGCCGCCTGACGAGATGGAGGCGAAGAAGGAGATCGCGTCGGTGGCCGCCGGTCACGATGATGCCGTGAAGCGCGACCTGGAGCGCGTGCGCGCCGCCACCGCCGCGTTCAAGGACCTCGCGGCGGCGCAGGCGGTGGGATACCCCACCGTCACCCCGAAGTGCATCGAAAATCCGGGCGTGGGAGGAATGGGGCATCACTACGTCAACCGCTCGTTCCTGGACGACAAGGTCGACGTCGAGCGCCCCGAGATCCTGGTGTACGCGCCCACCGGCGGGAAGCCGAAGCTCGCCGGGGTGGAATACATCATCCCCTACAGCGCGTGGGACAGAGAGAAGGAAGCGCCGGAGATCTTCGGGCAGAAGCTCAAGCGCTCGGACGAGCTCGCCATCTGGTATCTGCACGTGTGGGCGTGGGAGAAGAACGAAGCGGGGCTCTTCGCGGATTGGAATCCGGCGGTGCACTGCTCGCACTAGAAGCGGGAAGCGGGAATCGGGAATCGGGAATCGCCGCCACACCGGATGAGCTCCGAATTCGCCGTCCCGATTCCCGATTCCCGATTCCCGATCCCCGATTCCCGATTCCCGATCCCCGATTCCCGTCCAACACCAGGCGGACGATCTTCCACCGTCCGCTCACCCGTAGCAGCCACGCCTCATCCACGCCCGCGCCGCACCGGCGCGCGAGTACGCGCGCCCAATCTCCCACGACCGCCATCGACAGCCGCGGCGCGCACCTGCCTGACGAGCCCGCCCCCGCCCCCG
>DATFFZ010000039.1:0-3749 GCA_035249845.1 Gemmatimonadaceae bacterium
ACTCGAGCGTCATTTCGCCGAGTTCAAGGGTGCGGCCAAGGCGAACGACCTGCGCGCGGCGCGCAACTCGCGCGACGCGATCGAGGCCGGGCTTCCCGCCATCGTGGATCTGACCCGGAGTCCCTCAGGCGACTGGGCCGCCTTCTTCCAGTCCTTTCTGATCATCCTGCGTGAGGGCTTCGAGGCGATCCTCGTCCTCGGCGCGGTGATCACCTTCCTGATCAGGACCGGCAACCGCCAGCGTCTCCGCTCGATCTGGGTTGGCGCCGGCGCCGGGTTGGCCGCCAGCGCATTGACGGCGGTGGTGCTGCGCACCGTGCTCAAGGCGCTGCCGGCGACGCAGGAGGTGATCGAGGGGGTGACGATGCTGATCGCCGTGCTGGTGCTCTTCTCGGTGAGCTACTGGCTGATCAGCAAGGTGGAAGCGGCCAAGTGGCAGCAGTTCATCCGCGAGAAGGTCGCCTCCGCGCTCGATCACGGCGGCGGGACGGCGCTGGCGTTCGTCGCGTTTCTCGCCGTCTATCGTGAGGGGGCCGAGACGGCGCTCTTCTACCAGGCGCTCTTCGGCGAGGGGAAGAACGTGATGGTCCCCATCGCGTTAGGCATCGTGGTGGGCGCGGTGGCACTGGCCGTCGTCTTCACGCTCTTCTACCGTTTCGGCGTGAGACTCCCGCTGCGCCCCTTCTTCGCCGTCACCAGCGTGATGCTCTACTACATGGCGTTCGTGTTCCTGGGGAAGGGAATTCGCGAGCTCCAGGAAGGGAACATCGTGCCCATCACCGTGATCCCCGGCTTCCCCAACATCGAGATGATGGGGATCTACGCCACGGTGGAGACGCTGCTGGCGCAGCTGGTGCTCATCGCGCTCTTCGTCTTCGCCCTGGTGAAGACCTTCTGGCCGCGTCGCGCCGTGACGCTCCCCTCGGCCCCGACGGTCGCGTCGCAGGGCGCCGCCCCCGCCCCCGTCCCCGATGCCGCGAGAGTGGCCGCGCTCCAGGACGCGGTTTCGCGTCTCGAGGCGCGCATCGCGGAGCTGGAGCGCGAGGCCGGAGCAGTGACCAGGGACTAGCGACTCGGGACTGGGGATTGGAGAGCGCGGAATCGGAAGTCATCCGCGCCTGCCTGATTCCCAAGACGCCCGTCCCTAGCCTTCCCGCTCCTCGTCCACGATCCTTCCCTCGTGAGCCCAGAATCCGCCGCGCTCTTCGCGCTTCCGTGGGGACCGCTGATCATCTTCGCGCTCCGCATCGGCGACGTGTCGCTCGACACGATGCGGGTGCTCTCCGCCGTCCGCGGCCATCGCGGAGCCGCCGCCGTGCTCGGCTTCTTCCAGGCGCTGATCTGGATCTTCGCGGTGGGGAACGCCATCCAGCACCTCAACAGCGCCTGGCACGTGCTCGCCTATGCCGCCGGCTTCGCCACCGGCACGATGGTGGGCATCACGATCGAGCGCGCCCTCGCCTACGGCCTCTCCACCGTCCGCATCGTCTCCGCCCACGGCGGCGTCGAGATCGCCGAAGAGCTCCGCAACGCGGGCTACGGCGTCACCGAGATGACGGGGCAGGGACGCGACGGCACCGTCGAGATCATCAACTCCGTCGTGCAGCGCCAGCACCTCGACGACGTGATGCGCATCGTCGACCGCTGGGACCCGCAGGCCTTCATCACCGTCGAGGAGCCGAGGGTGCTGAGAGGAGGCTCGATCGCCGGAAGGAAGCGCATGGGAGTGCCGCTGAGGTGGGAAAAGCGCCAACGTGTGTAGGGGAACGAGGTGCGATCGACATATCGTCATATGTCGATCGCACCTCCTCACTCACTCACGCGTATATCCCGCGCGCCTCTCCTTGCACCCTGCTCCTCGCTCTCATCCACATGAATCCGCCCACCACGAACGCCAGCGCGATCAGTTGAGCCATGGTGAGACCGCCGAAGAACCGGTCGTCCTTCGCCCGCAGGAACTCGATCAGGAACCGCTCGATCCCCGCCAGCACCATGTACACGCCGAACAGCCACCCCTCGGCGTGCCGGTGCTTTCGCATGTGCCACAGGATGAAGAACATCACCATGGCCAGCGCCGTCTCGAACAGCTGCGTCGGATAGACCGACAGCACCGTGTCCGGCGACACGCCATCGGGGATCGGGATGCCGAAGTCGCGCTCCATGACGGCGGCGGTCGAGGGGGGCGCGCCCTCGGGGAAGCTCACCGCCAGGAAGCCATTCCACGGCCGGCCGTAGTCGTCGCCCACCGCCCAGCATCCGGTGCGACCCACCGCGTACGCGGCGGCGATGGCGATGCCGGCGACGTCGGCGATGCGCCACACGTTGAGCTTCTTCACCCGGATCATGGCGATCACCGCCACGATTCCGCCCATGAGCCCGCCCCAGAACACGAAGCCGCCGCGCGTGAAGAGATTGTTGATGTCGCGCGTGAGGATCACGTAGTACAGCTTGGCACCGAGCAGCCCGCCGATCACCGCCGCCAACACCAGATCGGGGATCGCGTCGGCGTTGTGGCCGCGACGCTCCAGCTCGCGCTGCGAGATGACCTGCGCCACCAGGAAGGCCAGCAGCACCGCGATGCCGAAGCCGGTGACGGTGAGGGGGCCGATGGTGAACTCGAAGGGACGGTGAACGGTCATGCGGCGATCAGTCCGGGAAGAGGGAGCGTGGCGTAGGCGTTGAGATCGAGCGGCGCGCGCTCGCCGCGCTCGAGGTGAAAGAGTCCCGCGCGCGCGATCATGGCGGCGTTGTCCGTGGCCAGCCGCGGCGAGGGTGCGTACACCGCCGCACCGAGCTCGCCCAGCCGGCTCGTCATGGCGGCGACCAGCGTCCGGTTGCAGGCCACGCCGCCGCCCAGCACCACGCTCGTGCGACCGTAGGCGTCCGCCGCCCGAACGGTCTTCTCCACCAGCGTGTCCACCAGCGCATCCTGGAAGCCGCGCGCCAGGTCGGCGCGATCGCGCTCCAGCTCCGCCTGACGAGTGGCGTTGAGGACGGCGGTCTTGAGTCCGCTGAAGGAGACGTCGTAGTAGTCGGGGTCTCCGGGCCGCTGGTCGCTCCGCACCATGGGACGCGCGAACCGGAAGCGGCCGGCGCGGCCGGCCCGGGCGAGGCGCTCGATGTGTGGCCCGCCGGGATAGGGAAGACCGAGCAGCTTGGCCACCTTGTCGAACGCCTCGCCGGCCGCGTCGTCGCGCGTGGCGCCTAACAAGCGGTACCGCCCCCACGCCTCCACGTCGAGCAGCATCGTGTGCCCGCCCGACACCAGCAACGCGGTGAACGGCGGGACGGCCTCCGGATGGTCGAGCGCGGTGGCGAAGAGATGCCCCTCCATGTGGTGCACGCCCACCGCGGGGATCCCGCGCGCGGCGGCCAGCGCCTTCCCGTACGACATCCCCACCAGCAACGCCCCCACCAGACCGGGCGCGTGCGTCACCGCCACCGCGTCGATCTCCTCCAGCACACTCCCCGACTCCTCCAGCGCGCGCCGCACCACCGGCACGATGCTGGTCAGATGCGCGCGCGAGGCGATCTCCGGTACCACGCCGCCGAACACTTCATGCACGTCCTGCGACAGGATGACCAGCGAGCGAAGGCGGACGTCGTCACCCGTGCCGTCCAGCACCGCCGCCGATGTCTCGTCGCACGACGTCTCGATGCCAAGCACCCGCATCAGGGGCGCGCTCCAGGTCGCGCCGGACGAGGCGGCGGCGCGCTGTCGGCGCGAGCGGTGTCGCGCGCCGGCTCCC
>DATFFZ010000040.1:0-12646 GCA_035249845.1 Gemmatimonadaceae bacterium
GGACGCTGGGACGCGCGCTCGCTCGCACCTGCGAGGAGCGTGAGCTGGCCTGGGTGGCGATGTCGCGCGCCCAGCTCGACCTGTCGCGCCCCGAGGCGGTGCGCGCGGTGTTGGGCCACTTGCATCCCTGGGCGGTGGTGAACGCCGCCGGATACGTGCGGGTGGACGACGCCGAGACGGAGCGCGACGCGTGCCGTCGCGACAACGTCGACGCCGCGGCGCACCTGGCGGCCGAGTGCGCGGCGCGCGGCATCGCGCTGGTCACGTTCTCCACCGACCTGGTGTTCGATGGGCGCACCGCGCGTCCCTACGTCGAGAGCGACGCCGCCCGGCCGCTCTGCGAATACGGCGCGAGCAAGCACCACGCCGAGGGCGCCGTCGCCGCCGCCCACCCCGGAGCGCTCGTCATCAGGACCAGCGCGTTCTTCGGCCCGTGGGATGAGCACAACCTGGTTACCAGCGCGCTCCGCTCGCTCCACGAGGGAGTGCCCGTGTCGCTGCCTGACGACGAGACCGTGTCACCCACCTACGTTCCCGATCTGGCCCACGCCGCGCTCGACCTGCTCATCGACGGGGAATCGGGAATCTGGCACGTCGCCAATGGCGGCGCGGTAACGTGGGTGGAGCTGGTGAGGCAAGCGGCCCGATTGTCGGGTCTCAACGGCGCCTCCGCGCTCATCGTACCCTGCTCGGGGGCGAGGCTCGGTCGCGCCGCGCGCAGGCCGGCGTACAGCGCGTTGGGAAGTGAGCGTGGCACGCTGCTGCCGGCGCTCGAGGAAGCATTGACGCGATACGTCGCCGCCCGTGCGGCGAGTATCCCCGCGACGTAGAGGTGCATGTGTCGGAGCTGAAGGTCGTGATCATTGGTGCCGGACCAACCGGACTGGCCGCGGGGTACCGTCTCCGCGAGCTCGGCCACACCAACTTCACCATCCTCGAGGCCAACAACCACGTGGGCGGTCTGGCATCGTCCGAGGTGAGCGCCAACGGCTTCACCTACGACATCGGCGGGCACGTCCTGTTCTCTCACTATCCGTACTTCGACCGGCTCTTCGAAACGCTGTTGGGCGACGACTACCAGGAGCTGTCGCGCGAGTCATGGGTATGGATGTTCGACCGGTTCCTACCCTATCCGTTCCAGAACAACATCAAGTACCTCCCGCGAGAGGTGGTGCTGGAATGTCTGCTCGGCCTCATCGAAGCGCAGCGTCAGCCCACCGACCTCGCTCGCTATCGCAACTTCGAGGAGTTGATCTACGGCGTGTTCGGGAAGGGGATCGCCAAGTACTTCATGATGCCGTACAACTTCAAGGTGTGGGCGCACCCCCCGTGCATGATGAACCGCGAGTGGATCGGCCAGCGCGTCTCGATCGTCGACATCGCTCGCGTGCTCGGCAACGTCATCCTGGACCGGGACGAGGTCAGCTGGGGGCCGAACGCCACCTTCAAATATCCCCGCTACGGCGGCACCGGTGGTCTCTTCGAGCGTCTGCAACCCTACGTGCGCGATCAGCTCCGCCTTGGCGCGGAGGTGGTCGGCGTCGACGTCGAGGGAAAGCAGGTGATGATGCACGACGGCCGGCGGGAGGGGTACGATGTGCTCCTGAGCACCATGCCGATCGATCGGCTGGTCGACTCGATGAACGGATGCACGCCGGACACGATCCGGGAGCAGGCGGCGCAGCTCCGGCACTCAGGGTCGTACATCGTGGGTGTCGGTCTCGCACAGCCGACGCCATCGAACAAGAACTGGATCTATTTTCCGGAGTCGAACTGTCCGTTCTATCGGGTGACGTACCTTTCGAACTATTCACCGGAGGTGGTGCCCGACCCCGCCACGCACTACTCGCTTCTCTGCGAGATCTCGACCTCGCCGCTCAAGCCGGTGAGCCCCTGCGCCGTGGCGGGGGACACCATCCGCGGCCTCATCAACGCCAAGCTCATCAGCGAGCGCGACCAGGACGACATCGTCGACGTGCACGTCATCGCGCGCGACTACACCTACCCGATCCCATCGCTCGAGCGCGATCCGGCGTTGGGCGAGCTGCATCCGTGGCTCGAGTCGCACGACATCTACTCGCGCGGCCGGTTCGGCGCCTGGCGATACGAGGTCGGCAACATGGACCACTCGGTGGCGCAGGGCGTGGAGTGGGTGAATCGCGTGCTCCGTGGCGAGCGGAAGGACGAGCTGACGTATCTCGGCAAGCGCGGGTGCTGAGATGAGCGTCCGCCGCGCGCTCATCCCGTGCGGTGGGAAGGGAACCCGCATGCTGGCCCTGTCCGGCGGGGGACCCAAGGAGCTCCTGCGCGTCGGCGGGGTGTCGGCGCTCTCGCGCGTGGCGCGCGAGTGCGCGGCCAGCGGCATCACCGAGCTGCTGGTGGTCATCGCGCCGGGGAAGGAGGCCATCGTCGAGCATCTGGCGCCGCGTGCCGGCGAGCGCGACATGCCCAAGCGCATCGCGTTCGTCGAGCAACCCGAGCCGCGCGGGCTGGCCGACGCCATCCGCCTCGGTCGCGCCTTCGCCGCCGGTGCCGCGCTCGGCGTGGCGCTGCCTGACAATCTGTTCATCGGTGATCGCCCCGCCCTGGCGCAAGTCATCGACCGCTTCGTCGAGACGGGACGGAACGTCGTCGCCGTGGTGGAGATCTCGGCGGACGAGGCGGAGCGGCGTGGGCCGACGTCGGTGCTCGAAGGCCGGCTCGTCGGCGACGCCTTCGAGATCACGCGAATCCCCGACAAGCGTGAGCGGGGCGACCGCTTCGATACCGGTGGGGCCGCGTCCGCGTTCACCGGCGTCGGACGGTACGTGCTCGACGCAGACGCGTTCGACGCCATCGACCAGGTGGAGCAGGACCTGCCGCAAGGAGCGGAGCTGGATGACGTGCCCGTCATGCAGCAGCTCCTCCTCGAGGGCCGCCTGACGGGTCGCCGCGTCCGCGGCCGGTTTCTCGACCTCGGGATTCCCGACGGATTCCGGGAGGCGGACCAGCTCCTGGCGTCGCGCTAGGGTGCGTGGCCCGGTGCGCCAAACAAAAGCCGAAGCACCGGCATTCCCGAAAAAAATTCACGCATGGTTCTAGCGCCTCGCGCGCGACGGGCGCACACTACCCATCCCCACGACGGAGGCGGGTTTGGCGTTCGCTCCTCGCACATCGCGGGCGGCGAAGTATGCTCCACGCAACGCCGCGCGAGAGCTCGAAGTTCGCGTGATCCGCGCGAGCGTGTTCGCGCTCGTCCTGCTCGGCGCGGTGATGATCATGCCGAGCTCCGTCTCGCGGCAATCGCTGGCGCAGCGCGACGCCGACTCGATCGCGGCGCTGCGCGAGCCCGCCGGTTCGACGCTCAGCGTGGTGCGCGACGCCATCGCCGATCCGGTGCGCGGGAGCTCGTCGCGCCCGTCCGGCACCGCGGTCGTGGTGCCGCATCCCGGTACGCCGACACGGAGCGCGCTGCTCGCCGCCATGCGCCGCGAGACGGGAGTACGTGGGCTCTTCCGCGTCCGGCACGTGGCGGTGTCTGGTGGCATCGCGTACATGCACACCGAGGCGCTCGTGCGCGTGAGGCGCGAGCTGCGCGGCACCGGACTGGAGTACGCGGCGCTCTTCGAGCGCGACGCCGGCGGCCGGTGGCACGCCATCGAGCTCTGGTCGCGCGCCACGGATCGCGAGCGCCCCTACGCCGATTTCGTGCGACGCGTCCAGGTGCTCGCCCGTGAGCGCGCCCTTCCCCCCACCCTGTTTCCGGCGGAATTCTGAGACATCGGGATTCGGGATTCGGTGTCGGGGAGTCGGCGGTCGCGGGGGACGCGGGGTTGGTCGAGAGGCGCGGGGAAGCCCTGTCTTCAGTACGACTGCCGGCACTGCTCCTGATGGCGCTCGCCTGCAGGGGCGGTGAGGCTGACGGCAACGCGCGCGGCGGTGGACTGCCGGAGGCAAATCTGCCGCTGGCTCGTCAGGCGAGCGCGTACGCGACCGGAATGCGCGGGATGTTCGACGTCGGGCCCGGTCTCGTGCTCCTGCTCGATCCCGCCATCCTTCCGCGCTCGCGGACCGGCGAAGCCACCGACAGCGCCGGCGCCGACCTGCTGCAGGCGCTTCGCGCCACCGGAACGATACAGGGGACGTGCGCGCCGCGCCGCGGGTCGGAGCGACGGAGCGCGCCGATCTGTGACGCCGAAGCGGCGGGCTACATCATTCGAGTCTCCGACATCTTTCAGGCGAAGGGCGACACGGTGCAGCTGTACGTCACCGCCGAGCGATATCGGGCGTCGCGCGACACCACCGGTTTTCAGCCGCCGCTCCGAATCGAGCAGCGCTACGATCTCACGCCGCGCGACGGCGGGTGGTCGGTGGCGCGGAAGGCGCGGGCGGTGAGGTGAGTGCCGCGCTGGCCAGTGCGCGGTCGCTACCACGCTATCCCATAATCCTCGCCATGATTGCTCGACCCGCCCCACATCGTGCCGTGGGCGCGGTCGAAGAAGATCGCGTTGATGGGGCCGGAGGTGCGCTCCTGGAATTCCAGCGTGTAGCCCATCGCCTCCAGCGCCGCGCGAACGTCGCTCGACGTCGACGACGCGACCAGCAGACGGCCGGGGCGTGACTCGTGCTCGCCGAAGCTGGCGCGCATCTGATAGCTGTTGATGTTCGGCGCCTCGGCGGCCTGCTGCACCGTCATCCCGAACTCCACCACGTTCAGGAAGAACTGCAGGAGATTCTGGTCCTGCGAGTCGCCGCCCTGGACGGCGAAGGCGAGGAAGGGAAGGCCATCCTTGAGCGCCATCGTCGGCGTCAGCGTCACCCGCGGGCGCTTGCCGGGCTCGATCACGTTGAATGGACCATCGCGCGCACTGGTGACGAAGCTCTGGGCGCGCTGGCTCAGTCCCACACCCGTGCGCCCGGCGATCACCGCCGGGATCCAGCCACCGCTCGGCGTCACCGACACCACCCACCCCTTCGCATCCGCCGCCTCGATGGTCGTGGTGCCCGAGTAAAAGGCGCGATGGTACGCCGACGCGCCATCCTGCGCGCCCGGCGCGATTCGATCCTGCTGTCCACTCTTCGGCTGTGAGTCGGGCGCCGGTACCGTCGTCCACGAGGCGAGCAGCTCGCTGAACGGATTCGTGGCGCCCTGGTACTGAAACGGATCGCCGGGTTTGACGTCGGGATCGTTCCTGGCCCAGTCGATCTCCGCGTAGCGCGCCTTCGCATACTCCTTGGAAAGCAGTCCGCGTGTCGGCTCCTCGGGCGGGAAGTAGGGATCGCCGTAATAGAAATCGCGATCGGCGAAGGCCAGATTCATCGCCTGGTAGATCGCGTGGATGTACCGGGGCGAGTTGTACCCCATCTCCTTCAGGTTCGCGTTCTCCAGGATGTTCAGCGCCTGGAGCATCACCGGGCCCTGCTGCCAGAACTGGAGCTTGTAGACGTCGATCCCCTTGTACGACGTGCGCACGGGCTCCTCGACGCGCACCTTCCAGTTGGCGAGGTCGCGCATGGTGATCAGACCGCCCTCTTCCTGCACGCCGCGAACCAGCTCGCGCGCGATGTCTCCCGTGTAGAAGCGGTCGTACGCCGCGTAGATCGCCTGCTTGCGTGACTTCCCGGCCGCGCGCGCCTGACGTTCGGCCGCCACCAACTTTCTGAGCGTGGCGGCCAGATCCTTCTGGACGAAGATCTCGCCCGCCGACGGCGCTTCGCGTGCCTCTCCCTCGTGCGGCAGGAATACGGCGCGCGAGTACTTCCACTGCTTGATCCTCGCCTTTTCCCGCTCGATTCCGTTCGCCGTCGACGCCTCGATGGGATATCCGTCGGCCATCTGAATGGCGGGGGCGAGCACATCGGCCAGCGACATCGTGCCGTACTCGGCCAGCATCACCATGAGCCCGCCGGGCGTGCCCGGCGTCACCGCGGCCAGCGGGCCGAACTCGGGGGGATAGCGATGCCCCTTCGATCGGTAGTACTCGGCGGTGGCACCGGCGGGCGCCACGCCGAGTGCGTTGATGCCGATGACTTTCTTGAGCGTGGGGTGATAGATGAGCGCCTGCGTCTCCCCGCCCCAGGCGAGCACGTCCCACATGGTCGTGGTCGCGGCGAGCATCGCGCACGCGGCGTCGACCGCGTTCCCTCCCTTCTGGAACATCATCGCGCCGGCCGTGGCCGCCAGCGGCTTGCCGGTGATGGCGATCCAATGCCGCGCGTGTAGCGGCGGTTTCTGCGTGCGCGTGGGCCCCTGCGCGCGGAGCTCCGGCGGAAGCCCGGCGAGGACGGCGAGCGCGAGGGCGATGAAGGGACGGCGGAGATGACTCATGGCCGGCGAGTTCCTGTCTGTCGAGGTGGTGCGAGTCAGGAGAGAGGCATCAGCAAAATGGTGGATCGAGGGGGAAAGAGGGAGGAGGGAGGAGGGAGGAGAACGGCAACGGCGGCATTAGGCATTCGGCATTGGGCATTCGGGCTCCCGCGACGGAATCTCTCCGCCGGGACCCCTAATGCCGAATGCCGAATGCCTAATGCCGCTCTTGCCGTTCTCCTCCCTCCTCCCTCCTCCCTGCTCCCCAGCTCTTACTGCGCAACCGGCTGCCGCGATTCGTGCATCGCGATCACCGCGTTTTGCGGATCCATCACCTGGGCGATCAGGTCGCCTCCGGGAACCTCCATCTCCTCGATGAGCACGTTGGCGCCGAGCTTCCTGGCCCGCTCCACTGCCTTCTTGATGCTCGGGACGCGAACGTAGAGCGTCCAGTTCGGCGGGAAGGGCATGTCGGGCGTCTTGTTGAACATCCCGCCAAGGGGGACGTCGGCGCTCTTGCCGTACATGAGGTAGGTTCCCGCCGGTCCCATGTCCATCTCCGACGTCTTGACCCAACCGAACAACGTCGAATAGAACTTGAAGGCCGCCTGGTAGTCGGTGGTCAGCAGCTCGTGCCAGGAAAAGTCTCCTGTCTGCGGAGGGCCGATGGGCTTGTCCGGACCCTCACCCGGCTTGAAGATGCTGAACGCCGCACCCTGCGGGTCCTTCAACACCGCGAACCGCCCGATGTCCGGGATGTCCATGGGAGCGACGACGACCTGGCCGCCGAGCTTCTGCGCCTGGGCGGCGGTGGCATCGACGTCCGGCGTGCCGATGTAGGGCATCCAATGCGGAGGAACGCCGCGGTCGCGCGCTTCCTGGGGAAGCTCCATGAGGCCGCCGATCATACGTCCGTCCATCATCCAGAACGAGTACGGTATCATTCCGCCCTCGTACTCCTGTGTTGCCCAGCCGATGACCTCAGGATAGAAGCGCTTGGCCCCAGCCGGATCGGTGGTGCTCAGCTCATACCAGAGGAATTGACCGAGAATACCGTTGTTGGCCATGTCGACTCCTGCTCGACCCGAGCGGCGAAAAAGTGGGCGGCAAGTATGGAGCGCCCCACAGCCGGTCACCAGGGGTCTCGTGTAAGAGACTCGTTCGTCCTACCATCGAACTCCCGACCCTGACTGGAAACCGGTGATTCGACTGCAACGCACCTCCGCCTGGCGCTCAGCGACGCCGCGATACCTGCTGGCGGCAATGGTGGTCGCCCTTGCCCTCGTCGCGGCGCTGGTGGGCGCGCTCGAGCCGCAGGGGAGCCGCGACTGGATTCCGCAGCAAGCCGTTCTCCCCACCGCGCGCTTCTACGGCCGCTTCGTGGACATCGCGCGCGTGCGCAACTTCACATTTGCCGCGCCCGACCGGTTCACCGTCGCCTACGATGACCGCACGTACGACCTCGACAAGCTCGAGGCCGTCTGGTTCGTCCTGACGCCCTTCTACGACAGCTGGCGCGGACCGGCACACAGCTTCGTCACCTTTGGATTCGCCGACTCGCAGTTCGTCTCCATCTCCGTGGAGGCCCGGCGCGAGAAAGGAGAGGAGTACGGCCCCATCAAGGGGATGTTCAATCGCTACGAGCTCATGTACGTCGTCGGTGACGAGCGCGACGTGATCGGCCAGCGCGCCATCCTTCAGAGCTACCCCGTCTATCTCTACCCCATCCGCGCGCCGCGCGACAAGATCCGCGCGATGTTCGTGGACATGCTGCGGCGCGCCAACGAGCTGCGCGAGGCGCCCGAGTTCTACAACACCATCACCAACAACTGCACCTCGAACGTGGTGGACCACGTGAACAGCGTGGCCTCGCGTCCGGTACCGGGCGGACTCAAGACGATGCTCCCCGGCTACACCGACGAGGTGGCGCTCCGGCTCGGCCTCATTGCCAGCGACCTCGACCTGGCGCGGGCTCGCGCCCGATTCCGCGTCAACGAGCGCGCGCGCCGCTTCGCGTCGGACCCGCACTTCTCCCTCCGCATCCGGGACACGTCGGCCGCCTCCGGATCCTAGCATCTTCGCCCCGACCGCGATAAGCTCATCGCCGATGCTGGTCCCCTCCAACTAAGGTCGTGTGACGTGCTCCGGTCGCTGCGACGCCCGCTGCGGACGTTCCTCGCGGCGCTCGCCATCGGCGCGCTCATGGTCGGGATCGTACTCCTCATCGTGTACACCCGCGGCGCACGGTGAGAGCGTTGCTGGTCGGCGCAACCGGGGTCGTCGGCCGTGAGATCCTGCGTCGCCTGCTGGCCGAGCCGCGCTACGAGCGCGTGACGGTGATCGCGCGCCGCCCTCTCCCTCCGGAGCAGACTTCCACTGCCTCCGCCGCGCTCGAGGTCCGCGTCACCGACTTCGATCGACTCGACGAGCACCCGCGATGGTTCGGCGCCGATCATGTCTTCTGCGCGCTCGGCACCACCATTCGTCAGGCAGGGAGTCAGGAGCGCTTCCGTCGCGTCGATTTCGACTATCCGCTGACCGTCGCCCGCCTCGCGTTGGCGCAGGGTGCTCGGCACTTTCTGCTGGTGAGCGCGATCGGCGCCAGCGCCACGTCGCGCGTGTTCTACAGCCGCGTGAAGGGCGAGCTCGAGGACGCGGTGATGGCACTCCCGTACCGCAGCGTCACCATCGCGCGTCCGTCGCTGCTGATGGGCGATCGCGCGCAGCCGCGACCCGGCGAAGAGATCGGCAAGCGGCTGGCATTCCTCCTTCCGTCGCGCTACAAGCCGGTGAGCGGCGACGCCGTCGCCGCCGCGCTGGTGGGGGCCGCGCTCGATGACGCCCCCGGCCGTCGCATCATCGAATCCAGGGACATTCGGTGAGCGATTTCCTCTTCTCCAGCCGACGGCTCCCGCCGAGGACGCTGGCCACCCACCTCGAGCACTTTCTTGGCCCGATCGTGACGGAGACGACCGAGTATCACGGGAGCTGGGGATCGCTGGCCGTGGCACGCGCGCCCTTCGACGTTCGGCCCGTCGTCGAGTGCGATGGCCGCATCACGGCGCTGATCGGAGATCCCGTCTACCATGGCGACGATCACAGCGCCCTCATCGACGACGCCACCCGGCTGGCGCTGCACCGCGAGCTGTCGTACGCGGATCTCGCGCGCACGGCAGCGCGCCTCGACGGGCACTTCGCCGCACTGACCATCGATGCTGCGACGGGCCACGGAGCGCTCCTCACCGATCGCTTCTGCTTCGTGGGCGCCTTCCACACCACGCACCTGCACGGAGGCGGACTGGTGCTCGGCAGCCATGTCGACGCCGTGGCGCGTGCCGCCGGCCGCGGCGGCGACGTCGACCTCGTGTCCGCCGCCGACTTCGCGCTGCACGCCACGTCCACCTTTCCCTGGACGCTTTACGAAGGTGTCGCGCAGATGCTCCCCGGCGCCATCCGCACCTTCTGCGGTCGCGGGTGGACGGAGCCCCCTCGCGTGTACTGGGCACCGGCGGAAGAAGCGGCGTTCGCCACCGTCGCCGAAGCCGGCCGGGCGCTGCGCGCGGCCATGTGCGCCGACGCGCGCGCTGCCACCGCCCACACCACCAACGTGGACATCCTGCTCAGCGGGGGAGAGGATTCGAGGGCGGTGCTCGGCGCCATCCCGCCTGACAAGCGCATCCGCGCGGTGATCTACGCCGACTGGGAGAGCCGCGAGGTGCGCGCCGCGCGGCGCGCGGCGCGGGCGCTCGGCGCGGAGCTGGACGTGGCGCTTCGAGGTCCCGGCCATTACCTGGATGCGTTCGAGATCGTGGCGGCCGCCGTCGGAAGCGTCCACGTCTTCACCGGTGTGCACGGATTCGGCTTCCATCGCACCCACGGTCTCGGCGATTCGGCCGTCGTGCTCGGCGGGCTGTCGTCGGATTCGCTGCTCAAGAACATCTTCCGGAAGCACCGCGCCGCGCGGATACGGGACGACGCGGCCATCCGGAGCGATCTCCGAGCCCAGATCCTCGACCGGCGCATGGCGTTCCGCGACGAGCTGGCCCGGCTGCGTCCGTCCAGCGCCGACGAATGGATGCTGCTCTGGCCGTTCTCCATGCGGACGCACGGCGGCAACGTCGACGGGAACCGGCGTCTCTTCCGCAACCACGAAGTCTACCACGCCACGGCGGTGCTCGACGTGGCGGCGCGGTCGCCGGCGGAGTGGAAGCGCGATCGGCGGCTCTTCTGCGCGGCCACCCGGCCCCTGTTGCGGCGTACGTGGTACGTCCCGCACGGGAAGCACCGCTTTCCATATTTCGGGCGCACCGCCAATGTGTTGCTCAGACCGCCGCTCATGCTGGCGCGCGTGGCCCGCGCGCTGGTGACCGGCGAGCTGCGGTCGCGCCACGATCCGTGGCCGGAGTGGCGCGAGCTGGCGGAGTCGGAGGCGATGGTGCGGGCCGAGCGGGCGTACCCCGTCGCCGAGTCCCCGCTCGCATCGCTGTTCGAGCCATCCAGCGCGGCCGACCTCCGCCGCGCGATGCAGTCGTGGAATCCGTTCCGTCGTTTCATGCTCCTCCAGCTCGCCTTCGTGAGCGGGAGGGCGCGGAGCTGACGGTGTCCGAACGCCTCACCCGGGAGTGCACATGCGAATCCTCGCGCTCGTCCTGATCGTGGTTGGCGTGCTCGCGCTCGTGTACGAGGGCTTCACCTACACCAAGCGCCGCGACACGGTGCAGGTCGGTCCGGTCGGCATCACCGCCGAGCAGAAGCAGACGGTGCCGGTACCGCCGATCGTCGGCGTGGTGGCGATCGTGGCCGGTCTCGGCCTGCTCTTCGTGTCGCGCAAGAAGGCGTAGCGCGCGGTGTCCACGCCGGCGCACGTCGAGCGACGCGTCCGCGACAGCTTCTCGCGCCAGCGCTTCATGGCCACCATCGGCGCGCGTCTGACCCGTGTGGGTGAAGGAGAGGCCGTGATCGAGATGCCCGTGCGCCCGGAGGTCACGCAGCAGCACGGCTTCGTGCACGCGGGTGTGGTGGCGGCGCTGGCGGACAGCGCCTGCGGCTACGCGGCGCTCTCGCTCATGGATTCGGACGCGGCCGTACTCAGCGTCGAGTTCAAGGTCAACCTGTTGGCGCCGGCCGCGGGAGACCGGCTCACGGCGACGGGGACGGTGGTCAAGGCCGGACGCACGCTCACCGTCTGTCGCGGCGAGGTGACGGCGCAGCGCGGAGCGGAGTCGGTGGCGGTGGCGGTCATGCAGGCGACGATGATGAGCGTCCGCGACCGCGCCGGCCTCTCCGACTGAGCGATCGCTCCTCAGGCGACGCGGGGCCTAACGAGCGCGAGAGCCGGACGTGACGTGCAAGGACGAGACCCGCGTCGCTCACCGCTGAGTGGCGGCCGCGCTGTCCGTCTGGACCGTGGCGGCGAAGCGGTGCCTCCCACTCTTGCGGAGATCCGCGTGCGTCCGGCGGATCTTCCGCACGTAGCCGAGCGTCTCGCGGTAGCGCCATCGCTGAATTCGCGGCGCGACGCTCTCGATGCTCTCCCACGAGCGATGATCGAGCCGCTCCGCCAGCGCCAGCCGCTGCGCGCGCTTGATCGGCCCCTCGCCCGCGTTGTAGCTCCCGAACATGAAGGAGGCGCGCTGGTCGTGCGACTGATGCTCCTTCCACAGGAGCCAGAGATACCGGTCGTGCATGATCCCGGCCGCGATGTTCCACTCCGGATCATTGATGGACCCGAACTCCGGCCGCGCGCTCTGGATCCGCTGGTACGTGGAGGGCATGAGCTGCATGATCCCGCGCGCGCCAACGTAGCTCCGTGCGTTGGGATCGAGCCCACTCTCGGCCAACCCCTGCGCCTTGAAGTAGTGCCAGTCGAAGGTGGGGCCGAAGAACCGCTTCGAGTATTTCCGGAAGACGTCGTCGTAGCGATCGCTGGGCGCGCGACGCTGCGCCGAGGCGGGAGCTCCGGCGACGACGAGCAGCGTGAACGCCGCCAGTAGCGCCCGCGGCAGGGAAGGCGACACTAGTTGAGCGCGCCGCCGATGATGATGGCGATGGCGATGAAAAGGGATGCGATGAAGATCGCCACCGCGACGTTGCCGTTCTTGAGCTCCGCCGGAAAGTCCACCTGGGGCGTGATCAGGTCGATCACGCGGTAGCTCACGTACATCAACACCACGCCGAGCGCCGCATAGATGAAGTTCAGCGCGATGATCGTCCACTCCAAGGCGCCTCCCGTGCAGAAAGCGTACGGCCGCCCATGACTGGGCGGCCCTGAGATGACGTCCGACGCGACCTCCGTGGATGATGACGGATTCGCGCGCGCTGGAGTTTCGGGGCCGGCGTCGGGCCGCGCCGGCGGCCGCC
>DATFFZ010000041.1:0-3151 GCA_035249845.1 Gemmatimonadaceae bacterium
TCCTCCCTCCCCCTCCCCCTCCCTCCCACCCGCCCTTCTCGTCATCTTTCTCGTCTCCACCGCCCCGCACCCGCGGGGCGGCTTCGTGTCTGACTTTCGCTCGAGCGCATGCCCGCCACCGCCATCACCGAGCTCGATTACCGACCGTCGTACCTCGCCGCCGCCGCCACCGGCGCCGCGGTGTTTCTCATCTACCTGCTCACGCTCGCGCCCTCCACCGCGATGTGGGACACGAGCGAGTACATCGCGGCGGCGTACGTGGTGGGGCTGCCGCACCCGCCGGGGAATCCGCTCTTCGTGCTGCTGGGGCGCGTCTTCGCGCTCCTTCCGATCGCGCCCAACGTGGCGATGCGGATCAACATCCTCGCGGCGGTGACCAGCGCGGCGACGGCGGCCATGTGGTTCCTGGTCACCGAGCGCGTGCTGGTGAGCTGGCTGGAGTCGCGCTGGCAGCGGATCGTCGGCGGCGTCCTCGGCGCGCTCGTCGGCGCCACCGCCTTCACCGTGTGGAACCAGTCCGTCGTCAACGAGAAGGTGTACACCATCTCGCTCTTCGGGCTGGCGGTCATCTCCTGGCTCACCGTACGCTGGTCGGACGATCCCGAAGGGCCCAAGGCCGATCGCATCCTGGTGGTCATCGCCTACTTGTTAGGCCTCGGCTACACCAATCACATGATGGGGATGCTCGCCGCGCCGGCCGTGGCGGTGGCCGTGCTCATCCGGCGTCCCGACACCCTCCTGCGCTGGCGGCTCCTCCTGGCCTGCGGCGCGGTGATGTTCCTGGGGATGACCGTCTTCGCCACCCAGCCCATCCGCGCCGGCTTCTTCCCCGCCATCAACGAGGGCGAGCCGACCACGTGGGATTCCTTCTGGTACAACTTCAACCGCGGGCAGTACGGCAAGCCCTCCGTCATGGAGCGGCAGGCGCCCTTCAGCGCGCAGATCGGGATGTGGTGGCTCTACTTCCGCTGGCAGTGGATGCGCGACATGCACGGCATCTTCCCCGGCTGGCAGTCGCTCCTCGCGTCCTTCTATCTGATTCTCGGCCTGCTCGGCGGATACGTACACTGGAAGCGTGACCGGAGGTCGTTCTGGTACTTCGGTACCTTCATGCTCACGCTCACCGTCCTGCTCATCTTCTACCTCAACTTCAAGTACGGCTACTCGCAGGCGCCATCGTTAGGCGACTCGGTGGCGCGCGAGGTGCGCGACCGCGACTACTTCTTCCTCGTCAGCTTCTCGGCGTGGGGCGTGTGGGCCGCGCTCGGCCTGGTGTTCATCTGGGAGTCGCTGGCCGCCATGATCGGGTCGCACACCGTGAAGATGGGGCGCGACACGCTGGAGCTCCCCACCAGGCGAGGGTGGATGCTGGCGGCCCCCGTGCTGGTGCTCGCCATCCTCCCGCTCGTCGGGAACTGGAACGCCGCCTCGAGACGCGGGCACACCGCCACGCGCGACTTCGCCTACGACCTGCTCAATTCCGTGGAGCCCTACGGCATCCTGGTGACCGTGGGCGACAACGACACCTTCCCGCTCTGGTACGCGCAGGAGGTGGAGGGGATCCGCAAGGACGTGATCGTCGCCAACACCTCGCTGCTCAACACCGATTGGTACGTGCGCCAGATGCTGCGTCGTCCCGTGTTCGAGTACGACGCGGCCAACGGACCGTCGATCTATCGCGGCAAGAGCTGGCCCAAGCCGAATGGTCCGCCGATGAAGCTCACCATCGAGCAGGCCGACAGCATCCCGCTGTCGTACCAGGTGGCGCAGCCGCAGACGTTCCGGAAAGCCGGCACCGACATCGTGGCGACGATTCCGCCGCAGTACCTCTCCAAGGCCGATCTCATCGTGCTGCGCATGATCGTGGACGCGTACCCCGACCGTCCGGTGTACTTCAGCCGCACGTCCGGCAACTATGCCGATGCGCAGCTCGGCCTGCGCGACTTTCTGCTCCAGCAGGGTCTCGCGCGCAAGCTGGTGCCAAAGGAGCCGACCGCCGGCACGGATACCATGCCGATGCCGGGGGAGGGGTGGCTCGACGTCTCGCGCAGCATCGCGCTCTGGGACAGCGTATACCTCGCGCCCGAGGCGATCATCCGGGAGGGTCGCTGGGTGGACCGCGCCTCGAACGGCATCGCGATGCTCTACATCGTGAACGCGGTGATCCTCGCCGAAGCCGAGGAGCGCCGCGGTCACGCGGCGAAGTCGCGCGAGCTGCTCGAGAGCGCCCGGGGCATCGCGCGCGTACTGGGAATTGAGAGCGCGCTCCAGCTTCCGGCGCCGCCGCCGGTGCCGGCGGAGCCGCAGGGGCTGCCGATTCCGTTGCCTCCGGCGGAGACGGGAAAGGGACAGTAGCGGGGGGCGGGGAGCGGGAATCGGGGAGCGACTGCACAGCTCATGAGTACCGTTCACTGAGCGCGGCCACTTCCCGCTCCCTGCTCCCCGCGCTCGATCCGTTGCCTGTCCGGCCTCACCTCGTGATCTTTCATTGAGGAGGGCTAGACCTAACTGGTAAGGCAGCGGTCTTGAAAACCGCCGGGCGCAAGCCCTTCGGGGTTCGAATCCCCGGCCCTCCGTCCTTTCGCGCCATTACGCATTCGGCGAACGGCGCCCCTTCCCTCGGGGCGCCGTTCGCGCATCAGCCGGCGATATGGCCCCAGACGATCTCGGCTCGAAACGGAGAAAGCTCCGGCATCGATCTGCGAGAATCCTCTGCAGCCGTCGACCGGCACGACGCGCGTCGACGCTTCTGTTGCGGCGCGCGAAGGCGGAAAGAGGTTGAGCTGTTCCGCAGCGCCGCACCGCCGCCCAGCCGGCCCGTCATCAGCGCATGCATACCTACAGCTCCGACACCGCCCTCCGACTCACCCCTGCGGCACGCGACACTGTTCGTCGAGTCGCCGGCGCGTCCGCTGGATTCGCACCCTGCGCTCAGGATCCCGGTCGCGCGCCCGGTTCCGGCCCCGAGCCTCGAATCCCCATCGCCCAGCCTCGCGCCAGGGCGACGATTCGCTCGCGCAACTCCGGCTCGATCAGCTCATCCACGTCAGTCGAGCCCGGCATGTACGCGCGGAGGATGTGACGCAGGTGGTCGGCGCTGAGCGCGGAGAGCTCCTGGCGCAGCACGTGCTCGCCCTGCAGGTAGACGGCG
>DATFFZ010000042.1:0-8765 GCA_035249845.1 Gemmatimonadaceae bacterium
CGCGACATGATCGACGTGCAGTCGTTCATCTGGGTGCAGGGGTCGGATGAGTACGAAGAGTGAGGAACGGGCGAACTGCAACAGCGGCATTAGGCATTCGGCATTCGGCATTAGGGGTCTCGGCGGTGAGATTCCGTCGCGGGAGCCCGAATGCCGAATGCCTAATACCTAATACCGCCGTTGCAGTTGCCGTTGTCCTCCCTCCTCCCTCCTCCCTCCTCCCTGACCGGAGCAGAGAACCCCCGGCCCCGATTAGCTTCAGTAGTCCATGACGCATCCTCCGCTTCGCTCCTCTGCTCGCCAACCGCTGCCCGTCCCCAGCTGGCGCGACCGAGTCCGCGCGCTTCGCTACGTGCCCCCGCTCCTTCGCATGGTGTGGGAGACGCACCGCGGCTTCACCGCCAGCATGGCCGTGTTGCGCGGCATCCGCGCGTTCGTGCCGATCGCCATCCTCTGGGTCGGCAAGCTCATCATCGACACCGTCGTCGCGCTCCGCTCGGGCACGGGCGACATCGCCCGGCTCTGGGAGCTGGTGGCGCTGGAGATCGCCATCGTCCTCGCCGGGGAGCTCCTCTCGCGCGTCTCCTCGCTCATCGAGAGCCTGCTCGGCGATCTCTTCTCCAATCACACCAGCATCCGCCTGATGGAGCACGCGGCCACCCTCGACCTCTACCACTTCGAGGATCCCGCCTTCTACGATCAGCTCGAGCGCGCCCGCCGGCAGACCGTCGGACGCATCGGTCTCTTGACGCAGCTCCTCACGATGGCGCAGGACACCGTCACGCTCATCACGCTGGGCGCGGCGCTCTTCGTCTACTCGCCATTCCTGCTCGCGCTGCTGGCGCTGGCGGTGATCCCCGCCTTCCTCGGCGAGACGCATTTCGCGTCGCTCGAGTATTCGCTCCTCTACCGCTGGACGCCGGAGCGCCGGCAGCTCGACTACCTCCGCTTCCTCGGTGCCAGCGACAAGACCGCCAAGGAAGTCCAGATGTTCGGGCTGTCACGCTGGATCGTGGATCGCTACCGGGTGCTGGCCGACCGCTTCTACGACGAGAACAAGCGCCTCTCGATCAAGAAGGGGATCGTCAGCACCCTGCTCTCGGTCTTGGGGACGCTCGGCTACTACGGCGCCTACGTCATCATCCTCGTGCGCGCGGTGACCGGCGCGATCACGCTCGGCTCGCTCACCTTCCTCGCCGCCAGCTTCGCGCGGAGCCGCGACCTGATCCAGCGGCTCCTCTCCTCGGCCAGCGACATATACGAGCAGAGCCTGTACCTCAAGGACATGTTCGACTTCTTCGAGATGCGCCCGTCGATCATGTCGGCGCCCGACGCGAGGCCGGTGCCGAACCCCATCAAGGAAGGATTCGTCTTCGACAACGTGGGCTTCCGCTATCCCGGGAGCGACCGCTGGGCGGTGCGCAACGTGAGCTTCGCGGTCGGCGCCGGTGAGCGCATCGCCTTCGTGGGAGAGAACGGGGCGGGGAAGACGACGCTCACCAAGCTGCTGGCGCGCCTCTACGACCCGACCGAGGGTCGCATCCTTCTCGACGGCGTGGACCTCCGGGAGTACGACCTCGCCTCGGTGCGGCGCGCCATCGGCGTCATCTTCCAGGACTTCGTGCGCTACGACATGCGCTTCGACGAGAACATCGGCGTGGGGGAGATCGACGAGGTGCGCTCCTACCTCGACCGCGCGGGGCAGGGCAGCTGGTCGGTGGAACGGGTGCCTGACGAGTGGGCGTTCGAGTCGAGTCCCGGCACGATGCGCCCGCCGGACGAGGCAGTGCAGGGCAATGGCGCCGATTCCATCCCCGTACCGCTCTCGGCGGCGGCCGAGAAGTCGCTGGCCGCCTCGCTCCTGTCGCGCTTTCCGCTCGGCTACCGCCAGATGCTCGGCCGCCGCTTCGACGGCGGCGTCGACCTCTCGGGCGGCGAATGGCAGAAGATCGCGTTGGCGCGCGCCTACATGCGTGACGCGCAGGTGCTGATCCTCGACGAGCCCACCGCCGCCCTCGACGCGCGCGCCGAGTACGAGGTGTTCCTTCGCTTCTCCGAGCTGGTGGCCGGCCGCCTGGCCGTGCTGATCTCGCACCGCTTCTCCACCGTCCGCATGGCCGACCGCATCATCGTGCTCCAGAACGGCACGGTGATCGAGGACGGCACGCACGAGCAGCTGATCGAGCGCGGCGGTCTCTACGCCGAGCTGTTCAACATGCAGGCGATCGGATACAGATAGCGCAGCGCGGCATGAGGGCGCGGGGAGCGGGAATCGGGAAGCGGCCGCGCGGAGCGCGGCCTGTGGGGAGCGCCGGCGGAGATGGTAGTCATCAGGTGTGCTGGCGCTCCCACCCGGCCGCCCGCTCCCCGCTTCCCGCCCACCCGCATTCCTGGCCTTCCTCTTGCCCTTCCCTCCGCGCACCGGAGGTCGAACATGCGCAAGAGAATCCACCTGGTCGCCCTCGTGCTCCTCGGCGCCTGCGAGATCGTGTCGAAGGAGACGGCGAAGCAGGACACGACGACGAGGATACCCGACACCGCGCAGCTCCCCAGTGCCGGCGCCATCGCAACGGAGTCGGTCGGGGTGCCGGCTACGCCGACCGACTCGCTGCGTCCGCCGGACGACAGCGGCGACGTGCGGATCCATCCGGCCGCACCCAGGCGCGGCGGCGTGATCTTCGCGCTCGCCCGCGGACTGGCCAGCTCGCAAGCGCCCCGCTGCACGGTGGATGGTCAACCGCTGCCGTGCCACGCCACCAGCGACGGCATCGTCGCCGTCGTTCCGCTCCCAGCCGATGAGCCCGCGGGCAAGCTCACGCTCGTCTTCGACCACCCGACTCGTCGCACCACCCGCAACATCGAGGTGAGCGACGCGGAGCTCGGCCGCGAGCTCGTGTTCCTCGACTCCGCGCGCTACGCGCTCCTCTCGCGCCAGGCAGAGATCGCGCGCGACGCACGCGCCGTCCGGCAGGCCCTCGCCATCTCGTCGCCCGAGCGCAAGTGGACGGGGAGCTGGCGCAACCTCCTCGCCACGGGACGCACCTCTCAGTACGGCGTGGAGCGCTTCTACTACCGCGCGTCCGACTCGGCGCGGGCGGTCTCGATCACCCCATCCATGCGCACCCGTGGCGGCTTCGCCGCCGACACGAGCACGCCGGCGCGCGGTGACGTCCCGGGCTGGCGCCACACCGGCGTCGACATCCCGCTCCGGGCCGGCGCCGCCGTCCGCCCACCAGCCGCCGGTACCGTCACGAAGGTGGGCGACTACGTGCTCACCGGCCGCACGGTGCTGGTCGACCACGGCCAGGGCGTCACCACGGCCTACTTCCACCTCGACACGGTGCTGGTGCGCGAAGGCGACCAGCTCACCAACCAGGAAGTGCTCGGCCGCGTGGGCTCGGATGGCCTGACGACCGGCCCGCATCTTCACTTCGGCGTGTACATCCACGGAAAGGACGTGGACCCCGCCGCCTGGCTCGACATGCCGGAGTGGTTCAGGCGCGCGCAGCTGGCGCAGCGATGAGCGATGAGCGGGAAGCGGGGAGTGGGAAGAGGGGAGCGCCGGCACACCAGATGACTACCGTCTCCGCCCGCGCTCCCCTCTTCCCGCTCCCCGCTCCCCCTTCAGCATGTACCCCACGCCACGCACCGTCTGGATCATCCCCTTCTCGGGCTCCGAATCGATCTTCTTCCTGAGATAGTTGATGTACACGTCCACCACGTTGGTGAGCGGATCGACCTGCTGCTTCCACACCTGCTCCGCGATCGCCTGGCGGGAGACGGGCTTGCCGGCGTGGCGCATCAGGTACTCCAGCAACGCGTACTCCTTCTGCGTCAGCTCGATCGGCTTCCCGCCACGCGTGACGCTCCGGCTGATCGGATCCAGCGACAGATCTCCCACGCTGAGCACACTCGCCTGCGCGCTGATCGACGCCCGCCGCAGGAGCGCGCTGACTCGCGCCAGCAGCTCGGGAAACTCGAAGGGCTTGGGAAGGTAATCGTCCGCTCCCGCCTCCAACCCCGTGACCTTGTCGCTCACCGTGTTCCGCGCCGTGAGCATGAGCATCGGCGCGCGATACCCACGCTTCCGTAGCTCCCGCGTCACCTCCATCCCGTTCTTCAATGGAAGCCCGACGTCGAGGATCACCAGGTCCGGCAGCTCATTGAGCGCCATCGACAGCCCACTGTCGCCATCCTCAGCGGTGAGCACCCGATACCCCGCACCCGACAGGATGCGCCGGAGCACCGCGAGCAGATCGACATCATCCTCGACGACCAACACGCGCGCCCCACCCTCAGGGCCTTCCCGGTTGACCATGCGCGGCAATCTACTGTCGCTCGTCAGGCGAAGCCAACAGACCGAAGGAGGGAGGAGGGGGAAGGGGAACTGCGAACGGCAACGGCGGCATTCGGCATTCGGCATTCGGCATTAGGGCTCCCGCGACGGAATCTCACCGCCGAGACCCGAATGCCTAATGCCCAATGCCAAATGCCGCCGTTGCCGTTTGCCGCCCCTCCTCCCTCCTCCCTCCTCCCTCCCCCGAAGTACATTCCGCCGTGCACCCGCGACTCCATATCGGCCTACATGCAGGACTCATCGCCGCCGCCGCCACCGGCGGTGCACTCATCGGCTTCGGCATCGCCCGCGACGCCCCGGTCCTGCCGATCAATGCCGTCGCCCACCTCCTGCTCGGCAGTCGTGCCCTGCTGTTCGATGGCTTCGATCCCCTGGTCACCCTCCTCGGCGCCACCCTCCACATCCTCTCCGTCATCCTCTGGGCGGTCATCTTCGCGCTCCTCACCGCCCGCCTCTCCACCCGCGCCGTCTGGGTCGCTTCCGCGCTCTTCACCGCCGGCGTCTACCTCGCCGACGTCCACATCCTTCCCGATCGGTTGCGCCCAGGATTCGAGCGCGTCCTGACGACAACCGAGCTGCTCAGCACCTATCTCCTGCTCGCGGTGTCGCTGGCACTCGCCATTCTCCTTCTCCGCAATAGCAGCGGACAACACGACCGGCAGCGTGACGATCTGCGTCGCGCACGTGACACAGGGTGGTTGCAGAACGCCACAATGGCCGGGGATCGAGAGAGCGATCCGACGACATAAGACGCGCGTATCTCCTCGGGAACACCGGAACTTTCGACTACACCACGTGTTGCACAATCAGAGAGAGGCCTCTGGCACACGGCCCCGCTCTTGCTCTACTGGCAGTCGCAAGCTGCTCGACCAAGTGCTCGTGTAGCCGTCGTTCCGGTGCTCGCTCCGGTGCGCGATGCCTGCGCCCGGCACTCTACCCCGAATGGGAGGGGACATGGATTTCCTCGTGATGCTCGAGGAAAGTCCCGAACAGCCCGCTGTGCTGGCGCGCGTGGACTCTGTCCCCGCTCTCCATGCCTCCGAGCACGCCCGCGATGTGGTGACTCTCTACGGCACCCCCAGCTCGGAGTCGCTCGCCCTCGCGCTCGCCGCCGCGGTCGAAGGCCACCGCTCGGCGGGAAATGGTTCGGGCGCTTTCCGTCATTTGAACGTCTGGCCTGAACGCGGGGCGATCGGCGATGCCGCCTGGCGCGATGCCGCTACCGGTCAGCTCATGACCCGCGACCTGGACATCCCCTCGGACGTCCTCAAGCGCACCGCCGGGGAGCTCCTGAAGTCGTGCGGCAAGCCGATCCAGCGGCTCATCGCCGGCCTCGCCATGCCCGACTGGCCCGAAGGCGCCTGGCGCGCCATCACGATCACGCTCGATACGATCGTGGTCGAGCCGGCACGCAACGCCAAGATGAAGATGGACGAGATCCTCGATAATCTTCGTGAAGCGGATGGCCTCGCCTACGAGTACGAAGGAGACTGATCGACCCTGATACGTTTGATGACACCGCGCCCCGTGCGCGAAAAAGGGCCGCCGGAAAAAAGGCGGCCCTTTGTATTTCATTTCTTTCCGTAAGGCACGTCCACCAGCGCCTCCCTTGACGTGCTTCTTTCCATGCTGCAGGCTACGCCAATGCCCCGCCGCCGACCCCCGCACCACCCATCCTCCCGCGAGCGAATCTTCGAGGACGAGGACGGCCTCCTCTGGACCGCTTTCCGCCCCGACACCCCCCGCGACACCGAAGCGGTCGTCTTCGTCTGCGTCAGCAATAGCCGAGTCTCCCCTCGAGCCATCAGCCCCGCCGACGAGCTCAAGCTGGAAGAGGCCGACGAGGTCAAGCTCCGCCAACTCCTCCTCGACGCGCCGAGGCTGGGAAATTTGCAGTAGAGAGGGAGGGGGGAGGGGGCACTGCAAACGACCCGGCATTCGGCATTCGGCATTCGGCATTAGGGGTCTCGGCGCGGAGATTCCGTCGCGGGAGCCCGAATGCCTAATGCCCAATGCCGAATGCCGCCGTGGCAGTTTGCTGTTGTCCTCCCTCCTCCCTCCTCCCTCCTCCCTCCCGCTCGCAGTCTTGCCACCCCCCCTCCCCTTGGGTAGGATAGCGAAGGATCCCGGCGCCGCCCCGGAGACCACGAGGTGCTCCAATATCGCGGCGCCCGACGTCGACCGTGGCCGCTCTCATCGCGCAGCCAGCATGCTCTCGCGCGGAGGGAGCGGCCAACGCACC
Source organism: Gemmatimonadaceae bacterium (assembly GCA_035249845.1). Taxonomy (GTDB): domain Bacteria; phylum Gemmatimonadota; class Gemmatimonadetes; order Gemmatimonadales; family Gemmatimonadaceae; genus DATFBY01. Next base: position 6,600 of record DATFFZ010000042.1, read on the forward strand.
AACGCGAGGTAGCCTCCCATGCGGGAATACAGCAGCTCGGAGATCCGCAACGTGGCGGTCGTCGGTCACGGAGCGAGCGGGAAGACCACATTGGTCGACGCGCTCGCTTTCGTTTCCGGGGCCAGTAGACGCCACGGCTCGGTGAAGGACGGCACCGCCCTCACCGACTACGCCCCCGAAGAAACGGAGCGCGGCTACTCGATCAACCTCGGCTGCGCGCACGCCGAGTGGATGGACAACAAGATCAACCTCATCGACACCCCGGGATATCTCGACTTCCAGGGCGATGCCGTCGCCGGGCTCGCCGCCGCCGATGGCGCGCTGGTGGTGATCAGCGCCACCGGCGGCGTCGAAGTCGGCACCGAGAAGATGTTCCGCGAGGCGATCTCCCGCGCCGACCCGGTGCTCTTCGTCGTCTCCCTCATGGACAAGGAGCACGCCTCCTTCGACCGCATCTACCAGCAGATCAAGGACCGCCTGACGAGCAAGGTCATCCCGGTGGAGGTCCCGATCGGCGAGGGCGCCGAGTTCCGTGGCGTCCTCAACCTCTTCTCCAAGAAGGCGCACCTCTACAAGAAGGGAACGAAGAACGGCGAGTACGAGGAGACGGACATCCCCGCCGACCAGCAGGAAGCCTTCGAGAAGTATTATCAGGACCTGATCGAGACGATCGCCGCCACCGACGACTCCCTCCTCGAGCGCTACCTCGAGGGAAGCGAGATCGGCCGCGACGAGGCGATCGCCGCCATGAAGGAGGGGATGAAGCGCGGTGAGCTCTTCCCCCTCTTCGTCGTCTCCGCCGAGTTGACCTTCGGCATGCGCGCCCTCCTCACCAAGGTCGTGGAGCTCATGCCCTCCGCCTACGAGATGGAGGAGCTCCACGCCTTCAAGGGCGCGGAGGGGGACAACACGGTCGAGATACACGCCAAGGATGACGCGCCCTTCTGCGCGCTCGTGTTCAAGACGCAGTCGGAGCCGCACGTGGGTGACGTCTCCTTCTTCCGGATCCTCTCCGGGATGGTGGTGAACGGGCAGGAGGTGTACAACGCCACGCGCAACGTCGTCGAGAAGCTCGGGCATCTCTCGGTGGCGCAGGGACGCGACCGCACCGAGGTGCCCAAGCTCCACGCCGGCGACATCGGCTGCGTCGCCAAGCTCAAGAACACCCACACCAACGACACGCTCTCCACCCGCGAGCATCCGGTCCGCTTCCCGCAGATCCACTTCCCGGAGCCGATCGTCGCCTTCGCCGTGCATGCCACATCACGCAACGACGAGGAGAAGCTCCAGGCTGGGCTCCACCGGCTGCACGACGAGGACCCGACCTTCGAGGTGCGCTACGTCGGCGAGACGCACGAGACGGTGGTGTCGGGGATGGGCGAGCGGCACCTCGAGGTGAACATGGCGAAGCTCCGCCGGAAGTACGGCGTGAACGGCGAGCTGACCAGGCCCAAGATCGCCTACCGCGAGACCTTCAAGGGGAAGGGCGAGGGGCAGGGAAGACACAAGAAGCAGACGGGCGGACGCGGCCAGTTCGGCGACTGCTGGGTGCGCTTCGCGCCGCTGCCACGGGGAAGCGGCTACGAGTTCGCGGACGAGATCGTCGGCGGCGTCATCCCCGGGAAGTTCATTCCGGCGGTGGACAAGGGAATCCAGGAAGCGGCCGTGCGCGGCATCGTTGCCGGCTATCCGCTGGTCGACTTCAAGGTCGAGCTCTTCGACGGCTCGTACCACTCGGTGGACTCGAACGAGATGTCGTTCAAGATGGCCGGCATGCTCGCGTTCCGGACCGTCGCGCCCAGGTGCAGGCCGGTGATCCTCGAGCCGATCGATGAGATCGAGGTCATCACGCCTGACGCCTATCTTGGCGACGTGATGGGTGATCTCTCCTCGCGGCGCGGCCAGATCCTGGGAACGGAGCCGGCGCCGGCCGGGGCGCACGGAACGGTCGTGCGGGCGCTGGTGCCGGAAGCCGAGCTCCACCTGTACGCAACACAGCTCAGCTCATTGACCCACGGTCGCGCGACGTTCATCCGGCGGCATCACGGGTACGAGCAGATGCCTGCCGAGGCGGCGCAGCGCGTCGTCGAGGAGTCTGCGAAGGAAAGGGAAACGGTCGGGGTCGGGTGAGACGAAGCTCGGGAAAGAGTGAAAACGACGAACGGA
>DATFFZ010000043.1:0-27589 GCA_035249845.1 Gemmatimonadaceae bacterium
GCGACGTCCCACGTGCCCACGCCGGCGCAGCGCGCCGCCATCGAGGCGCTGGTGGCCGGCGGCGCGGGCGACGTCTTCCTCCTGCACGGCGTCACCGGCAGCGGCAAGACGCTGGTATACATCGAGCTGCTCCGCGAGATCGTCGAGCGGCGCGGCCAGACCGCCATCGTGCTGGTACCGGAGATCGCGCTCACGCCGCAGACGGTGGACCGCTTTCGCGCCGTGTTCGGCGACAAGGTGGCCGTGTTGCACTCGGCGCTGAGCGACGGCGAGCGCTACGATGCCTGGCTGGCGCTCCGGCGCGGCGAGAAACGCATCGCGGTGGGCGCCCGTTCGGCGGTCTTCGCCCCGCTGGCCGACCTCGGCGCGATCATCGTGGATGAGGAGCACGAGGGGAGCTACAAGAACGGGGAGACGCCGCGCTACCACGCCCGCGAGGTGGCGGTGATGCGCGCGCGCCTGGAGAACGCCATCGTGGTCCTTGGGAGCGCCACGCCGAGCCTGGAGAGCTGGCAGAACGCCGAGAAGGAGAAGTACACGTTGCTCACGCTCCCGGAGCGCGTGGGGGAAGGGAAGCTGCCGGCGGTGGAGGTGGTGGACATGCGCCTCCCGTCGCGCGACGCGCAGCAGCGCGTGGCGATGCCGCGCGACGACGCCGCCTTCGCCTTCCGCCGCGTGATCAGCGAGGCGCTGGAGGCCTCGTTAGGCGAGCGGTTGGCGCGCGGCGAGCAGAGCATTCTCCTCCTCAACCGCCGCGGCTACGCCAGCTTCATCCAGTGCGACAGCTGCGGCGACGTCCGCTGCTGCCCCAACTGCTCCATCTCCCTCACCTATCATCGCGCCCCCGAGCGGCTCATCTGCCACTACTGCCAGCACGAGGAGCCGCTCTCGCCCACCTGCCGGCGCTGCGGCGCGGCTACCGTGAAGCAGCGAGGGATGGGCACGCAACAGGTGGAGCGGCTCCTTGCCGAGCGCTATCCGTACGCGCGCATCGCGCGCATGGACGTGGACACGACCAGCGGGAAGTGGGCGCACGCCGAGATCCTCGATCGCGTGGGGCGCGGCGAGGTGGAGATCCTGCTCGGCACGCAGATGATCGCCAAGGGGCTCGATTTTCCGAACGTGACGCTGGTCGGAGTGATCGACGCCGACGTCGGGATCAATCTCCCCGATTTCCGCGCCTCGGAGCGGAGCTTCCAGCTGCTGAGCCAGGTGGCCGGCCGCGCCGGCCGCGGCCCGAAGGGGGGCGAGGTGATCATCCAGACGCGCGTCCCCACCCACCACGCCGTGCGCTGCGCCATCACGCACGACTACCATGCGTTCGTGGCGCAGGAGCTCCCCGGCCGCGCCGACCCGAAGTACCCGCCCGCCATTCGGCTGGCCAACGTGATCTGTAGCGGCCTCGCCGAGGAGAGCGTCGCCCAGCTCGCCATCCGCGCGGGCGACTGGCTCCGCGCGCTGCTGGCCGCCGGAGCGCTCGAGGACGTCTCGATCGTCGGCCCTGCTCCGTGCCCGATCGAGCGCATTAAGAAGCGGTGGCGCTGGCATCTCCTCCTCAAGTCCGAGCAATCCACCCCGTTGACGCGCGTGGCGCGCTATTTCCTCGAGCGTTTCGACGTGGGCGCCGGTCCGGATCTGCGGATCGCGTTTGACAGGGATCCGGTGGCGCTGCTGTAAGAGGGAGAACGGCAAACGGCAACGCCGGCATTCGGCATTGGGCATTGGGCATTCGGGCTCCCGCGACGGAATCTCCCCGCCAAGACCCCTAATGCCGAATGCCTAATGCCGAATGCCGCTCTTCGCAGTTCCTCCCTCCTCCCTCTATCTTCCCCCCATACTCTTCGGAGGTCCTGCGATGGAGATGCCGAAAAGCCGGAGCTTGGTAGACCGCATGCGCGGTGCCGCGCTCCTCGATGCGGCCACGTATGACGAGGTGGAGCACGATCAGAGCGCGACGGGGCAGGCGGCCGTCGTCGTCGGCATCGTCGCCCTCGCGTCGGCGATCGGCGCGTACCGGTACGGCGGGCGGGGGATCCTCGGGTCCATCATTGCCGCGTTCCTCGGCTGGCTCATCTGGTCGGGGATCACCTACCTCATCGGCACCCGCGTGTTCAAAGGCACCGCCACCTGGGGGGAGATGCTGCGCACGCTCGGCTTCGCGCAGTCGCCCGGCGTCCTCCTCATCCTCGCCATCATCCCCTTCCTCGGCGTGCTGATCAGCTTCGTGGTCGGCATCTGGACGCTCATCTGCGGCGTCATCGCCATTCGTCAGGCACTCGACCTCGACACCGGCAAGGCGGTCATCACCGCCATCCTCGCCTGGTTGACCATCCTGCTCATCACCTTCGTGCTGAGCGCGGTGGGGCTCGGCGTGCCGGGTATGGGCATGCGAGGCGCGGTCTGAACGGCGATCGAGCGGCGGGCACGCGCGCGCGTGCCCGCCGGCTCCTGCTCCCGTTGCTCCTGGTCCTCGCCGCCGGCCCACTCGCCGCGCAGGCGAGCGTTCCCGGCTCCGAGTTGACGGTCTATCTCGTCACCATGGGGCCGGGCATCAAGGTGTGGGAGCGCTTCGGCCACAACGCGATCTGGATCCAGGATCGCTCGCGCAACGTCGGCGTCGCCTACAACTGGGGCCTCTTCTCCTTCGACGAGCCGGGCTTCCTCCGCCGATTCCTGCTCGGCCACATGGACTACTGGATGGGGGGCTTCGACGCCGGGTCGATGATCGGCGCCTACATGCAGGACAATCGCTCGGTGTGGGCGCAGGAGCTTCGCCTCACGGCGGCGCAGAAGCTCGCGCTGCGCGACTTCGTGGAGTGGAACGCGCGCCCCGAGAATCGCACGTACCGGTACGACTACTTCCGCGACAACTGCTCCACACGCGTGCGTGACGCAATCGATCGCGTGCTGGGCGCAAGGATCAGGTCGGCCACCGACACCGTGCCGAGCCGCACCACGTATCGCTGGCACACGCGGCGGCTCCTGACGGAAGACCTGCCGATGTACGCCGGAACGCTCTACGGTCTGGGGCGACCCACCGACGGCCCGATCACCGTGTGGGAGGAGATGTTCCTGCCCATGCGCCTGCGCGAGCACGTCCGCGGCATCGCCGTGCCTGACGAGTCGGGGCGCCTCGTCCCGCTGGTGGCGTCCGAGCGGCAGCTCTTCGCCTCCACCGGCGTCGAGGAGCCGGTGGCGCCGCCGCGCTACCTGTGGCTCTTCCTCACCTTCGGGCTGCTGGTGGGAGCCGGACTGGCGTGGATGGGAACGCGAGCGCGCTCGCGCCTGTGGCGCGGGAGCTTTGCCTCCGCCGGCACCGTGTGGTGCGTGGTGAGCGGCGTGCTCGGAACGGGGCTGATGCTCGCCTGGCTGTTCACCGATCACGTGTACACCTACTGGAACGAGAACATCCTGCAGCTGGGCCCGCTGGCGCTCCCGCTCATCGTCATGCTCCCGCGCGCCGCGCTCGGCGGCGGCAGCCCGAGAGCGGTGCGCGCGCTCACGGCGAGCATCGCGGCGCTGTCGGTGCTCGGCTTCGCGCTCCAGCTCCTCCCCGGATTCTCGCAGGTCAACGGCGAGCTCATCGCCTTGGCGCTCCCCGTCAACCTGGGGCTGGCGCTCGGCGCGTGGGGCGTGACGCGCGGCGCGGCAACCTCGTCGCCATCGGCTTGAAGCCCTCATCCGCGCCGCCCATCTTTCTCTAGTGTCCGCCTTCTCACGTCCCGATTTCACCGAGCCGCGCTTCGTGCAGGCGCCGGACGCGCGCTTCGTTCCCGCGCCCGCCGACGGCGTGCTGCCCCAGGACTTCTTCTCGACCACCAACCTCCCGACCTACGTGAAGACGGCCGGGCACTGGCGGATGCCGCGCGAGCCGCGCATGGATGCGTCCATCGTGCGGGACGCCGATGGCGAGCTCTGGGTGCGAGAGATGCGCCGCATCCGCAAGGGCGATCAGGTGGCCGTCGGCTTCAGCGAGGACGGCTCGGATGGGATCTTCGTCCACGGCGACGCGTTCCTCGGCGACGCCGACGAAGGCGAGTTCAAGTTCATGACCAGCGAGGTGTCGAGAGAGAAGCCGATCGACTACGCGCTGATGGCGCGATTGCTGGTGGACGAGCGCGATCGCGGCGGCTATCCGGTGTGGGTCACCGGACCCGCGCTGGTGCACTCGCGGGCACGCGCCGACATGACCTGGTTCATCGCCAACCGCTTCGTGGGCGCACTGTTGGCCGGGAACGCGGTCGCCGTGCACGACATCGAGGCCTCGATCTTCGGCACCACGCTCGGCATGACCGGCAGCGGCCAGGCGACGAGCGGCGGACACGGGCTGCACATGCGCGCCATCAACAAGGTGCGCGCCGCCGGCTCCATCGAGCGGGCGGTGGAGCTGGGGATCATCACCGACGGCATCATGCACGCGTGCGTGGTACACGCGGTGCCGTACGTGCTGTGCGGCTCGATCCGCGATGATGGTCCGCTCCCCGGCGTGTACACCGATGCCGCCGAGGCGCAGGACGCCATGAAGCGTCACACCGTGCGCGCCACCATGGCGATCCTCATCGCCACCGCGCTGCACGCCATCGCCACCGGCAACATGCTTCCGGCGTTCGTGATGGAGGAGGACGGCGGACTGCGCGAGCTGCCGACCATCTGCGTGGACTCGTCGGAGTTCGTCGTCAGCAAGCTCAAGGATCGCGGCACCCACCAGGCATTCGGCGTGGTGACCAACGCGCAGGATTTCATGCACATCCTTCGCCTGTACGTCGAGCGGGAGCTGGACGCGCGGGCCGCCGCGCGCGCCGCGTCCACCGCCGGAGCGGCGCGATGAGCGAGACACGCGTGCGCTTTCTCCGCGAGATCGCCGACCGTCTCGGAGCCGATCGGGTGGACGAGGTGCACCTCTTCACCCCGATCCGGCAGGGCGGAGTGGAGAGCGGCGTGGCGGTGGTGGCGGCGCGCCTCGATCGGCCGGCCGCCGACGCGCCCGAGCCGCCCGACGACTCCTGGCTCACCACCGATCCGCCGCTGGAGCGGGGCACCAACCTGCCTGACGACGCCGCGTCCGCGGCGTCGCCGGGCGTGTCGACGCGCCTGACGATCTACAGCGCGCACTACCGTCTTCAGCTCAAGGGCGCCGACCGAGGCAAATGGGACTTCGACCTCGCCGCCGAGGCCGACGCCCCGCTGGGGACGGTGGATGACGTCGTGCGGGGCGTCGTGCGGCGCGCGGGGGAGGCGATGGAGCCGGAGCGTCTCTCCGGCGACGCGTTTCGCGCGGCGCTCACCGAGGAGCCGTGGACCGCATCGAAGTGATCGAGGCGTTCCGCTCCTACCTGCGCGAGCACAACCTGCCCGTCACCGCGCAGCGTCTGGCCATTGCCGAAGTGATGCTGACCAGCGAGCGCCACCTCTCCGCCGAGGAGCTGGAGCGGGAGCTGGAGACGCGCGGCGTCTCCGTCGGCACGGCCACCGTGTACCGCACGCTCGAGGTGCTGGTGCGGAGCGGCCTGGTGGTGGAACGCGATTTCGCCGAGGGCTTCAAGCGCTACGAGCCTGCCCGCGGGATCCCCCAGCACGAGCACCTGCTGTGCACCGTGTGCGGCCGCGTCCGCGAATTCCGCGACGAGCGATTGGAGCGAATGACCACGGTGCTGGCGGAGCAGGGTGGCTACGTGCGGCAGAGCCACCGGCTGGTCATCTACGGCATCTGCGAGGCGTGTCGTAGGTAGCGGGAAGAGGGAGTAACGGAAACGGCGGCGTTGGGCATTCGGCATTGGGCATTCGGGCTCCCGCGACGGAATCTCTCCGCCAAGTTCCCGAATGCCTAATGCCGAATGCCTAATGCCGCGCCGTTCGCAGTTCCTTCTCCGTCCCGAGCATACTTCGACAGCACCACTCGATGGATGTCTCTCGCGTCTTCGAGTCGCTCCCCCGTGAGATCGAGGTCCGGCGGGGTGATGAGGAATGGGTACATCTGGTCGCCGCCGGCCGAGCCATGGGCGCCCACCTGGTCGTCGAAGGAGACGATGTCGTAGCCGTCGTAGGCGCCGAACAGCACGATGTCGCCCGAGTTCGGCTGGCTCACCAGATCGAAGATCGCGCGCACCACGTACGGCTCGGTGCCGTAGGCCTCCAGCGGGTTCGTGCCGGCCACCACCTCCACCTGGCTTCCGTTGAGCCGCGCGCGGCCGGCGCGGCTCTCCGCCAGGACCTCGGGGCCGAGGCGCGTGGCCACCAGCCCGATGCCGGGGTGGCGCCGGAGCGCCGTGTACAGGTGCGAGCGGCGGGCGTCGCGGGCGATGGCGTCGAGACGGAGCGGCTCGTCCACGTCGGCGAAGTACACCAGCGCCAGGCAGGAGCTGTACGTCACCACCACGTTGTGCCTGGTGTCCACCCGGTACTTCTCGGGGAGAATGATCTCGCGGAGGCCGTAGCGGCTCCGCAGCCAGTCGCGCCCGCGCGCGAACGCGCTCCGCACGCGCACGCCCTTGGGGGCGGCGGCGTATTCCATCGTCTCCAGCAGCTGCGCCGGAAGATCGGCATACTCCGATTCTTCGGCGTGCGTCTGGAGCGTCTCGTAGGCGCTCCCGCCGTCGGGGCTCTCATCGAGGATCTTCTGCACGGTGACGCCCAACGACTCGCCGAAGGCCACCCGGTAGCTGCGCGCCGGCGTCATCCCGTGGTCGGACAACACCACCACGTCGTAGCGGCGCGAGCTCACCGCGCGCACCATGCGGCGGATCTCGCGGATGCGCGCGTCGGTGCGCTTGAGGTCGGCCAGCGCCTGACGACTGGACGGCCCGAAATGGTGCGCCAGCTCGTCGTACTGCATGTAGGTGCTGTAGATCACCGGCACGCCGAGGTAGACGTCGAGCATGATCGCCAGCGTCTGCAGCTCGCGCACGATCACGTTGCTGAGGATCCTGACCAGCGGGAAGACGCCCTCCGAGTGCGTCACCCGGCCGCGCACCGTGGCGGCCGCGCGCTCCCACTCCTCGCGCAGCCACTCCCACCCCGACTGAAGGAGCATGCGCAGCATGCGGATCGGGTGGAGGAGCATGAGCAGCGCCATCCGCGTGCCGCCCAGCTTGCGGTACACCGACATCCGCTTCCGCGTGGCCACGGTGAAGGCCACCGTGCTGGCGTCGCCGTCGAGCAGATTCACGTAGCTCGACCCGCCGGCCAGCGCGCCCGGCGCGCGGATGCGATCGCGGATATATTGCACTCCGTCGGGAGCGTTGCAGGTGATGACCCGCCGCGCCTCCTTGTCGTAGAAGCGGAACGCCGGAATGCCGTCGTTCTCGCCGTGGAAGATGCCGGCCTGGCAGTACGGCGTCGCCGACGGGAGTCCGCAGAACCAGCGGCGCAGGTGATAGCCTTCGCGCAGCATGCGGGAGAGCGTCGGACAGTAGCCGAGCTTCATGGCGCGGCGCAGGTCGGCGTAGGCCAGGGCGTCGATCTGGAGCATGACGATGCCGCGCCGCTCGTCGCGCGGGCGGCGCTCCCGCGCGAAGGCCCGATACTTCAGCGCGTAATACCACCGCCAGAGCGGGGAAGCGCGCGGCGTACGCCGCCGCTCCACCCGCGGAGAGTGCATGAACGACACGCCGTCGCTCGGACTGTTCATCTCGTTCTCCGCGGGGCTGCTCAGCTTTCTCTCCCCCTGTGTGCTGCCGCTCATCCCCAGCTACGTCACCTTCATCACGGGGATGAGCCTGGACGAGCTCCAGCGCGAGCGTCGTACCGCGCTGGTCCACTCGCTCCTCTTCATCGCCGGATTCACGCTGGTCTTTCTCGCGCTCGGCGCCACCGCCACCGTGCTCGGCCGCGCGCTGCTGGTATACCGCGACTGGCTCAGCCGTGCCGGCGGCGTGCTGATCATCATCTTCGGCCTGTATCTGCTCGGCGTCTTCAACATCGGGCTCTTCGCGCGCGAGCGGCGGATTCACGTCGCCGACAAGCCGCTCGGCTACCTTGGTACACTGCTGGTGGGAATGGCGTTCGCCGCCGGATGGACGCCGTGCATCGGGCCGATCCTCGGCTCCATCCTCATTTATACGTCGAGCGCCGCCGATCTGGGCCGCGGCCTGCTGCTGCTCTTCGCCTACTCGTTGGGACTGGCCATCCCGTTCCTGGTGGCCGCGCTGCTGATCGAGCGCTTCTTCGTCGCCTTCGCGCGCTTCCGGCCGCACCTGGTGTGGGTGAGTCGCGCCGGCGGCGTGCTGCTCATCCTGATCGGACTACTGCTGGTGTCCGACTACTTCACCATCCTGGCGTCGTACCTGCAAGGGCTCACACCGGCGGCGCTGAGAAGCCGGATCTGACCTCGACGGCTTCGCCGAGCCAGGTGGCGAGCTGACCGGGGAGCGCGAGCGTGCTCATCGGCTTGATCAGTACCGCCCGGCACCCGGCGCGAAGGCAGCGCGTCTTCGTGCGCTCATCGTCGTGACCGGTGAGCGCCACCGTGACGCGGGGCGCGGCTCCCTGCTGCTTCAGGCGCTCCAGCACCGCCAGCCCGTCGCCGTCGGGGAGCGAGAGGTCGAGCAGCACGACGTCGGGACGTCCGTCGAGCGCCAGCGAGATGGCGTCCTCCACCGAGCCGGCGGCGGTCACGCGAAAGCCGTGTTCTTCGAGGAGGAGCCGGATGGCGCCGACGACCAGCGCGTTGTCCTCGACGATGAGCACGTGCTGACCCCTCCCGCGGGGGTTATCCATCCTGCGCGGCGCGCGTCGGGACGCGAAAGAAGAAGCGACTCCCCTGTCCCAGCACGCTCTCCACCCAGAGGTGGCCTTCGTGCAACTCGACGAACTTGCGCGCGATGGCGAGGCCCAGGCCGGTGCCGTGGTGCGGGCGCGAGGGCGACGCGTCCACCTGGGCGAACTCGCGGAAGATGAGCTCGTGGTGCTCCGGGGCGATGCCGATCCCCGTGTCGCCGACCTCCACCTCGGCTTCGGTGCCGCGCGGCGCGGGCACCGCCCGGGCGCGGATCCAGATGCGCCCGCCCTTGGGGGTGAAGTCGATGGCGTTGCCTAACAAGTTGGCCATCACGTGGGCGATCTTGTCGCGGTCGGCGTGCAGCGTGGGGATCCCCGGCTCGAGCTCGACGTCCAGCGCGTGCTCCTTCTTGGCCATGAGCGGCTCGCTCATGCGGAGCACCTGCTGCACCACGTCTTCGACGCTGAAGGCGGAGCGCTCCAGCGTGAGCTGGTTGGCGGCGCCGCGGGCGTAGGTGAGGATCTGGCCGACCATGTCGAGCAGCTGGCGGCCGCCGGAGATGATCCCGTTGATGCTCTCCAGCTGGCGCTCCTCCAGCGGACCCAGGATGCCGTCGCGCAGGATCTCGGCATGGGTGATGATGGCGGTGAGCGGGGTGCGAAGGTCGTGCGAGATGTTGGCCAGGAACTGGGTCTGGAGGGCGCTGCGGTTGCGCAGCTCCGACATGGTGCGCGCGAGCTCGGCGCTCTGCTCTTCCAGCGCGGCGATGCGCTGCTCCATCGCCGGAGGATCCGCGTAAGTACGACTCATGGCCAACAGTTTATCCCCGCGTGCGCCCTCCCTCAATCGTGTATCGCTCACTGTGACGCATCCGGTGGCGCGATCGTGTGGGGACTCGAGGGGCGTTGTGGTGTACCAGACACGAGCGCGCGGAGCGTCGGAGTGTGATGCAGGTCACGGCGCGGGCGCAGCCGTCCGGGGGTGGCACAGCGATTGCCACGCTGGACCAGGTTGAGATCCGTAAGTTTCGCGTTGACAACGCCGTACGAATATTGGTTATCTTACGAAGATGATGGGTTCCACCCTACTGAGAGGGAGCAACATGTCAAAGTCCATTCGGTCGTTGGCCGCACCGCTCGCACTTTCGCTGGCGCTGGTCGCCGGGGCGTGCAGCGACCGCGGAGATGACCTGGCGCAGGACAGCGCGCTCGGTCGCGACCTCGAGCTCGCCAATCAGGATTCCGCCGCGCAACCGCAGCTGACGGACGTCCCGGCGAACACGCCCACCACGCCGGCGCCGACGACTTCGGCGCCGCGTCCGAGCACCTCGCGGCCCTCCACGTCGCGTCCGTCCACGCGTCCCACGACGCCCACGTCGACCACGCCGCGCACCACGGCGTCGGGGAACACCGAGACGCGGACGCCGGCGGGGAGCGAGGGGCGCATCGCCTCGATCGCCGCGGGCACCACGCTGACGCTGGCGTCGGGTGACCGCATCTGCACGAACACCCACAAGCCGGGCGACCGCTTCACCGCCACGGTGCAGGAAGCCGTCACCGGCTCGAACGGCGCGGTGATTCCGGCCGGCTCGAAGGTGGTGCTCCAGGTCTCATCGGTGAAGCACAGCGAGAACGTCGGTGACAAGGCCGTGATCGGCATCGCGCCGCAGCAGGTGGTGATGAACGGCAAGTCGTATCCGATCGACGGCTCGATCACCAGCGTGCAGACCGAGAGCGTCCGCAGCACCGACAAGGCCTCCGATGCGAAGAAGGTGATCGGCGGTGCGGTGGCCGGTGCCATCATCGGCCAGATCATCGGTAAGGACACGAAGTCCACCGTGATCGGTGCCGCCACCGGCGCCGCCGCCGGTACGGCCGTGGCGATGGGCACCGCCGACTACCAGGGCTGCATTCCGGTGAACGGTCGGATCGTGGTGCGGCTGAACTCGCCGGCGACGATCCAGGCGGAGTGACGACAGCGGGTCTGGGGCCTAGAAGTTAGGGTGGGGGCATGAGGATGCGCCGGTCGGTTTCACCGACCGGCGCTTTCCTTTTTGAACAACTCGACAACCAGCGCTATTCCGCTCCCTTCGCCAGCCCGCTCGTCCTCGGGTCCACCACCCCGATCCACCCGTCCCCCATCCTCATCACGGCGTGCACGCGCCCGCTGTACCCACCGGGCGCCCACGGCGCGGGGCCCACCGCGTGCCCCATCGCGCGGAGTGAGTCGAGCACCGCCTGTGCTAGCCCGCCGGCCTCGTAACGGAGCGAGTCGGGGAGCGCCTGGTGGTGGATGCGGGGAGCAGCCATGGCGTCGGGAAGGGACATGCCCTGGTCGATCACGTTCGAGATCACGAGCAGCGTGGACGTGATGATGCGCGGCCCGCCGCGCGAGCCGATGATCAACAGCGGCGCGCCTGATGCGTCGAGCACGATCGTCGGCGTCATCGAGCTCAACATCCGCTTCCCCGGGGCGATGGCGTTTCGCTCTCCCTGCACCAGCCCGAATTGATTGGGCTTCCCCGGGCGCGCGCTGAAGTCGTCCATCTCGTCGTTCAGGAAGAAGCCGGCACCGCGCACCCACACGCCCGAGCCCCAGATGTCGTTGATCGTGTAGGTGGTGGACACCACGTTCCCATGGCGGTCCACGACTGAGAAGTGCGTCGTCTCCGTGCCCTCGGCGCGCGCTTTGGCGCGCGCTTCAGCGAGCGCCAGCGACACGGAGGCGCGCGCGGGGTCGATGCTCCGCGCCAGCACGCGCGCGTACTCCTCGCTCGTCAGGCGCGCCACCGGGTTGTCCACGAACGCCGGATCGCCCAGCTGGTCGTTGCGGTCGAGGAAGGCGCGGCGCAGCGCTTCGCTCACCCGGTGCGCCCAGGCGGTGCTGCCGAACGGCGGGAGCGGGCCCAACGCCTCCAGGATTGCGAGCGTCTCCAACATGGTCACGCCGCCTGACGAGCTGGGCGGCATGGTGAGCAGGGTGCGGCCGCGATACGTTCCCACCAGCGGCTCCCGCCACAGCGGGCGATAGCCGGCCAGGTCCTGGTGGGTGATGAGCCCGCCGCCGCGGCGCATCTCCGCCACCAGCGAGTCGGCGACCTCGCCCGAGTAGAAGCCGGACGGCCCGCGCGCGGCGATCGCGCGGAGCGTGCGGGCCAGATCGGGCTGCACCAGGAGCGCACCCTCGGCCAGGGGCTCGCCATTCGGATAGAACAGAGCCGCCCCGGCGTACGGCATGATGCGGCCGGCGTTGGACACCAGCGAGCGATGCATCGCGCTGTCCACGCGAAAGCCCTCGCTCGCCAGACGGATCGCCGGCTGCATCACGTCGGCCAGCGTCATGGTGCCATGCCGCTCCAGCGCGGCCGAGAGACCGGCGACGGTTCCGGGGACGCCCGAGGCGAGGTGTCCGACGCGACCGCGGTCGGTGGCGTCGCCCGCGGCGTCCACGTACATGTCGCGCGTGGCGCCCAGCGGCGCCACCTCGCGGAAGTCGATCGCCGCGCGACGGCCGTCGGCCATGCGGATGAGCATGAAGCCGCCGCCGCCGATGTTCCCCGCCTCGGGATACGTCACCGCCAGCGCGTACCCCACCGCCACCGCGGCGTCCACGGCGTTCCCCCCGCGCTCGAGGATGCCCAGACCGGCCAGCGTGGCCAGCGAGTCGTTGCTCGAGATCATGGCGGCGGCGGCTCCGCGAGCGGTGTCCACCCGCACGCTCCGCAGCGTCCACTCGTCAGGCAGGAGCGGGGCGGGCGACTTCGCGCGACAGCCGGCGAGCGCGGAGAGGGCGATGACCACCATCGGGGACGCGCGCATGCTCAGAGTCCCGCGCGGATCCCCGCGCGCAGGGTGAAGAAGCGGGTGGCCGTGCGGGTGCTTCCGGAGAGTCCGTCGCGCTGGTGAAAGGAATACCCCGCGTCCTGCACCAGCGTCAGCGTCACGCGCTGACCGAGCGGGAAGCCGAAACCGTAGCCGAGGCTGACGAAGAAATCGGTGTCCTCGTCAGGCGCCAGCGGGGTGTCGGTCCCATCCTCGCGGAAATCGCGGTACCCCATCCAGCCGAGGCTGATGTCGAGGATCTGATGGAATCCGCGCCCACCGCCGACGTGCAGCTGCCCGCCCGCGCTCCACACGTCGGCGTGCGCGCTCTGAATGGGGTTGCCTCCACCGCGGACGGTGTAGTCGAGCGGCATGCGCGACCACGAGCCGAAAGCGCCGACGGTGGCACCGCGTCCGAGCGGCAGCTCGAGCGACGCCCGATACTGGATGTCGCTCCCGAAGTTCCAGGTGGTGTTGCTCCGCCCGTCCACCACGGTGCCCGGCACGAAGTACCCCACGCTCGCCGCGATCCACACCGACGGCGCGTCGGCGCTCCGCGGCTGAAAGATCTGCGCATCCACCCTCGCGCCGGCGAGTGACATGAATGCGACGACGCCCATGCTCCGTGCGAAGGTTCTCCCCACGTCCTTCCCCCGATGTTGTCTTGCGTCGGCCACGCCGCGCCCGGTAAACTACGCCCCGTGCACGGGCCACGACACCCGCTCGCGCTCCCGCTTCCCGCTTCCCGCTCCCGTGTCGTCATTCGTCGACCAGCGCCTCACCGAGCGCCGCAATCCCCGCACGGTCGAGATCGACCTCGCCACTCCGCTGGAGATCGTCGACCTCATCAGCGCCGAAGATCGCACCGCGATCGCCGCCGTCGCCTCGCAGCGGCATCAGATCGCGCGCGCCATCGAGCTGGCGGAGGCCTCCTTTCGGCGCGGCGGAAGGCTCTTCTACGTCGGCGCCGGCACCTCCGGGCGACTCGGCGTGCTCGACGCCAGCGAGTGCCCGCCGACGTTCGGCACCGACCCCGAGATGGTGCAGGGGATCATCGCCGGGGGCGCTCCCGCGCTCACGCGCTCGCAGGAAGGGGCGGAGGACGTGGCCGCCGACGGCGCCCTGGCCCTGGACGAGCGCGGGGTGAGCGAGCGCGACTTCGTGGTCGGCATCGCCGCGTCAGGCACCACGCCGTACGTGCACGGCGCGCTGGAGCGCGCCATGGCGCTCGGCGCCGCGACCGCCATCGTCGCCTGCTCTCCGCCGCCGGTGGATCTGGCGGCACGGGTGGACGTC
This sequence comes from Gemmatimonadaceae bacterium, assembly GCA_035249845.1. GTDB lineage: Bacteria > Gemmatimonadota > Gemmatimonadetes > Gemmatimonadales > Gemmatimonadaceae > DATFBY01. The sequence goes on from DATFFZ010000043.1 coordinate 13,834, forward strand.
GCCATCGTGCCCATCACCGGTCCCGAGGTGGTGACCGGCTCCACGCGCCTGAAGGCCGGCACCGCCACCAAGCTCGTGTTGAATACCATCACCACCGGCGCGATGATCCGGCTCGGCAAGACCTTCGGCAACCTCATGGTGGATCTGCGCGCCATGAGCCAGAAGCTGGTGGACCGCGGCGAGCGTATCGTGATGGAGGTGTGCTCGGTGGATCGCGAGGAGGCGAGGCGTCTCATCGATGAGGCAGGGGGCAGCGTGAAGACGGCGATCGTCATGCGGCTCGGGGGGAAGTCGCGGGCGGACGCCGAGCGCGCGCTCGAGGAGGCTGGTGGCGTCATCAGGCGGGTCGTAGGAGGCGATCCGCCTCCCGTGACGTGACCGACGTCACAGCATCGCGGCGCCCGGCACCCCCGTATGGCGCGCGCATCATGGTCGGTCTCATGTCCGGCACGTCCGCCGACGGCATCTCCGCCGCCGTCGTTCGTTTCACCCGCGCTCAGCGCGACGGCGCGCCGCGCGCCGAGCTGCTGGCGCACCTCAACGTTCCGTATTCGATGGAGCGGCGCGAGCGCGTGCTGCGCGCGGTGGAGTCCGGCCGTCCCGAGGAGTACTGCCGTCTGAACTTCGATCTCGGTCACTGGCTCGCCGATGCCGCGCTGGAGGTGATCGCGCGCTCGCACCTCACGCCGCGCGACGTCGCGGCCATCGCGTCGCACGGGCACACCCTCTGGCACGTCCCGGGTCACTCCACCTGGCAGACGGGGGAGGCCGCCGTCATCGCCGAGCGTACCGGGCGCGACGTGATCTCCGACTTCCGCGTGCGCGACGTGGCCGCCGGCGGGCAAGGGGCGCCGCTCGTCCCCATCGCCGACGCGCTGCTCTTCTACGACGAGATCCGCTGGCGGGCGCTCCAGAACATCGGCGGGATCGGAAACGTGACCATCGTGCCCCCTGGAGGGCGTCAGGAGGGGACCAGGGCGTTCGACACGGGACCGGGCGTTGCGGTGATCGATGCCGTGACCCAGTCGTTTTTCCCCGGGCTCTCGTACGACGTCGACGGCGCGCTGGCGCGTCGGGGGCGGGTGCTGGCGGCGGTGGTGGATGAGATGCTGGCGGAGCCGTACTTCGTGGCGCCGCCACCCAAATCCACCGGCCGCGAGCTGTTCGGCGGCGCCTACGTCGCCCGCTTCATTGACCGGTGCCGCGCGCTGGACAAGCGCTCCACCGCCGAAGACTGCATCGCCACGGCCGTCTCGCTCACCGCGCGCAGCATCGGCGACGCGTACGCGCGGTGGGTGCCCGAGTCGCTAGGCGACGTGCTGCTCTCGGGTGGCGGCGCGCGCAATCCGGCGCTGGTCGATGCCATCCGCGCGCAGCTGGCGCCGCGCGCCGTGCGCGCCTTTCACGAGGTGTTCTTCGACGGCGACGCCAAGGAGGCGGTGGCGTTTGCGCTTCTCGGTCTGCTGCACCTCGACGGCGAGCCGGGGAACATCACCAGCGCCACCGGCGCGCGCGGGCCGCGCGTGCTCGGCAAGCGGACCCTCGCATGACCGAGGTCGCCGCGCTCCTGGCGCCGGTCGTACGGGCCGACTCGTCAGGCAGCTTCCAGGGTGAGCGCTCGCGCCTCGAGCGCGCGCTGGCGGCGGGCGTGGGCGGCGTGGTGCTGCGCGGCGGCACGCAGGACGCGGTGCGCGCTCTCACCAAGGAGCTGCGGCAGCGGAGCCGCGTTCCGCTGCTGATCGGCGCCGACATGGAGCGCGGGGCTGGGCAGCAGTTCGCCGGAGCGACGGGGATGCCGCCGCTCCGCGCCATCGGCGCGCTCAACGATCGCGAGGCGCTGCGGCGCGCCGCCAAGCTGACCGCGCGCGAGGCGCGCACCATGGGGGTGAACTGGGCCTTCGCCCCGGTGTGCGACCTCGACGTGGTGCTGGCCAACCCCATCGTCGGCACGCGCGCGCTCGGCTCCAACGCGCAGGAGGTCGCGTCGCTGGCCTCGGACTGGATCGACGCCTGCCAGTCGGAGGGGGTGCTGGCCTGCGCCAAGCACTTCCCCGGGCACGGCCGCACCACCACGGACTCGCACAGCGAGCTGCCGGTGGTGGCGGCGTCGCGAAGCGAGCTGTTCGAGCAGGACATGGTCCCCTTCCGCGCGGCGATCGAGTCGGGCGTGGCATCGATCATGACGGCGCACGTGTCGTACACCGCGCTCGATCCAAGCGGCGTCCCAGCCACCCGCTCGCGCGAGATCCTGCAGTGGACGCTCCGCCAGCAGCTCAAGTTCGAGGGGCTGGTGGTGTCCGACTCGCTGGAGATGGCCGGCTTCGCGGTGGGCGTCGACGAGGGGGATGCCGCGGTCCAGGCCATCGCCGCCGGGGTCGACGTGCTGGTGGCGCCTCCCGACTTCGAGGCCACCACCCGCACCCTCGAGCGCGCGCTCCGGAGCGGCGTGCTCCAGAGCGAGCGCGTGCACCAGGCGCTCCGCCGGCGCCTCAAGTGGGCCCAGTGGGCCTCCCCGCCTAACGAGTACCGCAAGCCCGCGCTGGCCGACATCGCCTGGGCGGCGCAGCTGGCCGAGCGCGTGGTGCACGTCGTCCGCGGGCGAGTGCCGCGCCTGACGACCGGGGTGGACGTGCTGGTGATCGACGACGACCGCGGCGCCCCCGACGCCCCTCCGCGCGCCGCCCTCTGCGAGGCGCTCCGCGCCGCCGGCACCGACGCGCGCAGCGTGGACCGCTTCGAGCCCGCGAGCGCACGCGCTATGCTCCTCGCCCTCTACGGAGACATCCGTCCGCGCAAAGGCCGCGCGAGCTACTCGGCCGAGACGCGCGACGCCGTGAACGCGGCGCTCGCCGACGCGTATCAGGCGCTGGTGGTGCAGTTCTCCCACCCGCGTCTGGTGACCGAGCTCCCGGCGGCCCGCAACGTCGTCAGTGCGTGGGGCGGCGATCGGGCGATGCAGGAGGCGGCCGCGAGGTGGCTGGCCAGAGAGGGAGGAGGGAGGAGGGAGGAGGGAGGAGGACAGCAACAGCAACAGCGGCATTAGGCATTCGGCATTCGGGTCTTGGCAGAGAGATTCCGTCGCGGGAGCCCGAATGCCCAATGCCGAATGCCTAATGCCGCTGTTGTCGTTGCCCTACTTCACCAACCCCCTCGCCTCGAATGGCATCATCCCCACCAGCTTGTCGGTCGGCACCGCGTACACGATCCGGTTCTGTGCTTCGCGCGCGCCGCCGAAGACCACGGCGATGACGTAGCCGGTGGCATCGAACACGGGGCTGCCGCTGGAGCCGTCGCCGGCGTAGGCGTCGATCTGGACGACGTCGGCGATGTTCTTGCTCAGCGTGCCGGCGCCGAGGGTCGAGCGAGCGGTGATACGCACGCCGCTCCCCTCCATGGGAGTGTCGACGCCTAACGGGTAGCCGATGATCGCCACCGGCGAGCCGACGCGCGCGTGCGACGCGCTGCGGGAGACGCCGGTGACGGTGGGGAAGGGGCCCGCCACCTCCACCTGGAGGAGCGCCAGATCGGCATCGTCCGCGATGCGCGTGATGCGCGCGGGGACCCAGAGACGCGTATCGCTGAAGATCACCATGATCCGCTTGGGCCGCCCCGCGCCGTCCCGGCGCACGAGATGCCGGTTGGTGACGATCAGCCCTTCGCGCGTCACCGAGAATCCGCTCCCGGTGTACTTCTTCCCGTCCCCCCACTCCACGGCGATGAGGGTGACCGCGGCGCCATTCCTCTCCACGATCTTGGTGTAGTCGACGAGTCCGCCGCTGCCGTCCGCCGCCTCGCGCCGCCGCGCCTCCGACCGCTGCAACTGGGCCATGAGATCGACCCCCGACGGGCTCCCCTGCGCCTGCGTCGCCCGCAGCTGATCGCGCTCCGCCCTGGCGGCACCGAGCGCCGAGTCGAGCTGCTGCATCTGCGCCGCCATCTGCGCCAGGTTGCGATTGTAGAGCGCCGTCAGCGAATCCGTCTGCGCGATGAGGGCCCGCATCTCGGCCTCGCGGTGACGAGCCTGACGAAAGAGAAGGGCGTAGGCCATGATCGCAACGAACGCGAGCACGAGGCCAAGCGTGGCGAGGCGACCGGGGCTCGGCCATCGGGACTCGGCACTCGGCCATCGGGACTCGGCACTCGGCCATCGGGACTCGGCACTCGGCTGCGCGAGTCGAGCCTCCGACTCCGGCGCCGAGTCCCGATGGCCGAGTGCCGAGTCCCGATCAATCCCGTCGATGACGGCGCGAATCTTCGGTCCCTTCTCCCCGAACGCAATCTCGTCGCCCGACGAGAGGACGCATTCCTCCACCCTGGTGCCGTTGACGAAGATGCCGTTCCGGCTGCCGAGGTCCTTGATGGTGTACGCGCCGTGCTCGAGGCGGATCTCGGCGTGGCGGGCGGAGACGTCGAGGTCGCGGTCGGGATCGAAGCGGAAGTCGCAGGCGGGATGCCGGCCTAACGAGATGCGCGGCCGGTCGAAGCGCTGGCGCGTGCCGGCGCTGGCGCCGCTCACCACCCGCAGCTCGAGGCTCATCGAGCCGTCACGGCCTGGCGGGTGTTCCCGCCGCGGCGCTGTCTGGGCGCTGCTCCGAGGGAGCAGGCTGAGGGTCCTGGAAGATGCGGACGGCCACCAGCACCGTGGCGAGGACCAGCAGCGCGGCGACGGCCAGAATGAGCGCGCGGTTGCTCGGTCCGCCGCTCATCCGGCGCGTCGCCGGCGGCAGGATCAGGCGCGGAACCTCCGAGGTGCGAATCCCCATCTCGGCGTCGAGCTCGGTGAAGTCGGGACCGGTGGGGGATTCGCCGGGGAGCGCGTACACCGCGTGTCCCACGTGGTCTTCGTCCGACCCTTCGATCAATCCCTCGCCGTCGAACTGCGCCGCCACCACCGTGATGTTGTCGGGCCCGCCCGCCTCGTTGGCGCGATCGATCAGCTCCCGGCACGCCGCCACCAGGTCGGGGATCTCGCACATCACCTCGCAGATCTCGTCGCGCGAGACGAGTCCGGAAAGTCCGTCGGTGCAGAGCACCAGGATGTCGCCGCGACGAAGCTGCTGGTGCGTGAGATCCACCTTCACCGCCGGCTCGGGCCCCAGCGCCTGGAGAATGATGTTGCGCCGCTCGCTCCGTTCCGCTTCCTCCGGCGTCAGCTCGCCGGCCTCCACCAGCCGCTGGGTGAGCGACTGATCCTTGGTGATCTGAATCGCCTTGCCACTCCGCAGCAGATAGGCGCGACTGTCCCCCACCTGCGCCAGGTACAGCGTGTCGCCAAGCACACCCGCGACGGTGGCCGTGGTGCCGAGGCCGCGGTGCTCCGGGTGCTCGTGCGCGTAGTCGTAGATCCGCTGGTTCGTGATCTCGGCGGCCGCCTTGAGCGCGGCCGCGAACGCCATCGGGTCGGTGTCGCTCGTGTTGGCCCAGCGCTCCATCATCTCCTCGAACACCGTGGCGATCGCCATCTCGCTCGCCACCTCGCCCGCCGCCGCGCCGCCGAGTCCGTCGGCCACCATGAAGAGTGATCCACGCTCGCCCACGACGTGCGTCCGCACCTCCTCCTGGAGCGAGGCGTTGCCGGTGGTGAGATCGGCGACGAGAAACGCATCCTCGTTGTGCTCGCGCGTGCGGCCGACGTCGGTGCGGCCGAACACGTGCACGATCACCTCGGGGCGTTCCGCTCGTGGTGCCGGGCGGGCTGGCTTTGGAGAGCTCGTCACGTCGCGCAGTGGAGGAAGGTCACTGACATTGTGAATCATAGAGGCTGGAGGCGCTGCGCGCGTACCCGCCCGAGGGATCACTGGAGATGCCGTACAACATGTCGCAGCCGCGGCGCGTCTCCCCCTGCTTGAGCATCGCCTCGGCTACGTGATAGATCGCCCGCACGCTGTCACTCCGGGTCGGCATCCGCGCGAGCGCACCTTGCAGCAGGAACAATGCGCGCTGAGACTCCCCCTTGTCGATGAGTGATTGTGCCTGATCGAGCGCCCGGCGAGCCTGGCGAGGCGTCAGCGGGGGCCCGATGCGTGACCGGCGCGGGACGCGCCCATCGGGATTCGGCACACGGCCATCGGGAGCTGGAGCCCCGCTCAGGCGGACGGTGCGCGTCTCCAGAGCCGAGTCCCGAGTCCCGATGGCCGAGTCCCTCTCATCCGTACGAGCATCCGTCACGGTCGGTTCCACCCGTTTCGACGGCTCGGGAGGAGCGATCGTCACCAGGCGTGGGACGGTGGAGTCCGTGGATCGCGCGATGGAGGCGAGCGCGATGCTGTCGCGAGCTCCGAGCACAGGGCCGGTCGCCCCAGAGTTGCCGCGCCGAGGAGCCACTTGCTGGGCGAGGAGCGTGACGACCGTCACCAGCGCCACGCCCGCGATCATCACGCCACCCACCCGGAGAGGGCTCGACGATTTCGTCCCATCGCCGCTCCTGGGCCGTGACTCCCGGCGCTCGCGGGTCCGCGGGACCGGCGCCGTGACGCGCTGCGTTGGGGCCGCGATGATCGCCCCCTCGGCGACGACCGCCGAGAGTCCCGCCTTCAGCGCGGCCGCGAACTCGCTCGCCCGGCCGTACCGATGGTTGCGATCCCTCGCCAGGGCGCGATCGATGGCGCGCTGGAGCGGTGCCGGCCAGCTCCGATCGGGGCGCGCTTCCTCGAGCGTGCGCGGCTGCTCGGTGAGGCGAGCGAGCATCGCCTCCTGGAGCGAGCGGCTCTGAAATGGCAGCGCGCCGGTGAGCATGGCGAAGGTGACCAGGCCGAGCGCGTAGATGTCGCTCCGCGCGTCGAGCGCGTCGCCGGAGATCTGCTCGGGACTCATGTACTCGGGGGTGCCGACCACCAATCCCGTGCGCGTCACCGCCTGGGTGCTGGCGCCGGGCGCCTTGGCGATGCCGAAGTCCACCACCTTCACCACGTCGCCGCCGTCGCGACCGCGGGTGATCATGATGTTGTCGGGCTTGAGGTCGCGGTGCACGATGCCGAGCTCGTGCGCGGCGTCGAGCGCGTCGGCGATCTGGCGCGCGATGTCGGCGGCGCGCTCGGGCGCTAGCGCGCCTTCCCGCTCGAGAAGCGCGGTGAGCGATTCGCCGTCCACGAACTCCATGGCGAGATAGATGAGTCCATCGGCCGTCTCGCCGAAGTCGTAGATCGCCGCCACGTTCGGGTGCGAGATGCGGCTGGCGTTCGAGGCCTCGCGGTTGAAGCGCCCGATCGCGTCGGCGTCGTGCATCATGGCGGCGCTCATCACCTTGAGCGCGCTCTTCCGTCCCATCTTCACGTGCTCGGCCAGGTAGACGCGGCCCATCCCTCCCTCGCCGAGGAGTCGCCGTACCAGGTAGCGCTCGGCCACCACCTGTCCCACCAGCTCGCCGGAGGTGGCGCGCAGCGAGCTGCCGTCGCTCGGACAGAAGCGGACGTCGTCGCCGAAGGAGGCGCCACACTGCGGGCAGAGTCTGGTGGCGCTCGTCGTCACACGCGCTCCACGCGAAGGAGCTGGTCGCCCGCCAGCACGCGGTCTCCCGCCTTGAGCGCTCGCTCGCCGCGCACGGCGAGTCCCACGCCGTTCCGGCTTCCGGAGTCGAGCACGATGAACTCCCCGCCTTCTTCCTTTACCTCGGCGTGGCGCGAGCTCATCGTCTGGTCGTAGCCGAAGAGCCAATCGCCCCTGTCGCGTCCGATCACCACCGATCTGCCTAACGCGAGGTGCAGCGTGTCGCGCACGCTCCCGTCGGAGCGGAGTTGCTCGAGGAGGGCGACATCGGGCGTCGGGGTGAGGGAGCCGATGCCGCGTGTGCCGTCGGCGTCGGGCGGTTGACCCCCGGGGTATCCGAGCCGGCGGAATCGCAGCAACTGCGATCCGACGAGGATCACGTCGTCGTCGGCCAGCGTGGTGGGTCCGGAGATGAACACCCACGTACGATTGCGCGACCCGAGGTCGCGCACGACGAGCTTGCCGTCGCGCCAGGTGAGGAGCGCGTGCACGGGGGAGAGGTAGAGGTCGCCCTCCACGCGGATGTCGCTCTGCCCGCGGCCGATGGTGGTGTCCGACTTCTCGAGGGCGATCACGCGCTTCGGCTCGCCACGTTGATCGAGGATGGCCACGCGGGCGGCGAGGTCGCGCAGTCCCGCGGAAAGCACGCGCGTCGCCTGTTGCTTGGGCTGCTCGGCGCCGCAGGAGGCGCAGAAGAGGTCGACGTCGTGCCGCACCTTGGCGCCGCACCGCGGACACGTGGAGAGCGCGATGTCGTCCCCCGTGGTCCGACGGCCGCAGGAGGCGCAGAAGGGGAGCGAGGGATCGATGGCACTGCCACACCAGTCACAGACAGCGCTCCGCGGCGCGCGCGCCGGAGCGGCGAACGCGGGGTCGGTGTCGAGCGGTGGGCGCGCGGTACCGGCAGCGCCCGGTCGATGCGCTGCATGCTCGTCGGTGTGGGTGATGGCGGAGTTGGAGACGAGCGGTTTCCCGCAGTCGATACAGTAGCGCGCACTCGCATCGTTGTCCCGGCCGCAGGTCGCGCACGGGTTCACGGCGAGGCCTCCACGTGGGTCCGGCGATTAGACGCGCCAATAATGGGATTGGTCATCTCACGGGTCAACGACCGCGCACCGAGATATCTTTCGACCCGAGCACATGATGAAGCCGGACGCGGTCGTGCGTTCTAGCGAGGAAACGCATGGTCACCTATACTAGGGTTACTGTCGCGCACGTGAGCTCGATTTGGCGGAATCAGTGATCGAGAAGCTGCGAAGCGCGCTCGCCGGACGCTACGATCTGGAGCGCGAGATCGGCCGTGGCGGTATGGCCACGGTGTTTCTCGCGCGCGATCTCGAGAACGATCGGAACGTCGCCATCAAGGTCCTCAACAGCGACCTGAGCGTCGCCATGGGACCGGAGCGCTTCCGCCGCGAGATCGACGTGGCGAACACGCTCGCGCACCCGAGCATCCTCCCCGTGTACGACTCGGGGGAGAGCAACGGCTCGCTCTACTACGTGATGCCCTTCGTCGCGGGGGAGTCGCTCGCCGCGCGTCTGGAGCGCGAGCGGCAGCTGTCCGTGGACGAGGCGCTCCGCATCACCTGCGAGGTCGCGGGCGCGATCGACTACGCGCACAAACGCGGCATCGTTCATCGCGACATCAAGCCCGAGAACATCCTGCTCGAGGACGGAAAAGTCCTCGTCGCCGACTTCGGGATCGCGCGCGCGATCTCCGCCACCGGCGACCAGAAGCTCACGCAGACCGGCCTCGCGCTCGGCACTCCGACCTACATGAGTCCCGAGCAGGCGATGGGCGAAAAGAACATCGACGGCCGGAGCGATGTGTACAGTCTCGGCTGCGTGCTCTACGAGATGCTGATCGGGCAGCCGCCGTTCGTGGGACCGACCGCCCAGGCGATCATCGCCCGGCAGATGCTCGACGAGGTGCCGTCGCTCACCGTGGTGCGCGGCGCCATCCCCGACGAGCTCGAGGACGCGGTCCTGCGCGCGCTCTCCAAGGTGCCGGCGGACCGCTTCGCCACCGCGGGAGAATTCGCCGACGCGCTCCAGGCGTGCCGCGCGAGCGGCGGGAAGTCGCTCGGCCGGGCGGAGCGGCGAGGGCGGCCGCGCCGCACCACTCGTCAGGCACAGGGCCGCTCGAGGAACAGGCTCTTCATCATCGCCGGCGCCGCCGTGCTCCTCGTCGCGGGGGTAGGGGGATTCCTCCTCACACGCGGCGGCTCGGCGGACGCGAGCGGGGGCGCGCTGCTGCCGCAGCGGGTGGCGGTGCTCTACTTCAGCGATGACAGCCCCGGCGAGCGGCTCCGTCACGTCGCCGACGGGCTCACCGAGTCGCTCATCGACGAGCTCGGCGACGTCAGCCGGCTGACCGTGATCTCCCCGAACGGCGTGGAGCAATTCCGGAACACGACGCTGCGCCTCGACAGCGTCGGGCGCGCCCTGGCCGTCGGCACGGTCATCAGCGGGCGCGTCGAGGAGGTCGGACGCGACAGCCTGCGCGTGTACGTGCAGGTCGTGAACGGCAACACGGGGGACCCCGTCGAACGAGCCTCGTTCGACCAGCCGAGGGGCGATCTGCTCGCCCTGCGCGACACCCTCTCGCGCAAAGCCGCCGAGATGATCCGTCGTCGCGTCGGCCAGGAAGTCGTACTCCGCGAGCAGCGCGGCGAGACGCGGAGCGCCGAGGCGTGGGCGCTCCTCCAGCGCGCGCAGCAGATCCGCAAGGATGGCGAGGCCAAGCTGCGCGCCAACGACAGCACGGCGGGACGCGCGCAGCTCCGGAGCGCGGACTCGCTCCTCACGCTGGCCGAGGAGCAGGATCCGCGCTGGCCGGAGCCGATCGTCACGCGAGGGTGGCTGGCGGCCGATCAGGTCCGCCTCACGAGGGAGCAGCTGCGGCAGGCGCAGCTCGTCGATACGGGTCTCGCACACGCCGCGAGAGCGCTGTCGCTCAACCCGCGGAACTCGGGAGCGCTCGAGCTGCGCGGCACGCTTTACTATCTCAAGTGGCGTCAGCACCTCACCACCGACCCGGTCGAGCTCTCGCGCCTCCTCGGGCAGGCCGAGACGGATCTTCGGTCAGTGGTGACGATGGAGCCATCGCGCGCCAGCGCTTGGAGCACGCTCTCGCTCGTCTACTCGGAGAAGCCCGACTTCATCGAGGCCGCGATCGCTCGGCGCCGGGCGTACGAGGCGGATGCCTACCTGTCGAACGCCGACGAGATCGTGTGGGGCCTCTACGCGACGGCGTACGACAACGAGCAGTTCCTCGACGCCGTGAAGTGGTGCAACGAGGGGCGGCGGCGCTTCCCGCAGGACCCGAACTTCGTGCGCTGTCAGCTCTGGCTCTACACGACCTCGGCCGTCACCCCGACCATCCCGGAAGCCTGGGCCACGGCCCAACGCTTCGTCGAGATCAGTCCGGAGCGCGCCCGCCCGCTCCGAGAGCGCGAGGCGCAGATGCTCGTGGCCATGGCGATCCACAAGGCGGGGAACACGGACAGCGCCAAGAAGGTCCTGGAGCGGGCGCGCGGGAACCCCCAGCTCGACCCCGAGCGCGAGCTGGTGAGCTACGAGGCCTTCATCCGGGCCCAGATGGGGGACGTGGACACCGCGCTCGACCTCATAAAGCAGTACCTGGCGGCCAAACCGGAGCACCGGGAGGGCCTCGCCCAGAGCCAGTCGTGGTGGTGGCGCAACATCAAGACCGACCCGCGCTTCCGGGAGCTGGTGGGGGCCGGCAGCTGACCGACCGAGCCGAGACGGCACCGGCCTCTATTAATGGCTCCTAATAAGCGTTACCTTCTGTGACGAACATCACCTTCTCGTCCCACGAGGGCAGTTCACATGCGCATCGCGCGATGGCTCGTCCCCGCCGCGGTCGGTCTCACGCTGGCGGCCTGCGGCGAGCAATCTCCGCCGCTTCCCACGCAGTCCCCCCGTCTCAATCACGTCGTAGGTGGTCAGTGTGATCCCGCGCTCGCCACGCAGATCTATTCGGGTATCGATGCCGTCTTCTCCGGACAGCAGCGTACGCGCGCGCGCCGGCTCTTCGGCGACGTAGAATCCACCTGCTCGACGCAGGCGACCGCGATCGCCAACCTGATGACGTTCGTCAAGTACACGATCGCGCAGAAGGCGCAGATCAACACCACCGCCGGCGCCACGCTCCTCGCGCGCTACCAGGCGCTGGTGAGCGTGTGGGACCAGGGCTTCGTGTTCGTCGGCGTCGAGTCTCCCACCGATGCCACGGGCGTCGACGTCGCACTTGCGCTCACCGACGCGGGCGCGGCCGGTGTCTTCAACAGCGGCGTGCTGGTCACGCAGACCGCGTTCGCCGGACTCAATGCGCTCGCCGGATATCCCAGCGAGCGCCTCTGGCTGATCGTCCCCATCACCTGCCCGGCGAATAGCGGACTCACCGGCCTCTGCTTCGACTTCTCGGTACACCCCTTCGACGGCGTCAACGAGCAGCTCGTCAATACCGGGCTGTGCCCGCTCAACACCGCCGGGTCGCTGCACCTGCGCCGAGAGCTGGCGTACACGTTCAACGACGCGCTCCAGTTCAAGATCCCGCCGCCCAAGTCGAACCCCGGCTTCGTGCTCGACTGTGACGCCGCGCCGACGGCGGCGGTGGAGGACGGCGAGAGCTGGTGGCAGTATGCGACCGTCGAGCCGAGCCTCATGACCCGGCTGGCCAGTGCCCTCGGCCGCCTCGTCGGCCCGAAGTCGCTGTACGCCATCCACGGCGGGCTGCATTCCACCACGACGACGAGAAGCGGATCGTTCACGGGCAGGCCGTGGGGCGTGGTGGATCCGCTCATCTTGGACGATGACTTCGAGAACGACGTCGTCGGACAGCCGCCCTTCCGCCCGAACGTCGGCGAGATCCTCGCCAACGAGACGCTCCCCGCGCCCTGGACGATCCTCCTCCAGAGCCCGGCCAGCGTGCTCGTTCAATCGTCGTTCGCGGACATCGCCTCCAAGGTGGCGGTGATCGATCAGAAGGGTGGAGCGAGCGAGAACAGCGCTCCGCTCACCTTCTTCGCGCGCGTGCTGGGTACACCACCCTTCCGCGGCCGCGTCGCCGCGCGCTGGCAGTCGGTGATCAGCTCCTCGACCATGCGATCCCCGGCGCCGGTCGTGATACGAAGCTTCGATGGGCTGGCCGAAGTCGGCCGCGTGGAGTACCGCCCGGGGAAGAGCGCCAAGTCGGGACCGATCCTCTTCAATGGTACGTCGGTCGGTACGTGGAAGCAGGGCGTGTCGCAATACTTCGAGCTCCTCGTGGATCTCGACACCGATGTGACGGAGCTCTTCATCGGGACGTCGGGGTGGCCGGGCTCGTCGGTCGGCACGAGCACCACCACCGCGGGGGACGTCGGCCGCTGGGGCGTGGAGCTGGGCGGTCAGGACGCGCAGCAGTTCGGCGTTGACAACATCTCGGTCAACTTGCGGCCACTTCTCTCGGACGCCCCACCGGCTCCGTAAGCCGGCGCACAAATCGGTTGCTCGCGGGCGGTACATTTCGATGTACCGCCCGCTCGTTTTTTGCCCCCTCGAGTCGGTCGCCCTGCCCACCGAGAGGCGCGAAACGCGCGACCCTTCTCGCGCGTCACCCATGAGATCGAGCGCTCCCCCACGAGTTGCCGTTCGGACGGTCGACGCGGCATCCAGTGAGCGCCTTACCCTCACCGGATCGTTGCCCATGAAAGCCTTCGTGACCGGAGCCGCCAGCCCACTCGGCCGCGCTCTCATCCATTTACTGCGCAAGCGTGGCGACGTGGTCATGGGCCAGGTCCGCCGCCGCAGCGGCGTCGAGATCGTCCGCAAGCTCGGCGCGCACCCCGTGGTCACCGACCTCACGCGCCCGCGCGTGCTGGCCGACGCCATGGCCGACTGCACCGTCGTCTACCACCTCGCCCACTACTTCGACTTCTGGGCCCCCGAGACGCGCACCTTCGATCAGGTGAACGTCGACGGCACCACCAACACGCTCGCCGCCGCGGTCGTCGCGCACGTGAGACGCGTCATCTTCTGCTCCTCGGCCGCCACCATCGGAGAGCTTCCCGGACACTGGGGACACGAGAACACGCAGCACCGCGGATGGACCTACACGGAGTACGAGCGCTCCATGGTCGCCGCCGAGCGCATGGCCACCGAGATCCGCGCCGCGGGGATCGAGGTGGTGGTGGTGAATCCGGGGATCATCGTGGCGCCTGGCGATCCAGGATGGACCGGCCGACTGCTCGCCGACACGATCGCC
>DATFFZ010000044.1:0-3614 GCA_035249845.1 Gemmatimonadaceae bacterium
GAATCGAACCCACCCGACCCGACGCAGTCAGGTCACACCAGTTTTGAAGACTGGGGAAGCCACCAGGCCCCATCCGCCCCCCTGAAGGTCACGGCCGTCAGCGCAGCACGATGTCGTGTGCGCCCCGTGCCACGACGACACCGATCTCCACCGCGCCCGGCACGCGCGAAAGATAATCCCGCGCCGCGGCCGTAGGCAGCGAGATGAGGAGACCACCGGACGTCTGCGGATCGATGAGCAGCGCCCGCATCTCGTCGCTGGCGGTTCCCCAATCGACGCGCGATTCCAGCCATCGCGCGTTGCGCTCGGCGCCGCCCGTGCGAGCGCCGCCCTGCCACGCCTCGCGCGCGCCCGGCAGGAGGGGCACGTCGCCGCCGTGAATCTCGAGCGTGACGTCGCTGGCGCGGGCGATGTGTGATGCGTGGCCGAGGAGCGCGAAGCCGGTGACGTCGGTGGCGCATCGGGCCCCCACCTCGAGCGCGGCGCGACCGGCGCGCGCGTTGAGCGTCAACATGCTTTCGATCGCCGGACGCATCGCCGCGTCATCGATCAGGCCCTGCTTGGCGGCGGTCGCCAGGATACCGGTGCCGATCGCCTTGGTGAGCAGCAGGCGGTCGCCCACGCGGGCGGTGGCGTTGGTGAGAAGCCTTCGCGGATCGGCGCGCCCCGTGACCGCCAGACCGTACTTGATCTCTTCGTCGATGATGGTGTGTCCGCCGACGAGCACCGCGCCGGCCTCGACCACCTTGTCGTGCCCGCCACGAAAGATCTCGGTGAGCACCTCCAGCGGCACGGTGCCCGATGGGAAACCGGCGATGGCGAGCGCGGTGAGCGGCTCGCCCCCCATGGCGTACACATCGGAGAGCGCGTTGGCGGCCGCCACCTGGCCGAACTCGTACGGATCGTCCACGATGGGCGCGAAGAAATCCACCGTCTGCACGAGCGCCAGCTCCTCGGACAGCACGAAGACGCCCGCGTCGTCGAAGGTCTCGTGGCCGACGAGCAGCCGCGGATCGTGACGATGCGGTATGGAGGCGAGCGCGCGCGACAGGTCGCCCGGACCCAACTTGGCGGCTCAACCCGCGCAGCGAGCGAACGCGGTGAGACGGAAGAGCTCGGCGCGGGACTTTCGCGCGCCGTCGGGCGCCTCTTCGCTCATGGGTGCCTCGCGAGTCTGGGGAGACTCAGTGTGCCACGCGCGCGATGCAATCGATCTCGACCAGCACGCCGCGTGGAAGACCCGCCACCTGCACGGTGGAGCGCGCCGGACGCGCCGCACCGAGCGCGCGGGCGTAGACCTCGTTCATCGCCGGAAAATCCCGCATGTCCTGAAGGTACACCGTCGTCTTCACGACGTCCTCCCAGGAGGCGCCGGCGGCGCGGAGCACGGCTTCGAGGTTCCGCATCACCCGCTCGGTCTGATTCGCCACATCCCCCTCGATCACCTCTCCCGAGGTGGGATCGAGCGCGATCTGCCCGGCCGTGAAGAGAAAGCCACCGGCGACCACGCCTTGAGCGTACGGCCCGATGGCCGACGGCGCCTGCTCCGTGGAGATTCGCTCCGGTTTCACGCACTCCTCCGTGAGGTGCCTAGAAGAGACCGACGATGCTGCCGTCGGGCCTGATCGCCATCCGTTCGGCCGCCGGCTCCTTGGGAAGCCCCGGCATGGTCATGATGTCTCCCGCCTGCGCCACCACGAAGCCCGCGCCGGCGGCGGGATACGCGTCGTTCACCGTGATGCGGAAGCCGCTGGGGCGACCCAGCCGCGCGGCATCATCGGTGAGCGAGTACTGCGTCTTCGCCATGCAGATCGGCGTGTCGCCGAGCCCGATCGACTCGAGGTACTCGATGGCGCGCTGCGCCTTGGGCGCGATGTCGACGCCGTCGCCGCCGTACACCCTTCGCACGATGATGTCGATCTTCTCGCAGATCGGGAGCGTGGCGTCGTAGAGCGGCGCGAAACGCCCCTCCCGCCGGTCGAGCGCGGCCAGAATCTCCTCGGCCATTTCCATCCCACCGGCGCCACCCTTCTCCCACACCTCGTTGAGCGCCACCCGCGCCCCCTGCTCGGTGGCGTACTCGATGACGCGCCGCAGCTCGCGGTCGCTGTCGCTGGTGAAGCGATTGACGGCCACGATGACGGGGACGCCGAACTGCCGCACGTTCTCGACGTGCTTGGCGAGGTTGGGCAGCCCGCGCTCCAGCGCGTCGAGGTCCTCCTTGCCTAACGACTTCTTGTCCGCGCCGCCGTTCAGCTTGAGCGCGCGCACGGTCGCCACCAGCACCGCCACTTCGGGGTTCAGTCCACCAAAGCGGCACTTGATGTCGAAGAACTTCTCCGCGCCAAGATCGGAGCCGAAGCCGGCTTCGGTGAGGACGATGTCGGCCAACGCCAGGCCGGTGCGGGTGGCCAGTATGCTGTTGCACCCGTGCGCGATGTTGCCGAACGGACCGGCGTGTACCAGCGCCGGGCCCCCCTCGAGCGTCTGCACCAGGTTCGGGCGGATCGCGTCCTTGAGCAAGAGACTCATGGCACCGACCGCCTTCAGATCGCGCGCCCGCACGGGTTTGCGCGCACTCCCGGCGGTGGAGCCGACGACGATGCGTCCGAGGCGCTCCTCGAGATCCTCGCGTCCGGTGGCGAGCGCGACGATGGCCATCACCTCGCTGGCGGGGATGATCACCCAACGCTCCTCGCGCACCACGCCGTTGGCCACTCCGCCCAGGCCGATGACGACGTCGCGCAGCGCGCGGTCGTTCATGTCCATGGTGCGCGGCCAGGTGATGCGACGCGGGTCGACGCCGAGCGAGTTTCCCTGCGTGAGGTGGTTGTCGAGCATCGCCGAGAGGAGGTTGTGGGCGGCGGCGATGGCGTGAAAATCCCCGGTGAAGTGGAGGTTGATGTCTTCCATCGGGATGACCTGCGCGTAGCCGCCGCCGGCGGCCCCGCCCTTGACGCCGAACACCGGACCCAGACTCGGCTCGCGGATGCAGAGGAGCGCGTTGTGTCCCATGCGCCGAAGCGCTTGCGTGACCCCCACCAGCGTGGTGCTCTTCCCTTCGCCGGCGGCGGTGGGATTGATCCCGGTGACGAGCACCAGCCGTCCGCGTGCCGGGCGCTGCGCGACGTCGAGGTCGATCTTGGCTTTGTACTTCCCGTAGAGGTCGAGCTCATCGGGAGCGAGCCCGAGCTCGGCGGCCACGTCGACGATGGGGCGGAGCGTGGCCGCCTGCGCGATCTCGATGTCGGAGGGGACGGATGGCACGGTCAGTCGCGGTTGGTCGAAAAAGGGGTGGACGGAAGCGCTAGAGTCTACTCGCCCTCTCCAGGGAGCGCAAAGAGCTCGCGCGCGTTGGCGCTGGTGCGCCCGGACAGCGTCCCGGCCTCCTCGCCGCGCGCGACGGCGAGACGCGCGAGCGTGTGCGCCACCCATGCCGGCTCGTTGCGCTTGCCGCGATACGGGACGGGCGCCAGATACGGGGAGTCGGATTCGACCAGGAGGCGCTCCGCCGGAATGGAGCGCAGGAGCGCGTCGTCGTCCCATCGCTTGAACGTGATGATGCCGGCGAAGGAAACGTACCAGCCGGCCTCGACCGCGGCGTCGCTCAGCGA
>DATFFZ010000045.1:0-53027 GCA_035249845.1 Gemmatimonadaceae bacterium
CCATCGACACGCTGCTTCGGCGCGCCGGGGCGCGCCGCCGCCTCCGCGGTCTCGAGCGCGCGCTTCGCGGCGCGCGCCGCATCGCCTTCCTCGTGCAGCACGACCCCGATCCCGACGCCATCGCCTCCGCGCTGGCGTTGCGCGCCGCGCTCCGCTACTCCCCGTCCGCCGCGCCGATCATCTCCTGCGGCAAGATCTCGCGCCCGGAGAACCGCCGGCTCGTCGACCAGCTCGGCATCAAGGTGCGCCACGTCTCCGAGTCGCAGCTCCGGAGCTTCGGGCCGCTCATCCTGGTGGACGTGCAGCCACCGTACTTCGACGACGCGTTAGGCGAGGTGGCCGCGGTGGTCGACCACCACCCGCCGGTGAAGGCGTTCACCGCGCGGCACCGCGACGTGCGGAGCTCCTACGGCGCCAGCGCCACGATGGCGCTCGAGTACCTCCTGGCGCACGGCGCCGCCGCCGTGACCGTGCGGCTGGCGACGGCGCTCCTCTACGGGATCATCACCGACACCAAGTCGCTCTCCCGCCCGGTGAGCGACGAGGACCTGGAGGCATTCGCCTTCCTCTTTCCGCGCGCCGACCACGACGCGCTGCGACGCATCCAGCATCCGTCGTACAGCCCGCTGGCGCTCCGGCGCTTCGGCCGGGCCCTCGAGAGCTCACGCGTCGAGCGCGGTCTCGCCTACGTCCACCTCGGACGTCTCCCCCGCGATCAGGAGCACATCGTGGCGCAGCTGGCCGAGTTCTGTCTCGGCATGGCGGACGCCAGGGTGGCGGTGGTGTCGGGGATCTTCGGGGGGCGACTGGTGATGAGCGCGCGTGCACTCTCCCCCGACTGGCAGCTCGGCGACCGGCTGCGAGTGCTCTTCGGCGAGGACGGCAGCGCGGGTGGTCATCCGGTGATGGCCAAGGCCGTGGTGCCCCTTCGCGCCTGGCGCGATGCACCGCGTGCGCGCACTGATCGAGCGATCGCGCGCCAGGTGCGGACGATGTTGCTGGAGTCGATGCGCCGGCGGCGCCCGAAGAAGCGCGCCCTGACTAGCCGACGCGGCGCATCGCCAGCGTCGCGTTGATCCCGCCGAATCCGAAGGAGTTGGTGATGAGGTGCTCCACGCGCGCCTCACGCCCGGCGCGCGGGATGTAATCCAGGTCGCACCCGTCCTGCGGGTTCAGCAGATTCACGGTCGGCGGCAGCCAATCGGTGGAGAGCGCCATGGCGCAGATCATCGCCTCGATGGCCCCGGAGGCGCCGAGCGCGTGGCCGTAGTACGCCTTGGTGCCGCTCACCTGGAGCTTGTACGCGTGCTCGCCGAAGGCACGCTTGATGGCGAGCGTCTCGGTGGAGTCGTTGAGCGGCGTGGAGCTGGCGTGCGCGTTCACGTACTGCACCTCGTGCGGCGCGATCCCCGCGTCGCCGAGCGCGCCCGTCATCGATCGCGCCGCCTGCGTGCCGTCGGGGCGTGGCGAGGTCATGTGATACCCGTCGTTCGACGACCCGAAGCCGATGATCTCCGCGTACATTCTCGCGCCGCGTGCTCTGGCGCGCTCGTACTCCTCGAGGATGAGCACGGCCGCCCCCTCGCCCATGACGAAGCCGTCGCGATCCTTGTCGAAGGGACGGCACGCGGTAGCGGGATCGTCGTTGCGTGTGGACATGGCGCGGAGCACGGCGAAGGCGCCGAAGCAGAGCGGCCAGAGCGGCGCTTCAGCGCCGCCGGAGATGGCCACGTCGGCGTAGCCGTCGCGGATGGCACGGAACGCCTCACCGATGGCGATGGTGCCTGACGCGCAGCTCATCGCGTTCGTGCTGTTCGGTCCGAACACGCCGAACTCGATGGCGATGTTGCAGCTCGCCGAGCCCCCGAACACCATGAGCGCCAGCGCGGGATCGACGTCCTTGAGGCCGTTGTGATAATAGATGTGACACTGGTCCTCGGCGTAGCCCACGCCGCCGAGGGCGGTGCCCATCAGCGCGGCCACCCGGTCGCGGTTCTCCTTGTCGAGCTGGAGACACGCGTCCTCCAGCGCCATCCGCGCCGCCACCACCGCGAAGTGGCCGAAGCGATCGAGGCGCTTGGCGCGCTTGCGCTCGAGGAAGTCGGTGGCCACGAAGTCGTCGACCTGCGCCGCGACGTGGCTCCGAAAGTCGGATGGATCGAAACGGTCGATCGTCCGCACCGGCGAGCGCTCGGTGCGAATCCCCTCCCACATGCGATCCTTCGTGAGCCCGACTGGTGTGATCGCGCCAAGACCCGTGACGACGACGCGCCGCCTCTCCCGCAAGCCTGCCTCCTCGCTGAGCCGCGGTCTACGTCGACCGCTCCGCCACCGCCGCCAGCCCCGCCAGCGTCCGTGACGCGATCCCGTGAATGAACACCGGCCCGATCACGGCCGTCGCGGCGAATACGCCGATCAACGGCCACCGTGGTCCGTCCCACACGTGGAGCACGCGAACCCACGTGCCGTCCGCGCGCGACTCGAACGTCCACTCCACGTCCATCGCCCTGGTGATCCCGCCGATGTGCCGGAAGCGCACCGCCGGCTTGGCCTCATCGACGGCCATCTCCGACAGCCACCACGTCGGCCAGCCGACGAGCCCGAACGGACGCCAGGCGGCCATCTCGACGATGCCTCCGCCGTCGCGCGCCCGCTCGCGAAAGCGTACCCACCGATAGTGCGCCAGATAGCCCGGCCAATGCTCCACGTCTCGCACGAGCGTGAAAATCGAGCGAATGGGGGCCCGGACGAGCTGTTCGTCCACGGTCTCCATCGCTCGTCCGAGCGGCATGGGGCCGAGCGTCAACGGCTCCGTGAAATGTACCACGCTTGCACTCATTTCGTATCTCCCAAAGGGCGCCAGCGGGCGGTGACGCGGTACCCGAGGCGGTTTCGCACCTCCGGCTCCACGCCGAGCACCTCCCGGACGATCATCCGCAGCTCCTCCTTCGTGAAGCCCCGCATGACCGACACGACGCCGTCGTGCCGGCTCACCGGGTGGAAGGCCAACACGAAGGACGCCACCCAGATGCCGGCAGCGGCCGCCCAGCTCCGTCGGAGCTCCCCGACGATGACCATACGCCGCGCCACGCGATTCAGTTCACGGAGGACGCAGGGGCCGTCACTCCCATCGAAGTGATGCAGCAGCTGCGAGCAGACGACGAAGTCCACCGACCGGTCGGCGAAGGGGAGATGACGCGCGTCGCCGCGCGCGCAAGGGAGATGCGTGGCGGATGCGGCCCGAGCCAGCACCTCGCTACCGTCCAGGCCCACGAGGTGGAGCGTGATCCCCCGTTGGCGGGCCACCGCCTGCGCGCGACGCGGAATGTCGCCGAGTCCGGTGCCGACATCCAGCAACGTCGCTTCCGTCGCGCGCGACGCGCGCAGGGCGTCGAGCTCGGAGTCGAGCGCCGACACGATCGCCCGCGTGCCGCCGAAGAGCCGGTTGGCCACGGTGACGTCGCGCAGCGAGCGGCGCATGACGTGCCCGTCGACGCGGGGATCGTCGAGGTACTCGATTCCGCGGCGGCGCCGGGGCGTGAGGAGAGAGGTCAGGTCAACGCTCCATCTGCGCATAGCCGCCGCGATAATAGATCAGCGGACGCTCGGAGGTGGCGCCGGCGGCGATGACCCGAGCGATGAAGATGGTGTGGTCGCCGCCGGGATGGCGCTCGAGGAGCTCGCACTCCACGTGGGCCAGCGCGTCGTCGAGCAGCGCGGCACCGGTGACCTGACGCGTGTAGCCGATCCCCTCAAAGCGATCCGTCATGGGCTCGGCGAAGCGGCGTGACAACGATTCCTGGTGCTCCTCGAGGATGCTCACCGCGCAATGATGCGCTCGCTCGAGGATGGGATGCATCTCGGCGCCCTGCTCCACGCACATGAGGATCAGGGGCGGGTGCAGGCTGAGGGAGCAGAAGGCGCTCACCGTCATGCCGTGATCGGTGCCGCTCTCGTCGCGCGCGGTCACCACCGTCACGCCTGACGCGAAGCGGCCGAGCACGCTCCGAAAGGTCGCCGGATCGATCGTCATCAGCTTCGTGGGGCGGAGGCGAGCAGGGAGAGAATGAACGAAGGCGTGAGCACGGCGCGTGGCGGAACGAAGTCGCCCGCCACGCCCACCAAAAGGTCGGCCATGTCCTTCCGCCGCGCGAGGGTGGCGGCCGCGCGATTCATGAGCGGCGCGAAGCCGACGGCGGCACCCACCAGCCGCTCCACGATCCACTTCCCCCGGAAGAGCGCTCTCCGCTCCCGGTCGTAGGCGGCCAGCGCCGCGTCCGCCTGAGGAGCGTTCGGCGCCGCCAGCATCGCCAGCGCATGTCGGGCGAGGACCTCGCCGCCGTGCAGCGCCGCGAAGATCCCCTGGCCGGTGATGGGATCGAAGAAGTCGGCCGCGTCTCCTACCAGCGCCGCGCCGGGCGCCCATGCCCGCTTGGCGCGCGACGCGAAGGGCCCGGTGACGCGCGGGACCCCCATTCGCTCCGCGCCGGCGAGACGCGGCGCGAGGTGCGGGCGAGCGCCCAGCCACTCGGACATGAAGGCGCCCAGATCGGGGCCGGTGGGAGCGCGGCTGATGGGGACGACCACGGCGACGTTGGTGACGCCGTGCCCCACGTTGGCGAACCCGCCGTACCCATCTCCCTCCACGAAGATCTCCCCGTATTCCGACATCCCCTGCACGCCACGGTAGTGCGCGACGATGGCGAGCCGGCGCGGATGGCGCGCCACTCTCGTCAGGCCCAGACGGCGGGCCACCACCGAGCGCAGGCCGTCGGCGCCCACGACCAGCCGCGCCTGGCGCTCACACGTGCTTCCGTCGGGGAGCAGCGTTCGCACCCCACGCACGGCGCCGCGCGCGTCGCGGACGACGTCGGTGACACGCACCTCCTCTTCCACGCGGGCCCCGACGGCCCGCGCGCGATCCAGCAGAATGGCGTCGAGCAGCACCCGTCGCAGCGCCAGGCCGCGGTCCCGATAGGCGCGGTAGCCGCGCACGTCGGCGAAGTCGCCCTGTATCCGGGTGCCGCTCGGCGCCCGCACGATCATCCCGGAGAGCTGCGCCGCGCCGGCATCCTCGCAGAGCGCGAGCGCGCCCATGGCGTCGAGAATGCGCGAGGCTTCGGGGCTCAGATATTCCGAGCACACCTTTTCCCGCGGAAAGCGGGCGCGGTCGAGCACCAGCACATCGACGCCGGCGCGGGCCAGCGCCCACGCCGTGGCGCACCCCGCCGGACCCCCGCCGACGATGACGACCTCGGCGTCCATCAGGAGGTGGGCGCCGGCGGTGCCACCGACCGCGGCGTCACGGCGCGCGCCAGGCGCTGGAAGGCACCCATGTAGCGCCAGTGTGGCCGGGGGAGGTGCAGGAGCGACGCCACGCGCGTGAGCATCGGGAGGAGGGGAGAGCGCGAATCGGCGGAGAACATGAAGCGCGGATGCTCCGCCGCGAAGCGCTGGAGCCTGGCGACGGTGGCATCCATGTGCATGCGCTCGGAGAAGTAGAAGCGCGGAAGGAGGAGGGGATCGGTGGCGTCGACCACGCCTTCGCGCATGGCGATCTGGTGGAGCGTCGTTCCCGGATAGATGCGGAGCCCCACGGTGAGGTACACGGCGTCGCCGCGGGAGAGACGCCAGTGGGCGAAGCGGAGCGTCTCCTCCAGCGTGGTCGCCGTCTCACCCGGGCCGCCCACCAGGAAGATCCAGAGCACGCCCATTCCGGCGCGCTCGACGTCGGTGGCCACCGCGCGGACGCGCGCGACGTCGAAGCCCTTCTGGAGCGCGTCGAGTACGCTGTCGCTGGCGCTCTCGGCCGTGATGCCGAGCCAGCGGAAGCCCGCCGCGCGCATCGCCCGGAGGAGATAGTCGGGCGCGGCCGCGGGTGTGAAGTTGGTGGTGTCCAGATGGGCCCGAAGCCCGCGCCTGACGATCGCCTCGCAGATCTCGGTGGCGTGGCGCGGCGGCGCGTTGAAGGTCGAGTCCACGAACTCGAAGTGCCTGACCCCCGCCTCGCGCCGGAGCTCGACCATCTCGTCGGCCACGTCGTCGGGGTCGCGGAGACGATACCCCCACCCCTCGACGTTGAGATACGTGCAGTAGATGCACTTGAACACGCAGCCGCGCTTGGTCTGGATCGGCACCGTGCCGCCGCGCCGCTGATAGGCGCCGAGGTCGAGCCAGCGGTGCATGCGCGCCCGGGGGAGCGACGTGACGTCGGCGTCGCCGCCGGGAGGCGTGAGGGTGACGCGATCGCCATCGCGGCGCACCACGCCCGGGATCGCGTCGATCGCCCTGCCTGACGAGAGCGCGTCGAGGAGCGCGACCGTGGCCCGCTCGCCGTCGCCGGCCACGGCGAACTCCACATCCAGCTCGCGCAGGAGCGACTCGGGCGCCACGCCGAAGGCCGCGCCGCCGGCGATGACTCTGGCGTCGGGCACCTCGTCGCGCACCGCGCGCAGCAGCGATGCCGCTTCCGGCGTGTAGTGCCGGAGCGCGATCAGGTCGCTGTTGTCGATGTTGCGGACGGAGATCCCCACCACGTCGGGTCGCGCCCCGCGCGCGGCGCGGCGAAGCGCGGCGGCGGCATCGCGCTCGAAGCACAGGTCGGACACCCGCACGGCGTAGCCCGCCTGGTCGAGCGCGGTGGCGACGCAGGCGACGCCGTTCGGCACCACCGGCTGCGGAGAGCGCTCCCGATTGACGTTGACGAGCAGCACCCGTCCGCGCGTCGTCACGTCGTGCTCACGCGATGCGGATGAAGTCCTGCCCGTTCAACGTCAGCACGTTCCCGAACACCGAGAAGTCGAATTGCACCGTGCCCGGTGGCGAGGTGAAGGAGACGAAGAGCGTGCGCCCGTTCGTCGACCACCGCCCGGTGGAGACGATCACGTCGGAGAATCCCAACGTGATGTTCTTGGTGACCAGCGTGCGGATGGCGATGCCGTCGGAGCGGAACTCCCACGTCGTCTCCGACGAGTTGAGCCCGTTCGCGTCGGTGAACACGATCGTTCGTTGCCACCGGCCCACCAGTATCGACGGTTGCGTCCCCGACCCGCCGCCGGTGCTGAAACCGCGC
Organism: Gemmatimonadaceae bacterium; assembly: GCA_035249845.1. Lineage (GTDB taxonomy): Bacteria > Gemmatimonadota > Gemmatimonadetes > Gemmatimonadales > Gemmatimonadaceae > DATFBY01. Next base: position 7,073 of record DATFFZ010000045.1, read on the forward strand.
GGGCCGGTGCTGATCCGGAGATCTCCATCGCACGCTCCCAGCGAGAGCACCGCGAGCGTGAGAGAGATCGACATCAGGGAGACGATCCTTGCTCGAGACATACGCCCACTCCGGCTACGGAACGAGAAGCACGGCCATCAATGCGCCCACCGCCGCGGCGAGCGCGTTCACCGCGTCGTTGTTCATCCACGTCACTCCGCCGGCGTGCACGGTGGGGGTGCCGCACGAGTGGACAGCGCGCTCGGTGAGCGACGCGCAGGCAGGACAGCGGCGGCGAGCCTGGAACAGCGCTCCGGCGAGCGAGTCGGCCAGCGCCCCCGCCACCCCGCCCAGAAAGGCTGCCAGGGCGGTGGCCGCGGGCCATCCCAGCATTCGTGCACTCGCCGCCATGAACGCCGCACCGATCACCGTCGCCGCCAGCCCTGCCGGCGATACCGCACCGGATGTGCCCGCCGGAACCGGCCGGAGCGAGATGACGTGCCGCGGTGTCCCGCCGGCCAGGGTGCCGAGCTCCGTCCCCCACGTGTCGGCCGCCGCCGCCGCCAGGGCGCCCGCGCCGGCCGCCAGCCACCCGTCCCACGGATACGCGATCGAGAGCAGGGCGAAGAGCGCGAACAGCCCCCCGTTGGCCGCCACCTGCACCGCGTCGCGGGCTCCTCCTTTGGCCACGATCGACGCCGTGCGTGCCTCCTTTATCTCTACGCCAAGGCGCGTGAGAAGGCTAGACGAGACGAAGAAGAGGATGAGGAGCGCGCCCCAGTCCCACCCCGCGGCGACGCTGGCGGTACCCACCGCGACGGCGGCCGCGGCCCCGGTTCCGGAGAGGACCCCCGAGCGCCGGGCCAACAGGGCGATGAGGAGCGCCACCACCGCACCCGCGGCGGCGCGCCCGATCACGCGTCGCCCTGCTCCCGAAGGCGCGCCCTGGCGAGAGAGTCGACGATCCGCTGCCTGAGCTCGTCGGGACAGGGATGCACCTTGCAGCGCCCCAACACGTCGAGGAAGCGGCGCTCACGCTCGAAGCAGGGACGACAGTGACTGCAGGCCGCGATGTGCTGGCGCATGCGCTCGTCGGCGTCGGCCGGTAGCGCGCCGTCGATGAACTCGTAGAGGTGCGCGAGCACGTCGGTGCACGTCCACGAGGCGTTCGCGTCGGACTGGCCGGGCTGCGTCATCGCAGGGATCCACTCCACACGGTGCGGGACGGCGGAAAGCAGGGATAGTGCGCGCACCGCAATGCGCATCGCAAGGCTCCTGTGCGCTCTCCCTTGTTCAAGGTGCGCCACGCCAACGTTGTTCCCTCGTCGTCGCCTTGTTCGGCACGGGAGTGCCCATTAGCTTGCGCCACTGCCGAACCAGCCCCCCTACATGTCCACGACGGTCGACGCCCTACTCCCTCTGAGCTTGCTCGAGGCGGTACGCAACGTCGATAGACCAGACGGTGATCACGAGGCGGAATTCGTACCGGAGCTGCTGAACAAGCGCTTCGGGACCAGTGAGACCGTCTACGCGCAGATCCGCCGCTACACCGACGCCGCGAAACGCAATCAGCGCGCCGCGCACGACGAGGCGGTGGCGCTGGCGCGGCTCATCGGCCGTCGCCCGGACGCCGATTCGGTGTTCCGCGCGGCCGGCCGGCACCTGGCGCGCGAGAGCTACCTGACGATTCCGGCCACCACGCGCGAGATGATCGGCGTCCTCCCCTCGCTCTTCGCGCGTCCCCTCGCGCTGCGCCGGATGGCGCGCATCGCCCGCCGCTACCTGAACGGCACGCTGCGCCGCACCGGCGCCTTTCTGCTCCTCGAGGTCCCGTCCTCCGTCACCCTCGACAGCGCCCCGCGCTCGGCGGGCTGCGCCTTTTACGAGTCGGTCCTCAAGGAGCTCCTCCGCCTCCTCGGCGCCGGCGGCAGCACCGTCGAGCACGTCCGCTGCGCCGGCCGCAACGAGGGCGCCTGCGCCTGGCGCGCCGAATGGCGCGCGATCGAGCAGCCGGTGGAGCAGAGCGCCTGATGCGGGGGCGGGGAGGGGGGAGGGGGGAGCGGGAAGCGCCGGCACACCCGATGACTACCGTCTCCGTCTGCGCTTCCCGCAGGCCGCGCTCCGCACGGCCGCTTCCCGCTCCCCGCTCCCTCCTAGATCGCTGACCACAACAGCCTCACCGCCAGCACCACCACCGCGATCGTGAGCAATCGCACGATTCCGGGTCCCTTCATTCGGTGCGAGAGTGCGGCGCCGAGCTGGGCCCCGACCACCACGCCGCTGCCGATCGAAAGCGCGATCGGCCACACCACGTGGCCGCGCGCGGCGTACTCGGCGACTCCCGCGGCGGAGGTGATCGCCAGCACGAATTGCGACGTCGCGGTGGCGATGTGCACCGGGAACGACATGACGTGGATCATCGCCGGCACGTGTACGATGCCGCCGCCGATCCCGAGCATGCTGGAGAGCACGCCCACCAGCAGCGAGATCGCCAGCGCCAGCGGCACGTTGAAGTGGTACTCGATGGCGCTGCCACTTCGGTCCACGAACGTCCGGTGGATGTGCCACCGGCTGTTTCCCGCCGGTGCGTTGGCGCCGACGACACGCTCCGGCCGTCGATAGAGCACGAACGCGAGACCGAGGAGGAAGAGCGCGAAGGCGATCTTGAAGGCGCGCTCAGGGACCCGCACGGCGAGCGCCGGACCGATCAATGCCCCGGGGATCGTGGCGACCGCGAGTATCAGCCCCGTCCGCAGGTCCACCCGCCGCATTCTCAGGTAGCTTATTGAGCCGCTGAGTGCGTTGAGACAGACTACCACCAGCGAGGTTGCAGCCGCCGCGGGCGGCGACAAGTTATAGATGAGCAGCAGCAGTGGGACGACGAGGAATCCGCCACCGACACCGACGAGCGTCCCGTACGTTCCCACGGCGGCGCCGAGCAGCGCCAGCAGCAGAATCTCTTGAACGCCGATCTCCGGTTCCTGTCGTGGGTGGGAACGAGAATTCGAACCAGCAGGGCGGTGCGACACTACGCACCTCCGGCGCATCTCACAAGAGGTAGCGTGCTCACTCCGACGTCGCTTCCCGAGCTACAGCGGGCGCTGTCCGACGCCAAGCTCGATGGATGGCTCCTCTACGACTTTCAGGGGAACAACCCGATCGCGGGGGGTCTACTCGCGCTCCAGGGTTTCGTCTCGCGCCGCGTGTTCGCGCTCATCCCGCGCGAGGGCGTACCGACCGCCATCACGCACAACATCGAGCAGGGTCCCTGGCGCGATTGGCCAGCGTCGTGGCGACGCGAGCGCTACAGCACCTGGCGCACGCTCGAGAGCCTGCTGACATCGCTGGTGGGGGGGAAGCGAATCGCCATGGAGTATTCCCCGGGCGACGCGGTGCCGTACGTCGACCGCGTCCCGGCCGGCGTGCTCGACATGGTTCGCGGTGCCGGCGCGACCGTGGTCTCGTCCGCCGAATTGGTGTCGCGGTTCTTCGCGCGCTGGACAGGGGAGCAGGTCAGCTCGCACCTTCGCGCCGCCGAGGTGGTGGCCGAGACCGCGCGCGCCGCCATCGCGCTCGCCGGCGAGCGCGCGCGTGCCGGCACCCCGATCGCCGAGCACGAGCTTCAGGAGTGGATCTCCGATCGCTTCGCCCGCGCCGGCCTGACGTTCGAGCATCCGGCGATCGTCGCCGCCGGTCCGAACGCGGCGGATCCGCACTACGAGCCATCCGCCGACCAACCGCGCCGCATCGAGCGCGGTGACGTCCTCCTCATCGACCTCTGGGCCAAGGAGCCCGACGGGATCTACGCCGACCAGACCTGGATGGGTGTGCTCGGCGAGCCTTCCACGCGCGCCAGGGAAGTGTGGACCGCCGTTCGCGACGCGCGCGACGCCGCCATCGACGTGCTGCGCCGCCGGAATCCCACGGCGGAGAAGCTGCGCGGCGGCGACGTGGACGACGCGGCGCGCCAGGTGGTGTCCGAGCGGGGCTTCGGCGACTTCTTCACGCACCGTACGGGGCACTCGATCGACGCGCGCTCCCTCCATGGCGCCGGCCCGCACATCGACAACTTCGAGACGCGCGAGGAGCGGCTGCTCATCCCCGGCGTGGGATTCTCCATCGAGCCGGGCATCTACATCGGCGGTGAGGTGGGGATGCGCAGCGAGGTCAACGCCTTCGTGGCCGAGGACGGCGTTCGCATCACGCCGTCGAACTACCAGCGCGACCTGATCGTCGTGTGACCTGGCGTGCCATAGTCGCCGGCGCGTTCGGCGCGTGCGCGGTGCTCGCGTCGTGCGGCAACGACGACGCGTCTCGCGCCGCGCGTGCCGGCGGGAACGGCGGTCCGCCGCGCATCCCGTACCGCGAGATCGTCGTCAGCAACGGCGGCCGCATCTCCGGCACGGTGGCGCTGGCGCCGGAGACCACGACCAATGGCGCCACGGCGCAGGACAACTGCGGCATCTTCCCACGCCGCGCGCGCGCCCGGCGCGGGGATGAGACGCGGGCCCTCGTCTGGCTCGCCGACATCCACAGCGGGAAGCCCGTTCCGGCGGAGAAGCGCTTCACCGTCACCACGGAGCACTGCGAGCTGGAGCCGCGCGTCCAGGGTGTACTCGCGGGAGGGACGCTCAACGTCCTCAACACCGATCCGGTGGAGCATCGCACGCGCTTCCTTGGCGCGGGCGATCGAGTGCTGGCGGTGATCACGCAGTTCGACGCCGGCCAGCTCGTGCCTCGCACCGATCTGCTGGCCACCCCCGGGACGATCGAGATCCGCTGCGACGCGCACGCGTGGACGCGCGGCTGGATTCACGTCTTCGACCATCCCTACTTCGCCCAGGTCCGCGCCGACGGTGGCTTTTCCCTGGACTCGATCCCTCCCGGCGATTACCGCCTCATGCTCTGGCAGGAGGGCATGGGCACCCGCGAGCGGCAGGTGACCGTCCGGTCCGGAGACGCGCTGCGCGTCGACCTCGACGGCGGGCGCTAACGGCGACGCTCGAGCGCGTCACACCGCCTAACGAGGGAGCGCCTCCAACCAGGCGCGGATCTCGGCCAGCCCCGGCGTCAGCCCGCACCGTTCGTCGTGCGCGCGCTGGAACATCCGCGCCGCCGTGGAGCACCGCATCATCCGCTCGGTCGGCTCCTGGATGTCCCCACCGGTGTCCCACTCCCTGACGCGCACCATCCCGGCGCGGTCCGGATGCAGCATCAGGGTGCGATCGCGATCGGGCTCGCGCACCAGCACGGTGAGCACGTTGTCCTCGGACATCAGCGTACGACCGCGCGATCGACCGCCATGGCCACGAACAGCAGCGCCAGGTACAGCAGGGAGAACTTGTAGAGACGCCAGGCCGGCGCCGTCCACTGCGCCGCGCGCATGACGCGGATCACCCCGCCCAGCAGCAGCGTGCCCAACAGCAGGGCCGACGCCAGATAGATCGCGCCGAACGCCCCGAACGCCCACGGAAGGAGCGTGAGGGGCAGCAGGATCACGGTGTACCAGAGCATCTGGCGCATCGTCTCCCGCTCTCCCCACACCAGCGGCGCCATGGGGACGCCGGCGCGACCGTAGTCCGCCTGCTTGAGGAGCGCCAGCGCCCAGAAATGCGGCGGCGTCCAGTAGAAGACGATCAGGAAGAGATAGATCGCCGCCAGGTCGATCGAGCCCGTTGCGGCCGTCCATCCGACCAGCGGCGGAAAGGCGCCGGCCGCGCCGCCGATCACGATGTTCTGCGGCGTCCGGCGCTTGAGCCACCGCGTGTAGATGAACACGTAGAAGTAGAAGCCGAGGAGCGCCATCGCCGCGCTCAGCACGTTCACCCCGAAGGCGAAGAGCCCGGTGGCCGCCGTGGCCAGCGCCACCCCGAACGCCAGCACCGCCTTCGGCTCCATCCGGCCGCTCGGCAGGGGACGCAGACGCGTGCGCGCCATCCGATCATCGATGTCGCGGTCGAGGTACATGTTCACCGCGTTGGCGCCCCCCGCCATGAGATATCCGCCCACCGTCACCATCAGCACCAGCCACAGACTCGGCGTCCCGGCCACGAACATCGGGGCCACGGTGGTGACCAGCAGCAGGCTGATGATGCGCGGCTTGGTGAGCATCACCAGGTCGCGCGCCAACGAGCCGGCGCGCTCGTCGACGACCGCGAAGCCGGTCACGACGCGGCACCTCGCGCCGGCGTCATCTCCGGCGCATACCGAGGCTCGTCAGGCGCGGGCGCCGTGGCGCGCGACCCGCGGCGGGCGAGGTACGCCAGCACGAAGAGCGCGACCCAGATGCTCACCCCCACCGCCTGGTGCGCCGAGCGGAGCGAGCCGGGAAAGAGCCGCAGCACCATCGTCGCGGCGAGGGCGAGCTGCGCCATCAGCAGCAGCAGTGACGCGACCGCCGCCTGTCGCACCGGTCCGGTCGTGCCGCGGCGGAAGATGCCGGCGGTGAGTCCGATCACGTGGAAGGCGAGCAGGAAGGCCATGACGCGGTGCGCCATCTGCACGTGGGCTGCACCTCCGGCCGGCACCAGCTGGCCGTTGCAGAGCGGGAACCCCAGGCAGGCCGTGGTGGCGCCGGGGAACTTCGCGGTGAGTGCTCCGAGCCCGACGACGATGAGCGTGAGCACCGCCGCGACCGTGGCCGAGCGCGCCGTGCGCGGGTCGGCGTCGATGCCTTTCGGCGCCGCGGCGCCGAAGCCGCCGGTTCGCACCACCGTCGCCGCCAGCACCGCCAGCAGCGACAGCGCCAGCACCTTGTGCGCGACGGTGGCCAGCGGCGTGTTGCCGAGCCAGACGGTCACCGCACCGAGAAACGCCGGTGCGAACCAGAGCGCGAGCGCGGTGGCGCTCGCCCTCAGCACGCCACCGCGTCCAGCCACGCCCGGTACCGCCCGACGCCGCCACGCCACGCCGGCCAGCGCCACTAGCGCGATGAGCAGTACGAGCGCGAGATACCGATGCGTGATCTCGATGATGAGATCGGGACGGTCGAGCGGCGGCATCCACTGTCCGTGGCACTTCGGCCAGTGGTCTCCGCAACCCATCCCCGATCCGGTGATCCGAACCACCGCGCCGAAGACGACGTGCGCGAAGGCCACGGCCAACGCGAGATAGGAGAGTCGGCGCAGAGCAATCACGACGAGATCGATGTCGAACGCTAGGAAATGAGCGAGCTGCTGACGGCCGGTACCGGCGCGCGAGGCCCGTTCGGACGGTGCATCGCGCGCCAGGTGAACACGAGCACGAGCGCCAGCATGATGGCGGGCACCACCGACCAGGCGATCTCCGACGCACGCCTGGGAGCGGCCAACGGATGCTCCGGCGTGGGCGTGGGCGGCGTGCGAAAAGCCGAGCGAAGGAGAGCGACCTGCGCCACGATGCAGGCGGCGACGGTCACCCAGAACAGCACGGCCGGCAGTGGTCCGCTAGGCAGGATGCGTCGATCCTCGAGTCAAACTAAGAACTTGAACGGAAAGAAGTTACTCAAAACTCACACCACCGGTGAACCCGGTCAACCCTGATGGCGCGAAGCCCCGCGCGTCGCGCCCATGAGCATTTACCGCGCATCGGCTCGACTGTACCTTCCTCCTCCTCCTCCCCCTGCTCCCTCCTCCCTCCTCCCTCCAGGATGCATCCACCCACCGAGCTCCCCCGACGCCTCGGCCTTCTTACCGCCATCGCCGTCCTCATCGGGATCACCATCGGGTCCGGGATCTTCCGCACCCCCGCCCGCATCGCGGAGCGCATGCCGGGCCCCGTCCCGATGCTCGCCGTCTGGGCCGTCGCCGGTGTGATCGTCCTCTGTGGCGCGCTCACACTCGCCGAGATCGGCGGTGCCTTTCCCCGAACCGGCGGGCTGTACGCATACATCAAGGAGGGGTGGGGACGACTCCCGGCCTTCCTCTTCGGCTGGTCCGAGCTCGTCATCATTCGTGCCGCCGCACTCGGCGCCATTGCCACGACCTTCGCCGAGTATCTCCTTCGGCTGTTCGGCGGCATCCCGGGGGAGGGCACCTTCGATCGAGACGTCCACTACGCGGCGGCCGTGGCCATCGCCGTGGCCGCGTCCATCAACGTGGTGGGGGTCCGGTGGGGAACGCTGGTGCAGAACCTGACGACGGTGGCGAAGTACGGCGGTCTCCTCTTCATCATCATCGTCGCGCTGGCCATCGGGTTGCCGCAGACGGGAGGACACTACACCCCCGCGGTGCCGCCGGGCAGCTTCGCGCTCTCGGCGTTCGGGCTGGCGCTGGTGTCCGTCTTCTGGGCGTACGACGGCTGGGCGGATCTCAGCTTCATGGGTGGAGAGGTCAAGGACCCCCGCCGCAATCTCCCGCGCGCGCTCATCTACGGCACGCTGGCGGTGATCGCCGTCTACCTGCTGGCCAACGTCGCCTATCTGGCGGTGCTGCCGGTGGAGGAGATTCGCGGCTCCCCTCTGGTGGCGGCCGACGTGGCGGAGCGCTTGTTAGGCGCCGCCGGCGTCACCTTCGTGTCGCTCACCGTGATGATCTCCACCATGGGGACGCTCAACGGATCCACCATGGCGTCGCCGCGCATCTTCAAGGCGATGTCGGACGACGGCCTCTTCTTTCGCCCGGTCGCGGCGGTGCACCCACGGTTCCAGACGCCCTACGTCGCCATCCTGCTGGCGGCGGTGCTCGGGATCATCTTCGTCATGGTGCGCACCTTCGAGCAGCTGGCTGACACCTTCGTCACCGCCATCATCCCCTTCTACGTGCTGGCGGTGTCGGCCGTCTTCCCTCTCCGAAAGCGCGCGGGGTACGATCCACCCTTCCGCGTGCCGGGCTATCCGGTGGTGCCCGCGCTGTACGTGCTGGTGGTGGTGCTGGTGCTCGGCAACGCCATCGTGGATCCCTCCTCGCGCTGGGGCACGCTCGGCGTGCTGGGCGTGATCCTGCTCGGAATCCCCGTGTACTACGCCACGGTGGGTCGCGCGCGAGGCTGAGCGTTCACGTGCCGGAGACGGAGCTCGGCGTTCCGCCAGACGCGATGTTCGACGCGACGCCGCGCGTGAAGATCCGCCCCACCCGCGGATCGATCGGCGCCGGCCTCGCCGAGCTGTGGGAGTATCGCGAGCTCGTCGGCTTCCTCACCTGGCGCGAGATCAAGGTGCGCTACGCACAGACGGCGCTCGGCGTCGCCTGGGCGGTGTTGCAGCCCCTGCTCACCATGGTCGTATTCACCGTCTTTTTCGGCGCGCTGGCCCGGGTGCCGTCCGACGGCGTGCCCTACGCCCTGTTCAGCTTCACCGCGCTTCTGCCCTGGACCTTTTTCGCGCAGGGGTTGTCGCTGGCCGCGAACGGCGTAGTGCTGAACCAGCAGCTCGTCACCAAGGTGTATTTCCCCCGGATGGCGATTCCGATTTCCATCGTCCTCTCGGGGCTGCTCGACCTGGCGATCGCCTTCGTGGTGCTGCTGGGGCTGATGCTGTACCACGGCGTGTCGTTAGGCGCGCGGGCGCTGTGGGTGGTGCCGCTGGTGGGCCTGGCTTTCGTCACGTGCCTGGGCGCGGGGCTCTGGCTCTCGGCCCTGAACGTGCGCTTCCGCGACGTGCGGTACGTCGTGCCATTCGTCGTCCAGACCTGGCTGCTCGCCACGCCGGTGGCTTACCCGAGCAGCCTGATCCCGGAGCCCTGGCGCACGCTGTACGGCGTCAACCCCATGGCCGGCGTGGTGGAAGGCTTCCGGTGGGCGTTGTTAGGCACGCCGACCCGGCCGGGGCCGATGATCCTCATCTCCTCGCTGGTGGCGATCGCAATCCTGATTGGGGGAGCACTCTCCTTCCGGCGAATGGAGCAGTCCTTCGCCGACGTGATCTGAGACGCATGACCGAGCCTGCCATCCACGTCCAGGGGATCGGCAAGCGCTATCGCCTGCAGCAGCGGACCAACAGGTTTCCGACGCTGCGCGATGCCATCGCCGAGTCCGCCCGGCGCCTGGCGCGTGGGTCGGCCGCGCCGTCGCGGAGCTCGCCGCCGGAGATCTGGGCGCTTCGGCACGTGTCGTTCGATGTACCGTCGGGGGAGGCGATCGCCATCATCGGCCAGAACGGGGCGGGGAAGAGCACGCTGCTCAAGGTGCTGTCGCGCATCACGCTGCCGACCGAAGGAGAAGCCGATGTTCGAGGTCGCGTGGGCTCCCTCCTGGAGGTGGGCACCGGCTTTCACCACGAGCTCACGGGCCGGGACAACGTCTACCTGAATGGCGCCATTCTCGGGATGCGGCGCGCGGAGATCGCGCGGAAGTTCGACGAGATCATCGCCTTCGCCGAGGTGGAGCGCTTCGTCGATACGCCGGTGAAGTTCTATTCGAGCGGGATGTCGCTGCGACTCGCCTTCGCCGTGGCCGCCCACCTGGAGCCGGAGATCCTCTTCATCGATGAGGTGCTCGCCGTGGGAGACGCCGCCTTTCAGCGCAAATGCCTGGGCAAGATGCGCGACGTCACGCGGGGAGGGCGGACGATCCTCTTCGTCAGCCACAACATGAGCGCCGTACAGTCGCTCTGCTCCTCCGCCATCTGGCTGCGCGGCGGAGAGGTGGCCGCTCGTGGGCGAACCTCGGAGATCGTTTCGCGCTACCTGGCGAGCGTGACGATCGGCGCGGCGGAACGACGCTGGGATGATGCGAGCGCTCCAGCCAGCGAATGGGTTCGACTTCACCGGGCCGCCATACGCGCCTCCACGGGCGACGCACCGCTGACCACCAGCACGCCCTTCGAGATCGAGTTCGAGTACTCGACGCTCCGCCCGGGCTCACCGCTGCTGCTCTCCATCGAGCTGTTCAATCAGCACGATGTGCTGGTCTTCGGCGCGGGACAGCTCTCGGAGGCGATCCCCGGCGGCGACAGCGTCGAGGCGGGGCGCTACCGCGACGTGGTCGAGATCCCCGGCGACCTGCTCAACGATGGCGTCTATCGCGTGAGTCTGCGCGTGGCGCGCGACAACCAATTGGCGCTGCACGAGCAGGACGTGCTGGTGTTCGAGGTGCACGATGCGCCGACGCTGCGAGGATCGTGGTTCGGCGAATGGCCGGGCGCCATCCGGCCGCGCCTCTCCTGGCGCACGACCATAGAGGGCTAGCCGGCCGGCCTCACGGTCCGAGCCACCCGCGAACACGCCGCGGAATCCAGGGCCGGCGCGACAGCCAGCGCATCGCACGAAACGTACGCGGTCGCTCGTACGGCATGAGCGCTCGGCGCAACGCGGCGGCGGTGTCCGAATCGCCGAGTCCACTGACGCGCAGATACCGGGCGAGCCACTCCAGGAAGCGACGGTGCGACTCGCTCTCTCTCGAAGGGTGGTACACGCCTTCTCGCTCCCCCACCGACACGGCGGACGCCTCGTGTCGCCGATAGATGTCCCAGCTTCCGCGCGACACGAATATCGGGTAGCGAAGCGCCAGCTTGTAGAAGAAGGCCTGGTCCTCGTACAACGCGCGGAACGACTCCTCGAATCCGGCCACCGCCAGAGCCGCCTCGCGCCTGACGAGCACGCCGCACGTGCCGGGCGTCTCGCCGAGACCCCGGAGCCAGATCGGCACCAGTCGCGGCGGATGCACCAGGGTGTCTGGAGCGACGCCGAGCGTGCGCCGGCGCTCCGGCGTCTCCGCCGCCCGCACGCCGATCGCCCGCTCCGTCGTGGCGCCGAATACCATCGCCGCGCCGGGCGCATGCCCGAGTATCTCCACCTGCCGCGCCAGCTTCTCCGGAAGCCAGAGATCGTCCGCGTCGAGAAGAGCGATCAGCTCGCCGCGCGCGTGATGTACGCCGAGGTTTCTGCTGGCGCTCATGCCGAGGTTGCGGTGGCCCTCGTGCTCCAGATAACGGATCCGGCCATCCGCTCCCTCGGCGGCGGCGCGGGCGATCGCGGTGCTGCCATCGGTGGAGCCGTCATCCACCAGCAACAGCTCCCACGCCTCGTACCGCTGAGCGAGGACGCTGTCGATGGCTTCCGCCAGGAAGGGCGCCGCGTCGTAGAAGATGGTGATGCACGAAACGAGCGGACGAGCGGTCATGGTGCCGGCCGCTCAGTCGCGCGCGTAAACGCGAAGACGCCGCTCGAGCTCTTCGCCACCCCAGTCGCGGATCATCACCCGCGGGAGCTCGTGGCGATCGGTGGTCGGGCGCAGAGCACCGTGGACGTTCGCGCAGGCGAGGTCGAACCCGAGCTCTCTGGCGATCGCCACACTGCCCGCGGAATACTCCTTGGGCCCGCCGAATGGATAGGCCAGCGAGGTGATGGGACGGTCGAGCAGATCGGTGAGGCGCGCCCGACTCTCGAACATCTCCGAGCGTTGCGCATCGAGCGGAAGGGTGGCCAGCACGGGGTGCGATACGGTGTGCGCGCCGATCTCGACGAGCGTTCCGCGCGCCAGCTCGGCGAGCTCCGCCTCCGTGAGGGAGCGGAGCGGCGCGCCGACGCTCGCTGCGCCGCTCCACGCTCCGAGCTCCGACATCACGGCCGCTCGCTCGTCCGGCCTGAGGGCGCGCATCAGGCGGTACAGCTCGAGGAAGGCCCGCTGCCGCATCGTCGTCGGCGCGTCGCGCGACGCCCGCCACGCGCGGTGCACGCGCATCGCGTCGGCATCCAGCGATTCCTCCACCGGCCATTCGCGCCCGCCGTCGGGAAAGCGAAGTCGCAATGGCGATCCACCCGAAGTTCCCAGGACGATCCGGGCGAGCTCGTCCCACCAGAACTCGCTGCCGCCGAGCATCCCGGTGGCGATGAACACCGTGGCCGGCACTCCGGCGCGCTCGAGCAGCGGCTTGCCCGCCAGCAGATTGTTCGCGTAGCCATCGTCGATCGTGAGCGCCACCGCGTCGGGCGGCGCGCGTCCGTCGGCCGAGCGTCGTACCAGCTCGCTCAGCGGGAGTGGTCGATGGCTCGACCTGATGACGTCGAGGTGCTCGGCGAAGTGGGCGGGGGAGACGGAGAGCGACCATGGGTCGCTCTCCACCTCCGCGATGGAATGATAGAGGAGGATGAGCGGCGCCCGATTCCGTCTGCCGAGCAGCCGGCTCAGCGCGTCGCGCACGATCGAAGGGGTCGCCGGGACAGCCGCGTCAGTTAACTTCCTCACCGTAGTCGCTTCCGCCGCGCCCCATCCTCTCCTCGCAACGCATCGATGTGTCTCGCCGAGTCACGATGACGCCAAAGCTCACCGTTCTGCTGGCCGTTCACAATGGGGAGCGGTGGCTCGCGGAGGCGCTCGAGAGCGTATTGCGGCAGACGTGGGAGGACTTCGAGCTGCTGGTGGTGGATGACGGCTCGCGCGACCGGTCGGTGGAGATCGTGACCTCGTATCGGGACGAGCGCATCCGGCTCCTTCGCGCGGAGGAGCACAGGGGGCTGCCCGCCGCGCTCAACCGCGGGCTCGCTCATGCGCGCGCGGAGCTCATCGCGCGGCAGGACGCCGACGACGTGTCCGATCCTCGGAGATTCGAGCGGCAGCTGGCGTTTCTCGACGCGCACCCCGATGTGGCCCTGCTTGGCACCTGGTATCGGCGCATCGATGCGTCGGGGCGGGAGGTGGCCACGCGACGGCTTCCCTGTGAGGCGTCGCTACTGCGCCTCGCGCTCCTGTTCTACTGCCCCTTCGTGCACACGTCGATCATGATGCGCCGTGTGGTGGCGCGCGAGCTGGGCGGCTATGACGAAGCCATTCGTTATGGAGAGGACTTCGAGCTCTGGTCCCGGATCGCGCGGCGCGCACCGGTGGCGAACCTGCCCGAGGTACTCGTCGGGATGCGCGTGCACGAGACGTCGATGACGTCGACCATGGCCGATCTGGCGGCCGTGGAGCTTCCGCGCATCTGTGTCGAGAACGTGCGGTGGGTGCTCGCCCGCGTCGGTGGCGGAGACATCACCGCGGGCGACGCGCAGCGGCTCTGGAGCACGCTGGCTCTCCCGCGAGAGGACGTGGCTCGGCGGGACGGGCGGGCCGAGGTTCGATCGGCGGCCGGCAGGCTGCTGGAGGCCTTTGCGCGCGCCTACCGGCTCGAGTCTGCGGAGCGCCGGGGAGCGCGTGACTTTCTGCACGAGATTCTATGGCGACGCCGTGTCGAGGAATCGGAGCGGTGCGCGGATGTGGGTGACGCGGCGTCCGCCTGGAGGCTGCTGCGAGACGCGATCGCGCTCCATCCGCGAGGTGCGCTCCATCCGCGATCGCTCCGGCTGATGCGTCGCGCGGCGGGAAGCGTCGCCAGGCGCGTCGTGACGCGGTGACGTTAGGCGCGACGGTGTCACTCCGTCATCGATCGCCCGCGTCCAAGCACCGCCCACCCGATCGCGCCGCTCACCACGCCGGCAAAGGCGGCTGCGTCGCTGAGGGCGAGGGGATCGAGCCGCGCGCCGCGGCGCACGGCGCGCAAGGCATATCGGGCGGCATGTCGGATGAGTCGATTCAGCATGTACCGGTCGCGCACCGAGAGATGTTTCGCGTAATACGCACCCTGGCCCAGTCCGTACATCCACCTCAACCGTACGCGGTCGCGTCGCCAGAGGCGGTGCTCGACGACGGCGGCGGGCACGTAGACGATGCGGAAGCCGGCTTCCAAGAGACGATAGCCGAGATCGTTGTCCTCGGCCGCCGGGAATGCCGTTCCAGGACCGAGCCGCGTGTCGAAGGGGCCAATCTCACGGAATGTCTCGCGCCACATCGCCATGTTCAGCGGAAACAGCACGTCCTCTCCGACGCGCCCCTCGTAGATGGCAGAATCGGGGTCGACCTTGAGCGTCAGCGCGAAGGCCCCCGGTGCTTCCGCAGTGTGAGGGAGGACTCGTCCGGTCACCACGGACCGAGGGCCCGCCGTCACCAGCGCTCGGACCAGCGTGCTCAACCAGTCGGGGCGAACGGTGACATCGTCGTGAGTGAAGACGAGAACCTCATGGCGCGCCAGCCGCACTCCCTCGTTGTTCGCGCGGCTCAGGCCGGGCCGCGGCGACCAGTGGTAGCGAACCGCGCATCGCTCGGACCCGAGCGCGGCCAGCGCGGCATCTTGCCGATCGCTCTGGTCGACGATGATGATCTCGTCGGGGAGGTGCGCACCGGCCAGAATCGAGCGCACCGCCTCGAGCGCCATCGCGCCGCGGCCGCGCGTCGCGAGAATCAGCGAGCAACCCGGCAGGCCTTCGTCCATCACTGCTTCACGACGCGGTTTCGCTCACCACGTCGGCGCCTCCGCTCGCATTTCCGCCTCCAACAGCTGCAGGAACGTGCTGGTGCGAAGCGCGGCATCCGTCGGCTCGCCGCCGGCGTCGGCGACGAGTCGCGCATGATCCGACCGGGTATGCACCAGCCAGGTGAGCGTGCGCAGAGGACGCCAGAGTGTCGCATCGATTCCCACCGCGGCGGCGTAGCGCTCCGCCGCCCTCGCCGCCACGCCTCCGGTGAAGGTGCTTCGATCGAGCAGCCGTCGATAGCTCGTCACGGCGTGCGACGCCTCACGCCCCAGGGCGCCGTCGAGATGAAAGGCCATGTGCGCCAGGAAGTACACCAGGTCCGGCCCGGGCACGCCGCGCGGCTCCGACGACTCCCAGTCGAAAACTGCCAGAGCACCTCCCTCCAGCATCCGACCCACGTTCCAGGGCGAGAAATCTCGATGCTCGGCGACCACCGGCAGCTCGCCCAGCTGCCGCAACGTCGCTCGCGCCTCAGCAAGGAGTGCGGGATCGACCACCCGCCCGAAGTTGCGAGCGAAGTCCGCCAGCGCCGCCTCGACGATCGCGCCGGCGCCGGCGCGCTCGCTCGCGAGACCCGCCAGCCGCGCCAGCCAATCGGCTCCATCATCGACCCCGCGCGCGAACGTCCGCCGCCAGAGACGGGCGCCGAGCGGCGTCGCATCGATCGCGTCCTCCCCCACGGCCGGCACGCCGTCGCGCTCCAGGTGAAAGAGCAGCCGAGGAATCCCGGGGAGCCGGCCTCCTACCTGCCGGAGCGCCCTCGCCTCGCGCGCCAGCCCGGAGTCGCTCTCCGGCACGCGCGGCAGCTTCACGATCACGCCGGGGCTGCGCTCTTCCGCCGCGAAGATGAGCGCGATGACCTTGCTGATGCTGCGCGGGCCGCGCGTGAGGAGCGCGGTCGTCAACTTCCGCGAGGCCGCTGCCTGACGAGAAGGAGGCCACGCGTTGCGCGCCTCGGCCAACCAGAAGGGCTCCGCGTAGAGCGGCTCGGCGCCGTCGCTGGCGCGCCGGGCGATGACGCACTGATCGGCAGGCGTGGAGCTTCGCGTTACGAACCGTCCCACCGCCGCTCGCGCCCGGGCGAGCCGACCGGGCGTGCTTCGCAGCACCAGCCGTTCGACGTACTCCCTGACCTCGGGTGCGTACGCCGGGATGAACGCCTCCGCGCGCTCCGTCGCCGGCCACCGGATGAGCGACCGCACTTGGGCGAGCCCGGCGTGGCGGAGCTCCCCGGAGAGCTGCCCGTGCGATTCCGCGTACAGGCAACCGCCGGGGCGCAGCAGAGCGGTGCCACGCTGGATGGCGAGGCGATCCCCCCTCGCGCACACCACCAGGTCGCAGCTCCCCGGTGCCGCCTCCCTCGGCGCGACCAGCCGTTCAGCGAAGAGAGCACACGCCTCCGCCACCTCGCCCCCCGTCAGGCAGCAGACCACCGCGGGTCTCGCGCTCGGCAGCAGGAAGCGCCAATCCACCTGGCGCAGCAGGCGGTTCCGCCGCGCCTCCACCAGCGTCCCGGCCTCGGCGCGCGCGGGCGCCGCCGAATCGTCAGGCGACATCGACCGGATCGTGCCGGCGAAGCACCGCTTCGTATTCGTCCTGCACGCCCGCGATCATCGCCGCCAGCGTGTGCTCCGCCTCGATGTGACGCCGGGCGGTGTCGCGCAGCCGTCCGGCGAGCGAGCGGTCGGCAACGAGTCGGCCGATCGCACTCGCCAGCGCTTCCGGATCACCCGGCGGAACGAGCAATCCCGTCTGGCCATCGCGGACCACCTCGTCGGTTCCACCGATGGCGGTAGCGATCACGGGCGTCCTGGTGGCCATCGCCTCCAGCACGGAGAGCGGGAATCCTTCGTTGGATGAGGCGAGAACGAAGAGGTCCGCCGCCGCCAGAAGGTCGCGGACGTCGTCGCGGTACCCGAGAAGACGGAACCGGTTGCCGAGCTCCAATTGTCGTGCACGTCGCTCGAGCACCTCGCGCTCGCTCCCCTCCCCCGCGACGAGAAAAATGGCCGACGGAACGGCGACGGCGGCATCGAGCAGCGTGGACAGGCCTTTCTCACTCTCCAGGCGCGCGACGCTCAGCACGAGTGGTGCATCGCCCACGTCGAGCTGGCGGCGGAGCGTAGCGCGCCGGGCGTCTCGCTCGAGACCGGGCGGATCGAGAGCGATCGCGTTCCTCACGATGGCGATCTTCGCCGGACCGACGCCGAATCGTTGGCGCAGGCTGTTGGCTACGTGCTGGGAGACGCAGATGAACCGGTCCACGACGCTCCGAAGGGTCCGGAAGCGAATCGCGATCCCCGGCCGCTGCGGCAGGTCGACGAAGAGCTGGAGCGTGGCGAGCACGGCCGGAATCCGCGCCAGCCCCGCCGCCACGATCCCGTGCTCGCAGGAGAGCGGCCAGCTCTGATGGGCGTGCACCACCTCTGGCGCGACGTCGCGAATCGCGCGCGCGATCGCGCGCCACGCGCCGGGCGTCCACGCGCCGGTCCCACGCGGCACCGAGATGGTCTCGACGCCGAGCGCGCGCGCCTCGGCCAACATCGGCTCGATCCCCGGCGAGGGATGGTGCAGCAGTACCGGTCGCCACCGCGATCGGTCGAGCCCTTCCAGGAGCTGAAGCAGCGCCCGCTCGGTCCCGCCGAGCACCGAGCTGTCGCTGTAGTGGAGCACGGTGCGAGTCACCGCGCGGCATGCTCCGCGTCGCGCACGCCCAGCCAGTAGGCGTAGGCGAGTGCCACCTCGAATGCCAGGCGCCCCACGCCTTCGTCGCTCCGGCCGACACCCTTCAGCAGAGATGACAGCCGCGAGGGCAGGGAAGGGACGACCGG
Organism: Gemmatimonadaceae bacterium; assembly: GCA_035249845.1. Classification (GTDB taxonomy): domain Bacteria; phylum Gemmatimonadota; class Gemmatimonadetes; order Gemmatimonadales; family Gemmatimonadaceae; genus DATFBY01. The sequence continues at coordinate 25,086 of DATFFZ010000045.1, forward strand.
CGTGACCGCGAGCAGTAGCGCGACCGGCAGGCGCAGGCGCCAGGGCGTTCGCCTCCAGCTCCCGAGCTGAAGCTCGCCCTTCACCTCCGGGTGCAGTCGTGCCAGGAGCACCGCGGTGCGACCCTTCGACCTGCCGTCCCGCATGAGCGCCTCGATGTCCTTCTCGTAGTGCTGCGTCGCCTCGGCGTCGGGGTCGAAGCGGATCGTTACCCGCGCGCGGCGCAGGCGTACGTAAAGATCGAGATCCTCGTTACCGTAGTCCCGAAAGCCCTCGTTGAACAGGCCGACGCTCTCGATCGTGTCGCGTCGGATCGAGCAGTTCCCGGTGTAGAAGTCTCTCAGCGCCAGACGATGATCGACCCGCGCCAGCTTCCGGAGGTGGCTCCCGAACTTTCCCGCGACGTACCTCGCGGCCGGGTTCGTTCCTCCATCGGCGCGCACCGGGACCGCCCCCATCAGCACCAGGCGCTCGCCTCGCTCCTCGGCGCGCCGGTGAGCCGCGAGGTGCACCTCGAGCAGTCGCGGGCCGGGCTCCATGTCGTCGTCGAGGATCACCAGCAACTCGCCGCGCGCGGCTCGGATCGCCTCGTTGCACGCGGCCGCGCGTCCACCGCCAACCAGCTCCCGCGCTCGAAGCGCGTACGACGGTCGCAGCGACGCGAGCATCGCGTCGCTCCCATCGGTGCAGCCGTCGAGACAGACCACCACCTCGAACTGCTCCGCCGGGAGCGATTGCGCGTCGAGCGCCCGCAGCAACCGCCGCAGCGATTCCCGCCGCTGGTGGGACGGAATCACGACGCTCACCGAAGGCATCGACGAACACTCACGCAGGCGTCGCGGACGCGCGACCGGCCCATTCGCCGACGAGCTCGTCGTAGATCGCCTCGATGCGCGCGCCGTAACGATCCGCCGTGTGGTGTCGTTCCACGAAGCGGCGCGCGCGCTGGCCGAGCTCCCGTCGCGCCGCCGGTGCATCCAGCAGCTCACTCGTCCGCTCGGCGAAGGTATCCGCGTCATCGGCCAGAGCGAGCGGAGGCTCCTCAGCGTCGGCGGAAAGTCCCGATGCACCGCGTGACGTGCTGACGACCGCTTTCGCGAACGCCATCGCCTCCATCACCTTCATCCGCACGCCGCCCCCGGTGCGAACGGGTGCGACCACCACCGCCGCTCGCTCCACCACCGCGGCCAGGTCGGCCACCCAGCCATGCAGCGTGACGCCATCCCCCGCGAGATCGCGGATGAGCCGCTGAGGATCTTCGCCGACGATGGAGAGCTTCACGCCGGCATGCCGGCGCCGCAGTCGCGGCAAGATCTCGCGCACCAGCCAGCGCGCCGCGTCCACGTTTGGTTGGTGCAGAAACTGTCCGACGAAGACGAGGTGGTCCGCTTCCTCGCGGGAGTAGTCGAGCGAACCGGCCGGTGGCGGCACGATTCCGAAAGTGTTGACCCGCACCCGCGCGGCCAGGCTCGGCTCGATCGAGCGCAGCCGGTCGGCGTCGCGATCCGAGAACACCTGCACGCGCTCGAAACGACGCCACACCGCGCGCTGGTATCCGTCCCACCGCTGCCAGTCGAGCTCGTCCAACATGGTGCGAAGGGGTCGCCGCGAGACGACGTCCAACCAGTGAGGAGGGCGGGCGCGCCGGACCTCGTGCTCGACCAGCAGCGTCGGCGCGACGGGAGGGAGACGGTAGGCCCCCATGGCGTTGTCCTCGACGTGGATGACGTCGAATCGAGCGCGCGAGAGCAGGTCGGTCAGCATCCGCTGCACGCGATCATCGCGAAACCAGATCGTGCGCATGGGGAGATCGCCGGCGAGCCACTCGGCGGAGTGCCGCGCGTAACGCAGCATGCGGCCGCCGATGCCCGGCTGCGCTCGTGCCGCGGCGATCACGTTCAGGCCGGACGCGCGGAGATGCTCGATCGCGTCCAGCTCGCGACGGTCGGGGCCCGCCACGGTGACCAGGGTGATCTCGTGCCGAAGCCGCAGCGCGGAGAGCGCCGCATGCATGACGATGGGCACCGCGCCAGGGGCCGGTGTCCTCGGCGGTGTCGGCGTAATCCACAGTAGTCGCACGCTGGAGCTCGGCTGGATCCCCGCCGGCGTCCCGCCGGTCACGCCAGCGGCGCTGCAGGCTTGAATCGAGTGCTAGAACACCTTGAGGTTGATGTACCGCCGCGGGTTGCGCTTGAAGTCCACCAGCAGCGAGTCCACACGCGTCACGACGTCGCGCAGATCGTCGTACAGCGCCTCATCGCGAAGAATCTTTCCAGCCGTTCCCTGGCCGGAGTCGATGCGAGACACCAGCGCGTTCATCGTCGCCGTGGTCTGCGAGAGCGTGGCCGTGAGCTCGGCCAGGTTCTGCGTGGCGTCCTGCATGTTGCGAACAGTCGAGTCCACCGTCGCCGAATCGATCGCGTTGATCGTGCGGCGCAGCGACGCCAGCGTCACCGACACGCCGCGCGACTGCTCCGCCGCCACGTCGTTCAGCTGGGCGATGAGCCGGTTCGTGTTCCCGATCGCCTCACGCAAATCGGCCAGCCCCCCTTGCCGCACCATCTGGACCTCGAAGCTCTGCGCCACGTCGGTCACCGAGCGGCTCACCGTGTCGAGGCGCTGCAGCAACGCGTCGATCGACACCCCACCGCGCCCGGCCGGCAACGTGTCACCCGGCGTCACGTTCGATGCGCTGAACTGCGCCGGTGGATGGATCGCCACCGCCTTGTCGCCGAAGAATCCGACAGACACCACCGTGGCGCTGCTCCCCTCCGGTACCTGGTACTCCTTGTCGATCTTCAGCTTGACGTCGAGGAATCCCTCGCGCTTGAGCCGCACGTCTTCGACCGCCCCCACCTGCACGCCCGCCAGCAGCACCTGCTGCCCGGCTTTCAGGTTCTCGCCCCAGGCAAAGCGCGCGTAGAGCGGATACGTCTTTCCGAATCCTTTGCGGGCCAGCCAGAGCGTGCCGAAGATCCCCACCAACAGGGAGAAGGTGATGAACACGCCCACGATCACTTCGTCGCGTCGTCTCATGCCTGAAGATAAGGAGCGAGGTAGAGGGCCGTGAGCGCGTCGAGAAAGAGAATCACCACCGAGGTGACGACCACGGCGCGCGCCGTCGACGCGCCCACGCCCTCGGCGCCGGCGCCGGTGATGAACCCTTCGTACGAGCAGATGAGGGCGATGGCGAAGCCGAAGAGCGTCGCCTTGATCAACGCATAGATGACCTGGAATTCGGCGAAGGTGAGCCGGAGCCCCGTGGTGAACGCCGAGACGGTGACGTCGGTGGCCGCCACGGCCATGAACATGCCGGCCACGATGCCGATGGCAATGGCCAGCGTGGTGAGCAGCGGCAGCATCAGCGTGCCGCCGATCACCCGCGGCACGATGAGGTAGGCGACCGGATCGTAGGCGAGCGTCTCGAGGGCGTCGATCTGCTCGGTGACGCGCATGGTCCCGATCTCCGCCGTCATGCGCGCTCCTACCCGCCCGGTGAGGACCAGCGCCGTGATGAGCGGCGCCAGCTCCAGCACGATGCTCTGCCGCACGATCCATCCCACGGTGGACAGGTCCACGCCCGGGAAGAGCTGGAATCGCGTCTGGTAGGCGGTGACCGCGCCGATGAAGGCCGCCACGATGCCGGCCAGCGGCACCGAGTCCACGCCGATGTTCCGCATCTGCTTCACGACGAGCGGCAGGTACGTCCGCGGCTGGCTGAGCGCGCGAATCGTCTCCATGAGGAAGTACGTGCGCGCTCCGATGTCGCCGAAGAAGCCGATCACCGTGCGCGTCACCTGCCTGAAGACGATGATCCCCGCCCGCTGCGGGATGGGGAAGGTCGACGTCGAGCGCGGCGCTCCACGGTACTCGTACGTCGTCACGTCCCCTCCACCACCGCGCGGCACGCTCGCGGCCCGAGAGTCTCTCTCATGTGCGCGCCCGCGAGAGGAGCACGACGCCGATGACGCCGAAGAGCATGTTCGGCACCCAGGCGGCAAAATAGGGAGGAAGAAGCCCCCCCTCGCCAACCGCCTTCGTCAGCTGGATCGATGTCAGGAAGATCACCGTGGTCGCCAGGCTCACCGCCACGCCGTACGCCGCGCCTCCGCGCTGCGTGCTGGTGGCCAGCGGCGCGCCGAAGATGGCGATGATGATGCAGGTGATGGGCACGGCGATCTTCAACATCAACTCCACCTTGAGCTCGTTGACGTCCGCGCCCGACCGCTCGAGCGCCTGAATGAAGCGCGACAATTGCCCGAAGCGCATCTCGTCCGGGCTGCGCGGGTTGGTGGTCAGCTCCGCCGGCCGCTCGCGAAAGCGCCTGTCACGGAGCGAATCGAACGCGATCGACAGCGCGCCGACGGTGTCGGGGAGAATGTGCATCTCCCCCTGCATGAGCCGCCACCCCTTCTCGGATTCCCACAGCGCCTGGCGAACGCTGATGATGTAGGTGGGGTACTCCGGGCCGCTCCCCTTTCTCTCGATCTCCAGGTTGTCGATCGTCCCACGATCGACGCTCAGGTTGGAGATCTTGTACACACGCCCGCGATCGCTGGCGAACACGAAGTTGAACATGTCCGAGTGGCGGCTGAAGCGCCGCTCCTGCAAGAGCTCGTTTCGCTTGGCGTTCGCCACCGGGACCAGCTCGCCGAGCAGGAGCCCGAAGACCGCCACCACGATCGACGCCAGGAAGATCGGCAACACCAACCGATGGAAGCTGATCCCCGACGCCTTCGCCGCCGTGATCTCGGAATGACGCGTGAAGCCTCCGATGGCGAACACCGTGGCGAAGAGCACCGCCGCCGGCAACGCCATGAACATCGAGTCCGGGATCCAGTACAGGTAGCTGAGCGCGATCTGCGACTTGGGCAGATTGCGATTCAGGTAGCGGTCGAGGCGGTCGGTGAGATCGATCACGATCACCAGGATCGGAAAGCCGACCGAGGTGGCGAGAAAGATCTTGGTGAATTCCTGGAGGACGTACCGATCGAGCGGGCGGAGCAGGTGCCTCACGCGGTCCTCCGCCGGCGCTCGGCGCGGATGCCCACCCGGCGGAGCTGGCGCGCGACCCACGAGCGCACGGTGTCCCACATCTCGCTGGCGTCGCCGCCACGCGCGGTCACCCCGAACTTCTGCACGCGAAGGAGACCGATCACGGCCACCAGACCGAAGATGATGTTCGCCATCCACATCGCCCAGAACGGCCGGAGGAGCAGCTTGTCGGCCAGCGTCTCACCTCCGATGAGCCCGACGTAGTAGAGCGCGAATACTCCCAGACTGACCCCGATCACCAGCCCCACGCCGCCACGGGGGAAGCGCAACGCGATCGGCGCGCCGAGAAGCACGAAGATCACGCAGGCCGCGGCCAGCGCGAACTTCTTGTGTATCTCCGTTCCATAGCGGTAGATCTGCTGCTGCCCATCGAGGATGCGCGTGCGCCAGATCTCGATCTGCGTCACGGCGCTCGACGCATCGTGCGGAATCGCGGTCGTCCCGGTGGACGGATCGATCGGCAGCCCGGCGGAGGGTGCCGCGTTGGTGGTGCGCGGCCGCGCATCGGCGGGCGGCAGCGTGTTGCCCACCACCAGCCCCGCGGCGCCGAGGGCGCGGCAATACAGACCGCCGATCCCCGGTCCGGAGTCGTCAGGCTCGACCTTCGTCAGCCGGCGCTCTCCGGTCGCGGCGCGGCGCGCAGCCTCCCCCAGCGCGTTGCGCAGCTGCGCGCGCGCCATCGCGGACTCGCGATTGGCCTCCTCCACGTGCGTCTGCATCTCGCAGATGGTCATCTCGCGATCGCTCTTGAACGCGTCCTCACTGGTGCGCTCGAGCTGGTTGCCTACGCCGCGCACCCGCACCAGGTCGGTCTCGAAGAACAGCCGCTGCAGCTCCCCGGGCTTGTCGTTCGACACGACCTGGGAGTAGCCGTCGTGCAGCGTCATCTGCAGGTCGCGCCGATCGGCGGTCATCTCCATCGAGCCGCTGTCGGCGAAGATGGTCCGCCGCTGGAGGGGATCGCTGAGATCATAGATGGTGATCTCGCGCATCCGGTTGGAGCCTTCGTCGATGTGCCCGGCGCGCAGGTAGAGCCGCCCCTGCGCGATCTCGTTGATCACCTGCTCGCGGAGCGCGAAGGTGGGCTTCTTTCGCGCGATGTCGGTCTGAAGGGTGCGAAGCCGGTGGTTGGTGCGCGGAAGGATCTGATCGTTGAAGAAGAGCATGAGGAGCGCCATCATCACGCCGCCCCAGACCACCGGCCCGATCAGCCGCCGCAGACTCACCCCGCTGGCCCGGAGCGCGGTGACCTCGTTCTCCGCCGCCAGCCGGCTGAACGCGTAGAGCACCGACACCAGCACCGCCATCGGCAACGTCATGGCGATGATGAACGGAATGGTCAGCGCGAAGAACTCGCCGATGACGGACCAGGGGAGCCCCTTGCCGACCAGCTGCCCGAACTGCTTGGCGATCTGATTGAGCAGCAGCACGGACGTCAGCGCCGCCAACGAAAAGATCAGCGGACCGAGGTGCTCGCGAAGGGTGTATCGGGTGAGAATGCGCACGGGGAAGGGTGAGTGTCAGGCATTCACGTCGAGCATCGAGACTCGGCGTGGTGGCGCGAATCGCCAACGCCACCGGCCGAGTCCCGATGACCGATGGCCGAGTCCGCTGCTGCCGAATCGCTACTGCCGCAGTTACTTACGTCATTCCCCGCCCGTATATTTGCCATTGTCCCTCAATCTACGCCCACCACGGCGCTCGGGCGACTGCGGAACGGTGCGAGGCGCCGGCCCCGGCGCTTCTTCTTACCCCTCGTCTAGGGTTCGGGTGCGTACCGCTAGACTGCTGGCTGCCGTCTCACTACTGCTCGCCCCGCTCGCCGCCGCAGCTCAGCAAACGCCGCGCGATACCGCGACGACCACCCCCGCGCGCCCGTCGCTCCGATGGCCCGCGGCGACCGACTCCATCCTCGCCGCCCGCGCACGAGCCGCGCTGCGACCCCCATGGACCGTCGACTCGACCGTCGCCCCCTCCTGGACCGCCGCCTTCGAGCAGCTCCTCCAGACTCGCCGCGCCGCCCTCTGGGGAGAGACGATCCGCAGCGCCTTCACCGGCATCACTCCAGGCACCGTCGTCGCCGACACCGCTCGCGCCGAGCCCCTCCCGCTCGCCGAGGCGCCGCCGAGTCCCGAGTCCCCGGAGCCGAGCACCGAATCCGACCTCTTCGGCGAGTACGCCGATCTCGGTCTCCAGTTCCAGGCGCGCATCGAGCTCAAGACCGAACAGAACAAGAACGAACGCTGCGTCGCCACCGACGCGCTCAACCCCGTGGCGCGCTGCCGTGGCGCCTTCACTCCCCAATTCGACTTCAAGTTCGGGCTGCTCACGGGCGGCACCGTCGCCGAGCGCGTGCACGTGAACGTGGACTACGACTCGCAGCGCGAGTTCGACGCGTCCAACAACATCTCCGTCTTCTACCAGGGAAAGCCTGACGAGATCATCCACCGCATCGAGGTGGGGAACGTCTCCTTCGCCCCGCCGCCCTCGCGCTTCATCACCAGCGGCATCCCATCCGGCAACTACGGCGTGCAGGCGGTCGGGCAGCTCGGGCCCATGCGCTTCCGCGCCATCGCCGCGCAGCAGAAGGGCAACGTGGTGCGCGACCGCATCTACACGGTGGGCGACCGCACGGTCCAGGGCGTCGATCGGGAGATCGAGGACTACCAGATGGAGCGCCGCCGCTTCTTCTGGGTGCTCGATCCGGCGCTGACCTTCCCCACGCGCTTCCCGAACATCGACATCCTCGACCCCAACCTCCCGGCGCTCGCGCTCCAGATCCCCCCGGGTGAGCGCCCGCGGCGCGTACAGGTGTACCGCTATCGCCCCCCCAGCGCCGCCGGCAGCGCCGGGCGAGACATCAACGGCCCGTACGCGGTCACCCGCTTCGCGCGAAGCACCAGCGAGGTCGGTCCCTTCGAGATCCTGCGGCAGGGCGTGGACTACTACATCGACCCCACCAACCTCTGGATCGCGCTCGTCGGTCCGATCAATCGCGGCGAGCGACTGGCGGTGTCGTACACGGTCACCGGCCCCGGCGGACAGGAGATCGTGGTCGGCGGCGTCGGCGGCACGATGCCCACCTCGCGTGGACCGGTGGGGCGCGATACGCTCAACCTGCTCTGGGACAGCGAGGTCCTCCCCGGCGATCCGGCCTTCAATCGGGAGATTCGCTCCGCCTACCGGCTCGGCGGCGAGGAGATTCAGCGGCAGAGCATCGCGCTCAAGATCGTGGTGGGGAGCGGGAGCGATCAGGAGAAGCCCCTGGCCGGAAGCGCCGAGACCTTTCTTCAGCTCTTCGGCCTCTCGCAGCCGAGCAACGCCTCCGCCTTCGACGTCGACAACCGCCTCTGGCCGCGCATCGGTGATCCGAACCAGTCGCTCAACGTGGGCGGCACGGGAAGTGGACGTCTCATCCGCGACTACTTCGTCATCTTCCCCTCGCTGCGCCCCTTCGCCGATTCCGGGTTCGTGGACCCGCCGAATCCGGTGAACGACTCGCTCTACCGCACGGGCGACGAGGACCTCACCTCCCAGCGACGTCCGCCCACGCAGTACCGCCTCCGGGCGCGCTACTCCGCCGAGGGCACCGGCGATCCGGGCACGCTGGCGTTAGGCGGCGTACAGGTGCGGCCCAACTCCGAGCGCATCTCGGTGGGCGGCGTCCCCCTGGTGCGCGAGGTGGACTATCGGGTGGACTACGAGCTCGGTCAGGTCACCTTCCTGCGACCCGACACGCTCTTCCGAACCCCCCGTCAGGTCTCCGTGCAGTACGAGGAGAACCCGCTCTTCGCCACCGCGCCCACGTCGGTGATCGGGCTCGCCACCGAATTTCCGACGGAGTTCGGGCAGGTCAACTTCACCGCCATCTCGCAGTCGCAGAAGACGACCTTCAACCGTCCGCCACTGGGGTTCGAGCCCGCGTCCTCGTTCATCGCCGGCGTGAACGGCAACTTCACCTTCGAGAGCGAGGGACTCACCCGCGCGCTCAGCAAGCTCCCCTTCTTCGAGAGCACCACGGCATCCACGATCAACTTCACCGGCGAGTTCGCCACCAGCCGGCCGCAACCGAACTCGGCGGGCAGCGCCTACGTCGAGTCGTTCGAGGGCGAAGGGGGGATCACGCTGCTGCTCCAGGAGAACCTGTGGCGGCTCGGCAGCCAACCGGCGATCGCCGGGGCGGGCCCCGTCACCGGCGCCTCGCCCTACGGCTTCCCTCTCGACAGCGCCAGCACGCTCGTCTGGCAGAACTTCTTCTCCGTGGCCGACGCCACCGGCACGCGCCTCGTCCAGTACTTCCCGCAGCAGATCGACTCGCTCTTCGTCTTCGCCGGCACCACCGCCTTCAGCTTCCCCGAGACCGTGCTCTGGACGACGCTCTATCCGCGAAGCATCGGTGGCTTCCCCTCCGACGCGGGCGGATTTCTCTGGCGCACCACCCCCGGCACCGGGCGACGCTGGCGGTCGGTGAGCCAACCGCTCAGCCCATCGGGCACCGACCTTTCCCGCGTGGAGCAGCTCGAGTTCTACGCCCTGGTCGACACCTCCACCATCAATCGCGGAAAGAATCCGACGCTCGTCTTCGACTTCGGGGACATCTCGGAGAACACCGTCGCCTTCGTCCCGGAGACGCTCAGCGTGCGTGCGCGCCCGGGCGCTCCGGGCGCGATCGACTCGACCTTCACCGGACGCCGCCTCGAGGGATTCGATCGCCTCGACACCGAGCGCGACTCCATCACCCGCTCCTTCGACGTGGTCGTGAACGACCGCGGCATCCCACCCGATGTCGCCGATCCGCTCGTCGTCCGCGACCTCGATGGCGGCGGCGTCACCACGCGGCCGCGCGAGCCGGTGTGCAGCCGGAGCGTCGTCCTCGTCCTCCCACTCGGCGACAATCGCAACAACTGCTCGGTCGGCAATCGCCGCCTCGACGAGGAGGATCTCGACGTCGACGGATTCCTCAACTTCCGGAGCGCGCAACGGAACGACGAGCGCATCCGGCGCTTCGTGATCGACCTGAGCGATCGCACCCGCTACGATCGCGTGGGTCGCTGCTATCAGAGCATCAGCAACCCCCCGGGCGCGCCCGCCGGTGGCAGCGTCTGCTGGATCCGCTTCCGCGTGCCCTTCAACGCGCCTACCGAGGAGCTCAACAATCCGCTCATCAGGCGGATCAAGGCCGTGCGCGTCACCGTCGTCTCGGCGGCGCTGGCGCCGGCGGAGGAGACGACCACCATCGGCATCGCCCGCCTGCGCCTGGTGGGCGCGCCGTGGGTGAAGCGCGAGGATCGCGCGCTCGGCGGCATCGGTGGCACCCGTCCGGAAGGGAGCGGCTTCGTCATCTCCTCGCTCATCGGCACCCAGGACCGCGATCCGGCCAACAACATCTTTTACGAGTCACCCCCCGGCGTCACCAACGAGACCGAGCAGCGCGATCAGGACTTCCAGCCGGGGCAGATCCAGATCAACGAGCGATCCCTCCGCCTGCTCGCCGGCGATGTCCCGGTCTTCGCGCGCGCCGAGGCGTTTTTCCGCTTCCCCGAGGGCGACCGCAACTTCATGGGTTACGAGCAGCTGCGCATCTGGGCGCGCGGTCGCAACAAGGGGTGGGGAACGCAGGGTGATCTGCACTTCTATGTGAAGGTCGCTCGCGACGGCGACAACTTCTACATGTACCGCACGGCGGTGAACGAGGGGAGCACGCGCGACGCCTGGCTCCCCGAGGTGGTGATCGACTTTCGCCGCTTCTTCGCGCTCCGCGCCCAGCTCCAGAACGCCTTCCTGCGCGGCGGCGACTCGCTGGCCTGCACCGGGATCGACTCCGCGCTGGTGGAGCGGTCGGAGCTGCCGACGGCGTCCGGTACGCGCCGCTTCGCCGCGTGCGCCGACGGCTACATCGTGTACACCACCAACCCCAACATCTCGCCACCGAACCTCGCCGCGGTGCAGGAGCTGGCCGTGGGGATGGTGCGCGTGGATACGCTCGGCCGCGGCAGTGGGGGCGTCATCACGCCGGCCGACACGCTCGAGCTGTGGGTGGACGACATCCGGCTCTCCGGCGTGGTGCGCGAAGCCGGCTACGCGGGCCAGCTCGGGCTCAACGTGGTGGCCGGGGAGCTGGGCTCGGTGCAGGTGAATCTGCTCAAGCGCGACCCGCATTTCCGTCAGCTCGCCGAGCAGCCGAGCTTCGTCGGTGACAACCAGCTCAACATCGCCACGTCGCTGCGGCTCGACCGGCTGCTGCCGTCCTCGTTAGGCATGATGCTTCCGTTCACCGTCACGCACTCCAGCGTCGGAAGCGATCCGCTCTTCCTGTCGCGTTCCGACATCGAGGCCGGGGGCGTTCCCGGAGTGAGACAGCCGAAGACCACCGCCACCGCCTACTCGCTGGGCATGCGGCGCTCCACGCCCATCGAGCAGCCCGTGCTGGGCGCGGTGCTCAACAACCTCGAGCTCACCTCCACCTACGCCACCGCCTCCTCGGAGCAGGAGTACCAGACCGGCTCGTCGCGCTCCTTCACCAGCGCCCTCATCTACGACGTCACGGGACGGCCACGCACCTTCCGGCTTCCGGGGTGGATGGACCGGCTCATCCTGGCGCTCCCCGGCTGGCTCCGCAACGGCGAGGCCATGCGATCGCTCCGCAACAGCAGCTTCCGGTGGAACCCCACCCAGTTCCGCCTGACGAGCGCGTACGCCCGGAACAGCGACCGGCGCGAGTCCTTCACCCTCCCGGTGGAGATCGACGGCGACACCGCGCGCGTGGTGCGCGGCTTCACCAACGCGCTGCGCAACGGCGCCACGCTCGAGCTCCGCCCGGTGAGCGCGCTCTCCTTCCGCTGGGACGTGAGCTCGCTCCTCGACCTGCGCGACTACGGCGACACCACGGCCATCGTTCGTCAGGCGGCGCGCGAGCGCGGCGAGCTCTTCGGGCTCGACGTCGGACTCGAGCGCGAGCGGCAGATGACCGCGGTGGTGTCGCTGGCGCCCGTGCTCGCCTCCTGGCTCCGCCCGCGCATCGACTTCAGTACCACCTACTCGATGCTCCGCGACCCCAACGCCCGCACCCTCCTTGCCGTCGACACCGTGCCCGGCGCCGAGGAGAGGCTCCCGCGCCGTCTGTTCAACTCGCAGGGGCTGAGTGCCTCCGCCGTGGTCGACGTCGGCCGGCTCATCAGCATGAACTCCGCCGAGCGGAGCAGGGCGCGCTCCATCGCCAACGCCATCCAGCCCGTGGAGGTGACGTGGCGGCGCGACCTGCGATCGAGCTTCGACGGCGTCCCCTTCACGCCGGGACTCGGATATCAGCTCCCCGTCGGCGGCCTCGATGACTTCCGCCGCGTGAACGGCACGCTGGCCACCAGCGCAGGTGTCACCTACAACCTGGCCGTCAACCACACCATGGTGCTCCCCTTCGGCTTCACGCTGGTGGATCGCTTCAGCCGGATATCCACCACTACGTTCTCGCGGCTGGTGGATCGGCAGGCGCGCCTCGAGGCGGAGCAGACTACGTTTCCCGATGTCAGCTTGCGCTGGAGCTACAGCCCGCCCTGGCTCCAGCCGGTGATCACCAGCATCGGCGCTCAGGCCCAGGCGCGCATCACCAAGGGGTCCAGCGCCCAGCCCCCGCTCGATGGCGCGGTGGGCACCGGCGGGTTCCGCATCGATCAGCGCACCAAGCAGTTCCCACTGAACGCCTCGGTCGTGTGGGCGCTCGGCGGGCTGGCCACGGACCTCGGATGGAACCACATCGACCGTCGCGAGGTACGGAGCGGCGGCGTGACCGAAGGCGATCAGGACGACGTCAGCGCCTCGGTGGCGCGCTCGTTCGCCGTCCCCGAGAGCTGGAACATCACCGGAGAGCAGATCCGCGCGCGCATCGGGTACAGCCGCTCGAGCAACACCAACTTCTTCGTGCAAGATGACGTCCGCCGGCGCATCACCGACAACGGCCGCTGGTCGGTGATCGGCAACGCCGACACCGACATCTCCCAGAATCTTTCCTTCAGCCTCACTCTCTCTCGTACCGTGAACTACGACCGGAACCTCGACCGTCGCTTCGTGCAGAACGTGGTGTCGGCCATCCTGCAGCTCCAGTTCTTCGCGGGTCAATTCAAGTGAGCCGCGTGCTCCTCTTCATCATGCTGGTCCTCTCCACCGCGTGCGACCGAGGCAAGACCGACTTCGACGGCGAGGCCGCGCTGGGCTACGTACGGGCACAGCTCGAATTCGGTCCGCGCGTCCCGGGAAGTCTGGGCCACCGGCGCACCGGCGACTGGATCACCAGCACCATGCGCGAGCGCGCCGACACCGTCATCGAGCAGCGCTGGACGCACGTGACCGCCGGCGGCGACTCGCTCCCCATGCGCAACATCCTGGCGCGTATCCGCCCGGATCTGTCCGACCGCATCCTCTACATCGCACACTGGGACACGCGCCCCATCTCCGACGACGACCCCAATCCTGCTCGCCGGTCACTTCCCGTTCCCGGCGCCAACGATGGCGCCTCCGGCGTCGCGCTCCTCATCGCGCTCGCCGACGCGCTGCGAAAGACACCGCCCTCGGTAGGCGTGGACCTGCTTTTCGTCGATGGCGAGGACTACGGTGACTTCGGCAAGAACCAGGACGTGCTGATCGGCTCGCGTTACTTCGCCCAGAACCTTCCGGCGCCCGACTACAAGCCCCTGTTCGGGGTGGTGTGGGACATGATCGGCGACGCGGAGCTCGGCCTCTCCCAGGAGGGCCATTCGGTCCAGCGCGCTCCCGAGGTGGTGGCCCGCGTCTGGAACCGCGCCGCGGATCTCGGCTACTCCGAGTACTTCGTCCCGCGTACCCAGGGCCCGATCACCGACGACCACGTCCCTCTCCTCGACGCCGGTCTCCGCGTGATCGACGTCATCGATCTCGACTACGCCTCCCACCACACTCCCGACGACACGATCGACAAGGTCTCATCGAAGAGTCTTCAGATAGTAGGCGACGTCGCGCTGAGCCTGCTCCGATAGATCGCATTTCACCGATTCCGATCGCGGATTTCCGATGCCGTCACCAACCCCGGTCCGATGTAGAGTGCCGGTGTGCCGACTCCCTCCGAGCGCCACGCCCTTCTCTTTCTCGCCGGCCTCCTCTTCCTCGGGGCCGGCGTCCGCGCGCACCGCACGTTTCGCGAGCATCCGGACCCTGATCCGGCCGCCAGACTGGCGCTCAAGCGCCAACTGGCCGCCGTCGACTCGGCGCGCGCCGTTCCTCCCGCGCCCAAGCCCAAGAAGCCCCGTGCCCGTGCGCCCAGGGCTCCGAGGGCGCCAGAGGCTCCGAGCCCGGCCGAACAGCGACGCTCTTCCGCTGCCCCCCAGCCGCCGCCTCCCGCGCGCGCGCCCATCGACCTGGACGTAGCCTCGGCATCGGAAATCGAGCGGTTGCCGCGCATTGGACCGCGCCTCGCCGCGCGGATCGTCGCCAACCGCGACACCCTCGGTCCCTTCGGCTCGCTCCAGGAGTTTCAGCGCGTCCGCGGCGTCGGTCCGGTGATGGCGAAAACCGTTGCGCCACATGTGACTTTTTCACTTGCACCGCGTCCATCCCCTGTCACTGAGGGCGCATACGCCGTCGAGTCGAAGGCACGAGCACCGCGCCGTCGAGCGAGGGCGACGCACCCTCAGTGATCGCGTCCGGCGGCGGTCGCCAACTCGGCCCTGGACGACACCTTGGCCACCGCCGCGATCCTCGTGTCCCCCACCATCCGATCATGGCTGCACCTGTAGCCGCCACCGGCGAGCGCATTGGCGACCTGCTGCTGCGCGAAGGGCTGATCACGAGAGATCAGCTCGAGAAGGCGCTACAGGAGCAAAAGATCAGCGGCACGCGCATCGGCTACAACCTCGTGAAGCTCGGTTTCATTCCCGAGGTCGAGCTCACGCGCATGCTCGCCCGCAAGTTCCGCATGCCCGCCGTCGACCTCACCAACTTCGAGGTCGACCCCCGCATCGCCAAGCTGATCCCGGCGGAGCTCGCCACCAAGCACCTCGTCCTCCCGCTCAAGCGCGAAGGTCGCACCCTCACCGTGGCCATGGCCGATCCCACGGACCTGGGTGTCATCGACGACCTCAAGTTCATCACGCGCTACGACATCTTCCCCGTCATCGCCGGGGAGTACACACTCCGCAACGCCGTCGAGAAGTACTACGACAATGGCGCCGACGCCGACGCGCTCCAGAACCTTCTCACCGAGATCAACCTCGACGAAGGGGACGTCGAGGTGCTGGAGGACAGGGAAGAGGAGATGTCGGCGGCGATGGCGCTCGCCGTCGACGACGCGCCCGTCGTCAAGCTCATCAACGGGATCCTCACCGATGCGGTGAAGCGCGGCGCGTCCGACATCCACTTCGAGTGCTACGAGCACGAGCTTCGCGTCCGCTACCGCATCGACGGCGCCCTCCAGGAGATCATGAAGCCGCCCATGAAGCTCAAGGCGGCGCTCATCTCCCGCTTCAAGATCATGTCCCAGCTCAACATCGCCGAGCGGCGCGTTCCCCAGGACGGACGCATCAAGCTCAAGATGGGGAAGCGCGTGATCGACTTCCGCGTCTCCACGCTTCCCACGCTCTTCGGCGAGAAGGTGGTTCTCCGTATTCTCGACAAGGGGAATCTCTCCCTCGAGCTCGAGAGGTTCGGCATCGAGCCGTCGGCCGAGAAGAACCTGATGGAATCGATCATGAACCCGTACGGGATGGTGCTCGTCACCGGCCCCACGGGCTCCGGGAAGACGACGACGCTGTACTCCGCGCTCTCCAAGGTGAACAGCGTCGACGTCAACATCATGACCGCCGAAGATCCGGTCGAGTACAACCTGTACGGCATCAATCAGGTGCTCGTCCGGACCGAGATCGGGATGACGTTCGCCGCCGCGCTGAGGGCGTTCCTGCGGCAGGACCCGAACATCATCATGGTCGGTGAGATCCGCGACCTGGAGACCGGCGGCATCGCCATCAAGGCGGCGCTCACCGGTCACCTGGTGCTCTCCACGCTGCACACCAACTCCGCTCCCGAAACGGTCACCCGTCTGCTCGACATGGGACTGGAACCGTTCAACGTCGCGTCGGCGCTCAACCTGGTGCTGGCGCAGCGACTCGTCAGGCGCATCTGCAACACCTGTCGCCAGAAATACGAGCCCGATCCGCTCGAGCTCCAGTCGGCCAAGATCGACGAGAAGGCCACCCTCGGAGACCTCAAGTTTACCGACGAGGCGATCGACAGCGCCAAGCGGCGCGCCACCAAGGACGCCGCGCCGCTGCTCGACAAGGTCACACTCAAGACCAAGGTCGTGAACATCCCCTTCTTTAAAGGAAGGGGGTGCGACGCCTGTGCCGGCTCGGGGCTGAAAGGCCGCCAGGGCCTCTATGAGGTCATGGCCATGACCCCGCTCCTCCGAAAGATGATCCTCCAACACGCCGGCGCCCCCGACATCCGGGACGCGGCCATTGGCGAGGGGATGCTCACGCTCCGTATGGACGGGCTCCTCAAGGTGATGAAGGGGATCACCACGCTGGAGCAGGTGATCCGGGAAACAAGCGCGTAACCCATCGGGACTCGGCCATCGGGACTCGGACATCGGGGCATCGGGACTCGGGCATCGGGACTCGGCACTCGGGACTCGGGACTCGGCGACCGGTCGAGATCTCGCCGCCGAGGCCGAGTCCCGATGCCCGATGGCCGAGTCCCGATGCCCGAGTCCCGATGGGCTGTCGTGACTTACCCCTGCCCCCCGCGTCCTAATCTCGAACCCACTTCCCATCTCGATGACCGCACCCGCCACTCCCGCCCAGTCTGCCGTCAACCTCCGCGCTTTGTTGGAGGAGATGATCGAGCGCGATGCCTCGGACCTCCACGTGACGGCGGGAGATCGGCCTAAGCTGCGTATCGACGGCGACATCGTCGATTCCAACGTCGAGCACGTGATGTCCCCCAAGGACACCATGCAGCTCGCCTACTCGATCCTCACCGAAAACCAGAAGAAGCGCTTCGAGACCGAAGACGAGCTCGACTTCTCCTTCGGCATCCAGAGCCTCGCGCGCTTCCGCGGCAACTGCTTCAAGCAGCGCGGCTGCGTCACGCTCGTCGTCAGGCAGATCCCCTTCAACGTACGTACGTTCGAGGAGCTCGGCCTCCCCAACGCCGTCGCCAAGATGGCCGACAAGCCCCGCGGACTCGTGCTCGTCACCGGTCCCACCGGATCCGGTAAGTCCACGACCCTGGCCGCGATGATCGACAAGGTCAACCGCGAGATGAAAGGACACATCATCACGGTCGAGGACCCGATCGAGTTCATCCACCGCCACCAGCGCTGCATCGTCAACCAGCGCGAGGTGGGGACCGACACGCACTCCTTCGCCAACGCCCTCAAATACGCGCTCCGCGAAGACCCCGACGTCATCCTCGTTGGTGAGATGCGCGACCTCGAGACCATCCAGGCCGCGCTCACCATCGCCGAGACCGGTCACCTGGCGTTCGCCACCCTGCACACCAACTCGGCGGCCGAATCCATCAACCGCATCATCGACGTCTTCCCGTCGCACCAGCAGTCGCAGGTGCGCGCCCAGCTCGCCTTCGTGCTGGAGGGGATCGTCACCCAGACGCTCCTCCCTCGCGCCAAGGGCAAGGGACGCGTCATGGCCGCCGAGATTCTGGTCGTCACCCCCGCCATCCGCGCGCTCATCCGTGACGACAAGGTCCACCAGATCTACTCCCTCATGCAGGGCGGAAAGAAGTGGGGGATGCAGACGCTGAACGACGCGCTCTACCAGCTGTACGTCGGGCGCGAGATCGTGATGGAAGAGGCCCTTCGCTGCTCGAGCGATCCGAACGAGTTCCTCCGCATGATCGGCGAGTCGCCGAACGAGGATGGCGCTCCGGGCGACAAGCAGCGTCCCGCCTCCAAGCTGGCCGCCGGCGGCCGTCGCTGACCGCACGCGTACCGCCCGGCTTTTCCTGGCACTCTGAGGAGCAGCAATGCCGACATTCGCCTACACGGCCCGGACGCTCAACGGCGAGCTGAAGACCGCCACCATGGACGCGGTCAACCGCGACGAGGTGGTGACCCAGCTGCGCCGCCAGAAGCTCATCGTCGTGAAGGTCGACGAGGAGCAGCGAAAGAAGCGGAAGGGTAGGATCAAGACCCGCGACATCGTCATCTTCACCCGCCAGTTCTCGACGATGATCAACGCCGGTCTCCCCCTCGTCCAGGCGCTCGACATCCTTTCCAAGCAGAGCGAGAACAAGGCGCTTCAGGACGTCACGCGTCAGGTCGTGTACGACGTCGAGTCGGGCAACACCGTCGCCGACGCGCTCCGCAAGCACCCGAACGCGTTCACCGACCTCTACGTCAACATGGTCGCCGCCGGCGAGGCGGGTGGTATCCTCGACACCATCCTCATGCGCCTGGCCACCTTCCTCGAGAAGAGCGACGCCCTCATGGGGAAGGTGAAGAGCGCCATGGTGTATCCGGCGGTCATCTGCTCGGTGGCCGTCATCGCCATCGTCGTGCTGCTCATCTTCGTGATCCCGGTCTTCGAGAACATGTTCGCCTCCGTGAACATGGCGCTCCCGCTCCCCACCCGGGTGGTGATCGGGCTCTCGAAGTTCCTCACCGGGTACTGGTGGGCCCTGGGCGGCGGTATCTACGGCACCATCTTCCTGATTCAGCGCTACTACGCCACGCCGGGCGGACGCCTGAACATCGACAAGTTCATGCTCCAGATCCCGGTCCTCGGTGATCTGCTCCGGAAGTCCGCCGTGTCGCGCTTCACTCGCACCCTCGGCACGCTGATCAGCTCCGGCGTCAGCATCCTCGACGGTCTCGAGATCACCGCCCGCACCGCGGGCAATCGCGTGATCCACGACGCCATCATGGAGTCGCGCGCCTCGATCGCGGGCGGTGACACCATCTCGGCGCCCCTCCAGAAGTCCGCCGTCTTCCCCCCAATGGTGATCTCGATGATCGCCGTCGGCGAGCAGACCGGTGGTCTCGACGAGATGCTCTCGAAGATCGCCGACTTCTACGACACCGAGGTCGACACCGCCGTCTCCGCGCTCCTGAGCCTCATGGAGCCGGTCATGATCGTCTTCCTCGGCGTGGTGGTCGGAGGCATGGTGGTCGCCATGTACCTCCCGATCTTCGACATGATCAACGCCGTGCAGTAGCAGTCGTCGGGATCAAATCGGATGCGACGCGGGGCCGCCGGTAGACTGGCGGCCCCGCGTCTCATCCACGCCGCGATGGGCGTGGCCGGTCGGTCGCGGTCGAGAACGGGTCGCTGACAACCACGAGCATCGCGTCGATTACGCCGCCAGCACCACCTTCTCGCAGTTGTCCTCTTTCTTGAGAAAGAGGTCGTACCCGCGCGGTGCCTCCTCCAGCTTCATCCGGTGCGTGATCACGAACGTCGGGTCGATCTCGCCATTCTCGATCCGGTCGAGCAGTGGCCGCATGTACCGCTGTACGTGACACTGGCCGGTCTTGATCGTGATCGAGCGATTCATGAGAGCGCCGATCGGGATCTTGTCGTCGAACCCGCCGTACGCCCCGATGATCGACACCGTACCACCGTTCTTCACCGCCAGGATCGCCTCGCGAAGCGCGATCGGCCGGTCGGTCTCGAGTCGCATCATCTGCTTGGCTCGGTCGTACTTGTACTGCAACCCCTTCGTGTGCCCCTCCATGCCCACCGCGTCGATGCAGGCGTCGGGACCACGCCCCCCGGTGAGCTCCTTCAGCACGTCGAGCACGCTGTCCACTTCCTCGTAGTTGATCACCTCATCGGCACCCGCCTTGTCGCGCGCCATGTCGAGCCGATACGGAAAGCGGTCGATGGCGATCACGCGCTCCGCGCCCAGGAGCTTCGCGCTGGCGATGGCGAACTGTCCAACGGGCCCGCACCCCCACACAGCGATCACGTCGCCCGGCGCGATGTCGCACATCTCGGCGCCCATGTAGCCGGTCGGGAAGATGTCGGAGAGAAAGAGCACCTGCTCGTCGGAAAAGCCGTTCTCGATCTTGAGCGGTCCGACATCCGCGTACGGCACCCGTGCGAACTCCGCCTGCCCGCCGGCGAAGCCACCCAACAGGTGCGAGTAGCCGAATATCCCGGCCGGCGAGTGGCCCATCAGCTTCTCCGCCATCCAGGCGTTCGGATTCGAGTTCTCGCACAGCGAGTACGCCTCCGCCTCGCATGCCAGACACGCGCCGCAGGAGATCGGGAAGGGGACCACCACACGGTCGCCTACCTTCAGCTTCTTCACGCCACGCCCCACCTCCACCACCTCCCCCATGAACTCGTGGCCGAGGATGTCCCCCTTCTCCATTGCCGGGATGAACCCGTTGTACAGGTGCAGGTCCGATCCGCAGATGGCGGTGGACGTGATCCGCACGATGGCGTCGCCCTGATTCAGAATCCGCGGGTCGGGGACCTCCCGCACCTCCACCTTCTGCATCCCCATCCAGCAAGTCGCCTTCATTACTCCTCCTGTGATTCGGCTCAGGACTTCGAGCTCACGCGCTCGCCCAGCTTCCCCGGCGGGTGCGCCGGGTGCGGCCCGCTACGCAGCGTAGCGTCGGATACCATCACCTCTCCCGTCTCCAGCACCTGCTTGAAGGCGCGAAGGTCGTCGTGCATCTGCTGTCCGGGCTCCTCGCGGAAGAGCTTGGCGAAGAGCTGTCCCACTTTCCCGGCCGGCGGATCGTAGCGCAGCTCCACCACCACTTCGGTGCCGCGACCGCCGGGCGCCGGAAGGAACGACACCGTTCCTTCGTTCGAGACCTCGGACCCTTCCACCGAGCGCCACGAGATGCGCTCGTTGGCGACATCCTCTACCACTTCGGCGTCCCACTCCACGCTCATCCCCGCCGGCGCTTTGGCTTTCCAGTGCGAACGCCCGTTGCCGAGGTCGCGCACCTCCTCCAGATGCCGCATGAAGCGCGGGAAGTTCTCGAAGGCGCGCCAGAAGGCGTAGATCTCCTCCACCGGGCGATTCACCGTGATGGCGCGGACCACGTGAATGCCGTGCTCCTCTCCGGCGCTCTCCGCGCGCGACAGCTCGCGCGCGCAGTACGCGTCGAGTGCGGTGACGCCCAGCACGGCCGCCGTGGCGACGCCCGTCCGGCGGCGCTCCGTGCTGTCGGTCATCGCCCTGCTCAGAAGCGCCAGATCCATCGCGTCGCCTGCCACTCGCGCCCACACCCATCCGGCCGGTCTCGGTCGCGAGAGGATCCCGACGCCGCTCGCCAGCTCGCGCAACCCCAACGACCGCATGACCTCGCGGCTCCGGTCGCTGTCCTGAATGCCGATGAGTCGCGCCAGTCGGCCCGGCGTGACGAGCTGCGCGACGCCGAGTCCGATGCTGAACCATCCCAGCGCGTTGGCGAGTCCCTCCCTGCCCACACGCTCGCCGCCATTTCCGTACTGTCGCTCGAACCCCCGCTGCGTCCGGGGTGTGCCGCGCGTCTGGCCGGCGACGCGGCTCTCGCTACGCGTTCTCTCGTTGATCGCCGTGCCCATGCGTCCTCCTGGGGTCATCCCTGTGCGTCCTGGTCGAGCGCCGCTCGACCGCGTGTCGATGAACGTGCGAGGTCGCGCACACGACATGCCCGCGCACCGATTGACCACCGGAATGCGCGCGCGGTTGGCCGATGGATTTTCTATCGCTGAGTGGACCCGGGAGCGCTACGGCGTGAGCTGGCACGGAGGGCGGCGGCGTCCTCGGCGTCGTAGTCGAACGCCGACATCGGCGCGGCGGGGGGATTTGCTCGCTCCCACGCCACCGTCCGGCGCACCGCCTCGTCGCGCGGCACCGGTTCCGTGTACCCGAGCTCCGTTCGGATGCGGGTGGAATCGGCCGCCCAGTGTTGGCGGAGATCGCCGGGCATGCGGACCGACTCGGGCGCGTCGTCGTCAGGCACCACCACGAATTCTCCCTCCCATCGCATCGCGTGGGCGATGAGCCGCGCCCACTCGAGCTCGGTGAGGCTCTCCGCCTCCGACACGTTGTAGGTACGTCCGACAGCGCGCGGCGACGCGGCCGCCAGCAGGCAGGCCTCGGCCACGTTCTCTACGTACCCACGCGGACCCCGCCACCGCGCGACGCTCTCGGCCAGCACGATCGTCCGCCGCCCGTCCTGCATACGCTTGATGAGTCCATGAAAGCGATGCAGCCGGTCCCCCGGACCGTGAATCATCGGAAGACGCAGGATCGTCGACGGGAGGTCGGCGTGCCCGGACACGCTCCGCTCCGCCGGGATCTTGTCATACTCGTCGTCGAGCCAGCCAAACAGCTGCTTGAGCATCGCGATCTGGGCCGCCGGATAGGTCTGGAGCATGGTGCGGAGCGCGGACTCTTCGGTGAGCGGCACCGGCTCCAGCGGACCATCCACCAGACGGTGCAGGACCTCGGTGGCGCGATACACATCCACGCTCGAGATGGCTACGAGTCGCCCCGCATGACCTCGGAACACGCTCATCAGGTCATCTGCCTGACGACCGGAGCTGAGGATGAGATCGATCACCACGTCCGGAGCGAGGGCGCGAAGCTCTCGCGCCGATTCGGGGAGTCGCCGGCGGTCGGCGCGAACCGCGCGCGCCCCCTCGGGCAGCCCCGCCTCGCTCTCGGGGCGCATGACGACGGCGACCTCGTGTCCGGATTCGACGAGCCGCGGTACGAGGAAGCGCCCGATGAAACCCGTTCCACCGATGACGAGAGTGCGCATCCGCGTAGGACTAACCACGCCGCCGCCGGCGCGCCAGAGCGGTACCGGCGATCGCTACCGACTCGCCGGTTCGCACGCTACTTTGGTCCGACCGTCCACCCTCACCGACCGTTCGCCATGAGCTCCCGACGCGTCATCGCTCGCATCGTCCTCGTCGTCACGGCGATCGCCGGCGCGCCCGTCGTCCATGCGCAGACCCCACCGGCGCGGGAGCCGGCCGCTGCCGACATCGACAAATTCTTCTCGCGATGGGCGACGCGGCGCTCGCCCGGGTGCGCCCTCGGCGTATCGCGCGACGGACGCGTGGTGCTCAGCCGTGCCTACGGGATGGCCAATCTGGAGTACGGCGTCCCCAACACCCCCGAGACGATCTTCGAATCTGGATCCGTGGCCAAGCAGTTCACCGCCGCGTCGGTGGTGCTGCTGGCGCGCGAGGGAAAGCTCTCGCTCGACGACGACATCCGGAGACACTTTCCCGAGCTTCCCGACTACGGCACGCCCGTTCGCATTCGCCAGATGCTCAATCACACGAGCGGCTTCCGCGACTGGGGAACGATGGCGTCCGCCGAGGGATGGCCGCGCGGCTCGCGCTCGCACACGCAGCGCGACGTGCTGCGCATCATCGCGCGGCAGAAATCGCTCAACTTCCCGCCCGGGACGGAGTACGCGTACAGCAACACCAACTACTCGCTCGCCGCCCTGCTGGTGGAGCGCGTCGCCGGCATGCCCTTCGCGGACTTCACGCGCACGCGCATCTTCGAGCCGCTCGGCATGACCAAGAGCTCCTGGCGGGACGACTTCACTCGCGTCGTCGAGCAGCGCGCCACCGCCTACGCGCTCCAGGAAGACCAGTGGTACATGGACATGCCATTCGAGAACGCGCACGGCCATGGCGGCATGCTCACCACCGTCGGCGACCTCCTCAAGTGGAGTCAGAACTTCGTCGACACGCTGGTGGGCGGTGCGATGTTGAGCAGGGAGATGCTCACTCGAGGCACGCTCCGCAATGGCGGCACCATCCGCTACGCGCTGGGCCTCACCGTGGACCACCATCGCGGCATTCCCGAGGTGAGCCACAGCGGCGCCACCGCGGGATATCGCGCGTATCTCCTGCGCTATCCGGAGCAGCACCTCTCGCTGGCGCTGCTCTGCAACGCGGCCAACGTCCCAACCGGGAGGATCATCCGGCAGATCGCCGATCTCTACCTCGGCCAGCCGGCGAGCCCGTCCACCGCCGCCAACGGCACGCGCCTCACGCCGGCGCAGCTCTCCGTCAGGGCGGGGCTCTATCGGAATCAGCGCGATCACACGCCGATGCGCCTGGTGCACCGCGACGGCGCGCTCTTCGTGGAGGACGGTCCGCGTCTGGCGCCGGTCTCCGAGTCCGTCTTCCAGGCGGGGGAGGGACCCGGCAGCTACATTTTCGTCGCCGACGCGGGTGGCAGGACGACCGAAGTGCTCGAGCCCACCGCCGATGGCGACACCACCCGCTACGTTGCCGTCGCCAAGTGGATGCCGACCGCCGACGAGCTCTCGAGCTTCGCCGGGGAGTACGCGAGCGAAGAGGCCAACGCCACCTACCGTGTGCGGCTGGAGAAGGGGAAGCTCATCATCGAAGCACCCAGGGTGAGTCCGTTCGAGCTGGTCCCCACCTGGCGCGATGCGTTCATCGCGTCCAGCGCCGGGAACCCGGTCTGGTTCCACCGCGATCCACGCGGACACGTGACCACCATGAGCGTCGGCTTCGGACGCGCCCGCGACGTGCGCTTCACGAAGACGAAGTAGCGCGCGGGTCGCACGACACGCGGCGGTAGGGGAAATCGACGCCCCGCGCGCTCCCGCCGATGGTTCCTTCGATGCGCGCCAGCAGCGAGTCCGCCCCGCGCTTGCGGTAGATGATGCGCTGCGGGAAGTCGTGCTGCGGATTGGCGAACACGATGCTCCCCTCCGCAGTCTCCGACTCCACGAACTCCGCCGGGCTCTGCCCCGACGGGTGCGCCGCGTAAACGAGCTTGCCGTCGCGCGTGAACAGGCGAAGAAACTCGTACTCGGTGGTACTGTCCACCGCGCCCTCGCGGCGCACGGTGCGCGACAGTCCGAGCATCGTTCCCCCTCCCGGACGCATCCATTGCTCTTCCACCACCCGATTCTGCGACGTGCGCTGCCAGCACCCTTGCAACCAGCCGACCGACTCGATGCGAGGCGGATCTGCGGCTCTCGGCTCCGCCGAGCGAGCCGCGATCGCGCCGGCCGGAAGGACGGCCACCAGAATGGCGGCGAATCGAGCGCGTCTACGACCAAACATGAATCCTCCTCTGGCAGTGGTGAGCGGGCGGTCGCAACTTAACCGTTGCGCCCCCGCCCGCTTGGAAAAAAGCGACAGCCCCCGGCCATGACCGACCTCACCTACGCCGAGTACGTCCCAACGCCCGCCCTCGCGCCTTTCGTCCGCTGCCTGTGGACGCTGCACGCGAGCGCCGGAGCGGTCGGCGAGCCGCAGCCGATCGTTCCGGACGGCTGCGTCGAGCTGATCTTCCACGTGGGCGACTCGTTTCGTCGGCGCGATCCGGACAGCCGCTGGGTCGTGCAGCCGAGGGCCATTCTCGCCGGCGCGGTGACGGGCCCGACCATCGTGGAGCCGACCGGCTCCGCCGACGTGGTGGGCATCCGCCTCCACCCCTGGAGCGGCCGCGCCTTTCTCGGACTCCCGCTCAACGAGCTCGGCAACGAGCTCCTCTCGTTAGGCGACGTCGCCTCCGCGCTGTCTCGGACGCTCGGTCATCTGTTGGAGGACACGCCGGATGAGACCGAGCGCCTCTCCCGTCTCGTCGGCGCGCTGGAGGCGCACGTCGAGCACCGCCCACTCCCCGACCCGGCGGTGCGGGCCGCCATCGAGCGCATGACGTCGGAAAGGGAGCTCCCCGCCGTGGCGCAGGTCGCCTCGGCGCTAGGCCGCAGCACGCGATGGGTGCAGCGCGCCTTCTCCGAGACGCTGGGCTTTGGCCCCAAGATGCTGTCGCGCATCGCGAGGGTGCAGCGAGCGCTCAAGCTGGCCCGCCGCGACCCTCGAGCCGGCTGGTCGGCCATCGCCGTCGACGCCGGCTACTTCGACCACCCCCACCTGGTGCGCGACTTCAGGCAGCTCGTCGGCTGCACACCCTCCGAGTTCGACCCGCGCGACATGCCGATCACCGACGCCTTCGTGGAGGCGTGACGCTGGCCCGTGACGGAGCCGGCCGCGCTGCGCCCACGACTCGGTTCGTTCGACGCGACGATGATCGTGATGGGCGGGATCGTCGGCGCGGGCATATTCATCAATCCCTCCGTGGTCGCGCGGACCGTCCCCTCGCCGTGGATGATTCTGCTGGCCTGGATCCTCGGCGGCGCCATCGCGTTGTTAGGCGCGTTCGTCTACGCCGAGCTGGCCGTGTGGCGTCCGAGTACCGGCGGCCAGTACGTGTATCTGCGCGACGCCTACCATCCGATGGTGGCCTTTCTCTACGGCTGGACGCTGCTGCTGGTGATCCAGACCGGCGGCATGGCCGCCGCCGCCATGACATTCGCGGTGTACGCCCGCGAGCTGACCGCGACCTCGCTGGCCGCCCCGGTGATCGCCGTGCTCTCGCTGCTCGTCCTCACCATCGTGAACTGCTTCGGCGCGCGCGCAGGGAGCAACCTCCAGAGCGCGTTGATGGTGACCAAGATCGCCGCCATCCTGGTGCTGGTCATACTCGGGTGGCTCGCACTGGGCAACGACGTGCGCACGGCGGATTCTCCCGCGCCGGGCGCACGAGAATCCCTCCCCGCCTTCGGCGCGGCGATGGTCCCCGTGCTCTTCGCCTACGGCGGGTGGCAGACGGCGAGCTTCGTGAGCGGCGAGATGCGCGATCCGTCGCGTGACCTGCCGCGCGGGCTGGTGATCGGCGTGCTGGCCGTGATCGCGCTCTACCTCGCGGTCAACCTCGTCTGCCTGGCCATACTCGGTCCCGCCGGACTGGCCGCCACCACCACGCCTGCCTCACGGGTCATGCAGCTGGCGCTGGGCGAGACCGGCGCGCGTGTGATCGCTGCCGGCATCGCGGTGTCCACGCTCGGCTTCCTGAGTCAGGGGATGCTCACCGCGCCGCGCGTCTACTTCGCCATGGCGCGGGATGGACTCTTCTTCCGAGGCGTGGGGAAGGCCGCGGCGGGGAGCGGCGCTCCGGTGATGGCAATCGCGCTCCAGGGCGTCTGGGCCTCCGTCATCGCGCTCTCCGGACGGTACGAGCAGATCCTCAACTACGTGGTGGCGATCGACGCGATCTTCTTCGGGCTCACCGGCGCGGCACTGCTCGTGTTCCGCGCTCGTGCGCGGCGAGGGCACGCGGCGTCGCCCTCGTCGGGCCCGCGCATGCCGGGTCACCCCGCGACCACGATCCTGTTCGTGGGTGCCTTCTGGCTCCTGGCGCTCAGCACCATCGCGCAATTCCCTCGATCCGCGGGAATCGGCGTGGTGATCCTGCTGGCGGGCGTGCCGGTGTTCCTGCTCTGGCGCCGGGCGCATGCACCGGCCGCCGGCGCTGCGCCTACCGCCCGCGGCGGCGGTTGACCCGCGCCAGCTCTCCCTTCACCGAATCCACCTGCGACGCGAGCTCCGCGTCGGGCGCCGACCGGAGCGCCAGATACTGCTCGCAGGCTCTCGCCGCCGCCGCGCGCTCTCCTTCCTGCGCCGCGAGCCTCCCTTCCTCTCGAAGGTACGACGACAGATAATGGGGCCACCCGCGCATGTAGGGACGACGACGCACCGCCTCCAGCGCCGCCTCGCGCTCGCCGAGCGCGCGATAGAGCCTCGTCAGCGCCAACGTCGCGTACGCGCGCATCTCATCGCCCACGGGCCCGGCGCGCAGCACGGAGTCGGCGCGCTCGACGAACCGAATCGCGTCCGGTTGCCGCTCGCTCACGGCCAGCATCGCGTCGAGCAGCACGGCGCAGACGGTCGCCTCGTCAGGCACCTCGTCGCCCTGCGAACGACCGCGAAGCCCCGTGATGGTCTGCCTCGCCCCGCCGAGCTCGCCCCGCGCGATGCGCCACTGCTCGGCGATGCAGGCATCCTCGGGTGCCGGGAGCGCGGGCGTCGCGGCCGCCGGCGGCGCTG